>JAGCDQ010000055.1 GCA_017651245.1 Bacteroidaceae bacterium | reverse complement strand
GAAAGTGACGGCTCCATCCACCGCTCACCTCTAAGTCAACTCCCTGGTTGAGTGCCACACAATATTCTTTATCCTTATTGGGCACAATCAGCTCAAAGTTGACGGGACGTTCCCATCCACGGTTCTTATTGCTTGTTCCATTTGAACCATGAACATACCTATAGCCGCCAGAGTCTGTTGTACCGTTTGTTCCATCAACGAGAACGCCAATCTCGTTGTCATAGAGATTGTCTGGATTGGTGACAACCGACACGATGGGGAGATAGTAGTTACTGGAGTTATATATATATGTATGTGTAGCCACGTCACTAGGGAGATAACCGTCTTGGTATAGACGGAAACGGTAAACGTAGTTCTTCTGGTCTCCAATATGAAAGACACCGTCCTCGCTGGTTGAGCCATTGTCAAGATCAGGGACTGTTCCATCAGTTGTATAGCGGAGTGTGGCGCCTTCTGGAATGTAAACGTGGATGTCGAAATCCGTGGTGTAAACAGTTCCTGTCTGATCAACCTCGGGAAGGAATAATTGTTCATTGGCAAAGATGCTACCAACATTCGATTTGCCCTCTGTAGTAGTGTAGGTATAGCCCCATTCGTCACCTCCATCGGTTATACGGGCATAGCTACAACGTGCAATTGCTGGTGGACAGATTTGTTTAATGAGCAGGTTCCCGTTCCTGTCGGAAATATAAAGAGTGTCTTCTTCCGAATCTATCTTGAAGTCAATCTGATTCTTGGCTTTGTCGCTGTATTCATTGCCTGTGTCATAGTGGTCAAACCATAAGGTCTTGAACCCGTTTGCCGGCACAGAACCATTTCCTGTTGGAATGGCTACTTGTTTCAGATTGTTTTTGTCGTGGCTAATGTACAATCCGCTCAGACTGATGGCTGAGCTGGTGGGATTGTATAATTCAATCCATCCACCATAATTGTAAGATGGGTCGAGCATCATGTCGATGTTCCTCGCCATGATCTCATTCACTACTAGTTTTGATGCGGTACTTTGTGCTCTTACTACTTGGAAGCATGACAACACAGCCAATGCAACCAAACTCATTCTTCTCTTCATTGGTTTAAATTAATAAAAAACTGTTCTTTTGACGTAAGAATTAGGTGAATGGTTTATTCTGAAATTTCCTATTTTACCCTTTTCGAGGGTCAAAATTAGGCATTTTTTTTGGAACAAAACCTATGATTTTTCCTATTTCAATATAAATACATGTTGAAAAGATTGTAATCAACGAAAAAAGGGTGAGAAAATGTAAAAAAGAGTGTCTTTCCAACGTTTTTTTATCATTTTCTTGAGAATTTTAAAACTTTATCCAAAGAAATGGAGTCGGGTAAAGATTTATTATGTATCTTTGCTAACTGAAAACTGACATTACCGACCAATTTACTATTTTGGGGAATTACTTATACATTATTAATTATTATCAATATTTTATCAATCTTATTACTACTTAATCATGAAAGAGAAATTTAAATGGTTCATTGCCTCTTTGATGGTAATGGTGTGCTTGCAGGCGTTTGCTGAGATACCTGAAGGCAAGTACTACCTGTACAACACTGTCTCCAAGGTGTTCCTCAGCCGTTCGCACAACAGCGCGAATGTTGACCAGTTCGGTATCCCTGTCGAAGTCAAGAAGGGAACCAATGGCTATTCACTGATGTTCCTCGACAATGGTCGCTATGTGTCTCAGAGTGGCACATCGATCAAGGGCGACTCGGAGAGTGCTGCCGCTGCCACCATCGAGGAGATTGATGGCGGTTACAGCGTGACATTCACAGCAGGTGAACTGCTCGGTGTGGATGCCAGTGGCAAACTTGCCAGCAGTGCGGAGGCAACAGGTTTCAACTCACTTTGGAGTTTACTGACTCAGGCTGAGCGCGACGACATCGTGGCAGCTCAAGAAGTGGCTCAGATTGAAGCAATCGCCAAGGCTGCAGAAATCACCTTGGGCGAAGGCGACAAGAAAGCTCTGTTTGCAGAGGCATTGAAGGAATTCAAATCGGAAGATGCCATTGACCATGTGACTAATCCTGAATTGGCTATAAGTCAAGATCCGTGGACTGTGAGCGTGTTGGCAGGAAACAATAACATCGCTTACAATGAAAAACCTATGACATTGTATCAGAATTCTGCCATAGAAATCTCCCAAACTATTAATGTGCCTAATGGTATCTACAAGGCTACCATCCAGAACACTTTCCGTGCTTCTGGTATGAGATATCTCCTCAGGCTTGCTAATAATGATAAAATCTCCATATGCAATGCTTATTTCGCTGCTAATGATAATAAAGTGCAAGCTATGGAATGGACGAAGATTCGTGGAAGTGAAACCGATCCGGAAAAACCATACTCACGTAGTCACTTCGAGAACTTCACGACCAATCCAAAGTACACTACTACGGTATGGGTATACGTGACTGACGGCAAACTGACGTTGAAATATGCTGTGCCATCCATTAGTAGAAGCGACATTGTCCAGGATACGTATGGTGCTAATTGGTTCACTTTCGCCAATGTCACCCTGACTCGCTACTACAAGGCATCAGCAGAGGTTGATGAGGCTCAGTTTGATCTTTACAACGAAATCGCTGATCAATCATCAGACCCAAGTTCATATTATTCTGCTCTGACCACTGTGAAGGAGCAAGTGGCTGCTGGAACTTTGTCAGAGGATGATGCAAAAGCACAGTTGCGCTCAAAAATTTTCGAGTTGATGAATGCTGTTCCTGCCCTTTCGGGTCAATATAACATCACCAGCTTCCTTACGAACCCTTCATTCGATAACGGCATTAAAGGTTGGGAGAGATCTGGCGGAAACTTCAATGTTAATAAAAATATTGTAGAGAGTTTCGGTACGACAACCACAGGTCGTATATATCAGGTTCTCAGTACTATGCCAGCCGGTGATTATACCGTCAAGGTGCAGGGCTTCTATCGTAATGGAGAATGGAAGAAGGCTTTGGCTAACTACGAGCGTGGTAAGGATGCCGTTAAGGCATATGTATATGTGAATAAGGCGTCCAATATCCAGCCATTGAAGAGCATTTTTGCAGACGGATGCTACATGTTGAAGGGTCAAAGCGACAAGTCGGCAGATGTCTTTGCAGTTGTCAGTGGCCGAGGTTATCCTCATAGCCATTATATTGGCAGCGACCGTACTAAACCTATTAAGAGCGCATACGTTGCAAAGCAGGCAATTGATCATGGTCACTATTGGAATGAAATAACAACAAATCTTGCAGAGGAAGGGGACTTGACTATCGGTATCTACCTGGCTGCAGGTGCTCCTGCTGAGAACTGGGTTGCTATCGATAATTTCCGTCTCTATTACGGAACCCCAGCTCCTGTGACCATTGCTGAAGGCGTTGGTCTTCCACCGGCAGTATTCGATGACACCTATGCACCTGTTGTGCTGAAAAAGGAGTTCAAGGCAGACGTGTTAACTCCATTGGCAGTTCCATGTGACATCCCTTCTTCGAAGTTCAAGGCTGTGTATGCTATTGGCTCGCTCGATGAGAAGACTCAGACCGCAGTGCTCTGTCCTGTTGACCATGTGAGCGCAAACGTTCCTTGCTACGTGAAGACTGATAAGGATGTTGACGAGATTATTGTTGATGAGAAGACCTATATCACAGGTGCCCAGCCAGACTCAATTCCTGTCATGTGGGATGGCGGACTTGTTTACAGAATCCCTGGCACATTCTCTTGGACAGCTATTGCTCTTGACGAGAAAGAATACGATGCTTCTCACTTCACGGAGTTTGAGTATGTGGATACAGAGAAACTTGATTTCGTTGCCAATATTGAGAATTTCCGTGCTCGTCAGTTCTTGGAGAACACCGATTATTCAGATCCCCAAGCGATATCTGTAATTGGCAATTACTTCGATCCTGCTCCTCCACGTCTCGATATTCCTCACAACATTGGTGTGCCAGTTCCTGCCGACAAGGTGAAGGACGCTGTTGTGAAGTATGGCCTGAAGGAAGACTTGAGTGATGCCAAGAGCCGTATGGTGCTTGATGGCTCAGATATGGCTTACATGCCAAACCTCATTCCAGGAAAGACCTATTACTTCCAGGTTAAGGCAGGTGAAGAAGTGCTGACTCAGGGTAAGGTTCAGGTTGAAGGTCCAGTCCGCATGATTTATGCTCCAAGTATCAACAACATCCGCGACCTTGGTGGTTGGACTGTAGAGGATGGTAGAACGGTTCGTTACGGGCTCATCTTCCGTGGTGGCGAGATGAATGGTCTCCACCCATCAGTAGCAGAAGACCGTGAGACGCTCATCGACCTTGGTGTCGGTGCAGAGATTGACCTACGTAAGGATAACAACTATGATAGCGCTAATGGTGGAGTAGGTAGGTGTGAATTTGGCTTCCCATCTGCTGATTATTTCTACAAGGCAGGTGGTTATGACTGTAAGCTTGAGCACATGACTGCCTCAGATTCTAAGGCTCGCTACAAGCAGTGGTTCCCATTCATCCTCAACCACATCAAGGAAGGTAAGGCTGTTTATTACCACTGTGTATGGGGCGCTGACCGTACAGGACTTGTATCTGTATTGCTCGAAGGTCTCCTTGGTCTCTCACAGGAACAGATGAACCTGGAGTATGAGTTGACATCACTCTCATTCGCAGGCTTGCGTTCAAAGGGCGGATATGGCGACGGTGACCATCAGAAGTTGATAGAATATGTCAAGAAATTGGAGGGTGACTCACTCCGCGATAAGTTTGACACTTACTGGACCAAGCAAGTAGGTATCACTCAGGAGCAGATTGAAGAATTCCGCAGCATTATGCTTGAAGGTGTTCCGACTGACATCAAGGACATCGATGTTCAAGAAGGTTCAAGCCAATCGGGTATCAAGGCTGTCTATAGCATCACTGGTACCGAATTACCTATCGGTTCACTCAATCAAACAGGAATCTATGTGGTGAAGTACAACAATGGCACATCCCAGAAGATTGTGGTGAAATAAACTTGTCGACACATCTTATATATAAATAAGGTGTATTATACGAGCGGACAAAAGTTGTATACAGCTTTTGTCCGCTTTCATTTGCCAGTTGACGGATTCATTCCTTTCAAGATGGAGCTTTTCCGCTAGTTTGGCGGACTTAAAAAAAAGGGCTACCCCTTTTCTCACGAAAAAGAATAGCCACAACACAAACACAAAATAAAACACGACAAACAATTCTGGTACTTGACCAGAACGTTGCTCTGGTACGCATCGGGAGTGTGTGTTGATGTTCCGATGCGTTAGCCGTTTATTGTACGCCGTCGGCGCGTAGTTTCTCTTGCCACTTCCATGCGGAGCGCAAGATGTCGTCAAGTGGAGTGTCTGCACTCCAACCAAGCACTTTGTTTGCCTTGTCGACATTGCCCCAGATGGCTTCAATGTCGCCTTCACGACGGGGAGCATATTCCCATGGGAGCTTTACACCTGTTGCTTTCTCAAATCCCTCCACGATTTCGAGGGTTGAATAGCCATGCCCCGTTCCGATGTTGAATACCTCTACAGGGTCAGTGTCTTGTTCAAGCACTCGCTGCATTGCTTTCACGTGTGCTTTGGCAAGGTCCACCACATAAATGTAGTCTCGGATACAGGTCTTGTCTGGGGTGTTGTAGTCGTTGCCGAATACCTTCAACTGCTTGCGGATACCAATGGCGGTTTGGGTGACGAATGGAATGAGGTTCATCGGAACACCGTTGGGTAACTCACCAATGAGTGCCGATGGATGAGCCCCGATGGGGTTGAAATAGCGGAGGATGACGGACTTGATAGGTGCACCTGAGTGAATATAGTCCTGAATGATTTCCTCGTTAATTTGCTTGGTGTTGCCGTAAGGAGACAAGGCTTTCTGGATGGGCGCCTGCTCCGTCACAGGAAGGTTCTCCTTCGTGGGCTGTCCGTATACGGTGCATGAAGAGGAAAAGATGATGCCTTTGCCGCCATATTTCGTCATCAACTCCAGTACGTTCATGAGCGAGTTGAGGTTGTTACGATAGTAGAGTAGGGGTTTCTCCACCGATTCGCCCACTGCTTTGGATGCGGCGAAATGAATGCAGCCCTTGATGGGATATTTCTTGAAAACAGTTTCTGTTGCAGCGAAATCGTTCAAATCCACCTTCTCGAAGGCGGGACGGATGCCCGTGATCTTTTCGATGCCGTCGAGAACTGCGGCATTTGAATTTGATAAGTTGTCGATAATCACCACTTCATAACCTGCCTGTTGCAGTTCGACGGTGGTGTGTGAACCAATGAAACCAGTTCCACCAGTTACGAGGATTGTTTCTTTCATGTCCGTGTAGTCTAATAATTTGTATTACTCATTCAATAATGAATGACGAAGAGTGATTTTCTGTTTTTTTATTTGTTTTGCAAATATAGAACAAATAATTCATTCTTCGCCATCCAATAATCAATTATTTTTGATGGAAGTGCACTTTACCTCATAAAATGCCTCATTTTCTTACTTTATGATGAATTTGATGCGGCATTCATCGCCATCTTCAGTGGTTGCATGAACCAGGTAGATGCCCCTAGGCAATTCAGCTACGCTGATGGAAATGAACTTGTTGTTTCCATGTGTGAAACTATTTGTTTCCATTTTCAAACCTGACATGTTGTAAATGTCAGCCGTCTTGATAGCGGCATCTTCACTCTTGATGTTGACTGCGCCGTCCACATAAGCGATGGTGATGCCACCCTCCTTGGTGTAAGACTGAATGGCATCAGGTTCAGGTGTTGGTTCTATTGGTTTCACATAATATGTATCGTATGAGCTGAGCTTGTTTGTTTTGGCAATGGTTGGAATATTCATCACATACACATCGTTGGAACCATCTGGATAACGTCCGTAGGTTTGTGTGCCAAGATGCTGCTCGTATGTCAGCGTGTCCTTGTAGTTCTCCGTGATAATGATGACGTCACCTCCCTTGGTCTCCAGCTTGAAGTCTGTGTGGATGTCAGCCCCGATAATGTCGAGCTTGTCGCACCAGATCACCTTGTAGCCATGTGCAGGGATGATGGTGTTGAGCATCACGTTGTCCGATGGCACTTGGAATTCATGTCTCTTTGGCTGCTTCGATTTGTCAGTGACATGTATGATTTCCATTCCCTTGATGTCGATGTCTTCGTCAGTTGTGTTGTACAACTCAATCCAGTCATTTTTCTTGAAATAGTCGTTGACGTAGATAGAGTTGGCAGCACTGACTTCGTTGATACGAACGGGTGTAATGCCTTCTGCAAGTATCTCTTCTTCAGAAATCTTTTCGAATACAGCAACGAGGTTCTGACTTCCAGACGAAGGCAAGGTGTATTCAGTTTCCTCTGACACGAAGTCTTGTGTGTTATCTTGCTCAATCAGCGAGAGGGAGGAATCCCAAAGAATGTCGCTTGATGTTGTGCTGTTGTTGTGTACTTCCACAGCAATCACATTTTTGCCTTTCTTGAAGAGCGCCCCATTCAGCGTCATCTGTCCTGTGTCCGGATTGTTGTGAGCATAAGTGGTCGCAAATCCATCGTATGCCACATGGTCTGAAGGCATGTTGTAGCGTCCTGCTTCTATGCCATTCACATACACAATCATACCATCGTCGACTACATAGTCAAGGATAAATTGAGCATTTGTCGATGGTTCATTACTGAGATAGAATGATTTGCGGAAATAGTAAGTGGGCAAGTATCCGGCTGTTTTCGTGTTCAGTCCACTGTGCCAGTTGTTCATGTCATAACCAATACGAGCCATACCCTGTTTCCAACTGGCTTCGTCGTACGAGAAAGCCGTCCAACTCTTTTCGTCTAACGAACCCTCATCGTAATACTTCCAGGTTTCACCAGTGGAAAACAGACTTGTGGTTTTGGTGTCTCCAAGTTTCTTCCATCCGGCAAAACGGTAACCCGCAGGAACTTGTGCCTTGAGTGTGATAGGAGCGAAAAGATAACCATCAAATTCTGCATATGGCAATTCAATGTTATTCAGCATTACAGTAGCATTGGAAGTCCCACTGGTGGAAATCTGTACCTTCTGACGCTCTACATTCCCCAGATTCATGTGTGAGTTATTTTTCAAGGCATTCGTTGCACTATTGTTGCGTGAACCCAATTTCGACATCACATCGTTGGCTGTACTCCAAGGATTCACGAAATTGTCAGTTCCCAAGTATGAGGCCATATCATTAATAATCTTTTCTATCTTGTATGGCTGAAACACGGAACCTCCCATGATGCAGAACGAGTCGATAAACTGCTTGCGGAACAGGTCATTCTTTAGCAGATTCTTGAAGAGTGTCACCACCTCAATCTGCTTCTTGTTATGTTTTCCCTCAATGCTTTCTTTCCTCGAGTAATCGTATCCATGCAACGTGTCGAACGTGTAGTTCTCCTTGTTAAAGAATGTGCTGAAAATGTCGCTTGCTGATACAGTGAACGAACCGTCGAGATCAAATAACACAAAGTGAAATTTGCCATCAGCCTGGTCACGGAAAGCCTTTACGTTGTTCTGAGGCCAATCCCAGTTGCCGATATGCAGTTCCACAGCCATGTAATTGATATATTCATCAATATCCAGTAACTTGCGGATTTCCTCATACGTTTCTTCATCAGCTGCATTCTCACTCAGCGCCAACAAGCGGTTAAAACTATCCTTCGTCCCTTCCATCTGAACATACCCTGAGTCTGGTGACACCTCGAACTGATCCATCTCGTCTGTATCGATGCCATAGTTGGCATAGGCATGGTGTTTGTTGTTCGGTTCACGCATGTTAAGCACGGCATAATGACTACCATTGATGAACACATGCACGGGTTGCCAAGCTTGATGATCGACGTATATGCCACTGCGGGACACCACTTGCTGAATGGAGGCATCCTTGATGCGGCAGCTACCATCGTTTCCTCCATTGCGAATTTGCAACGTCTTGTTCTTGATGTATGGCTTTTCTTCAAAGAGTTGTGCTGCAAAGAAGTTGTTGAAGTTGTAAATCTTGCTTGCCTTCAGTTTGAAAGACTTCGGGGTAGATGCGCGTGTCCATCCTCCGCATATTGAAAGGTCGCACTCTTGAGAGATCAAACAGTTATTGTCTGTTGTGATATATTCAAACGCCACTGGTCTATCCCAGTCCATGTTCCAATTGCAGTTATCTGTTCGTCCATTGCCGGGACGTCCGTTTGGCCCCGTTTGGAAAACACCACGGGCTGTTGAGTACAAATTATCGTTATCTGTTACAAGGGAGATGACAGGAAAAGGATATTTTTTATCATTTATAATATAGGAACGTGTTACCACTGTCGATGGTAAGAATCCCTTTTGGAACAGTCGAAAACGGAAACAAGTAGTGCTATTCACATTGAAGACTCCTGTTTCAGAACTCTCGCCATTCTTTTCTGTTGGTGCGGTACCATCTGTCGTATATCTCAATGTGGCTCCCACCGGAATGTTGACACACACTTGCATGCTGCCGGTGAAGAGTTGTCCATCTTTGTCAACTACAGGTGGGGCAAGTTGGTATTCTGCAAAGTGACCATCTTGGTTGGATGCACCCGGTGTAGGAGTACCTGATAATCCCCATTCTCCTGCTCCGTCGATGGTGCGTGCATAAGAGATTCGTGAATAAGCCTGCTCATAATGTTCCTGCGCAATGATGGTTGTCCCGTCAGAAATGATGATGTCGCCTCCTTCACAATTGAGTTTGTCATCAATCTGCCGATAAGATTTTGTAGTCCATACTTCATGATGATCGAAGTTGAGTAAGGCGAAACCATGAGCTGGAAGAATCCCGTAATCGTTAAGTAATTGGTTTTTCTTCAAATTGTTGGGATCATCTGAAACATAAAGTCCCCCCAAAGAAACACTCTTGTCAGTGGGGTTGTAGAGTTCGACCCAACTACCATAATTGAACGAAGGGTCAAGATACACATCTACATTGGCTGCCATGATTTCATTGATAATTATATTTTCCGCAGACGGAGTTTCTCTTTTCACAGTTATCTTGCAGCGTGCATTCTTTCCACTTCCATCCTTGGCTGTGGCAACAATGTAGCACACACCAACGCCAACAGCCGTGATTTGTCCTTTGCTGTCCACGGTTGCCACGCTCTCCCTTGTTGATGACCAACTTACATTTAGATAGGTGGCATTAGAAGGAGCCACTGTGGCTGTGAGGTCATGAATCTCAGATTCGGTCATCTCCACACTGGTTTCAGAAAGGGTGATGGATTCTACATTGACAATGGTTCCCCAGTACTCTAATTTCCAGTTGTCGAGACATGTCCAATCACTTCCGATATAAACATCTTTTCTGATTCCAATGGTCAATATACCCTCATCGCCCACTTCACAATCTACATAATTGTTGTAATAGCCAGCTTTGAACCAATAGTCGGCAGCCTCCATGTTGTCTGGAATGTACAGACCCTGTGATCCCACCAGTTTTGTGTTACCCCCTAGAGATTTGTCTATTGCTGCAGATGAAGTGAGGACAATGGGTGAGTCGTAATACCCAATGTTTGAACGTGCATATAGACGGGCGTGTTGAGAACTTTCATAATCATTCGTAATATAGGTGCTGTAATCACTGTCGGAATTACCATAACGGTAGAATGCGTTGAGGCTCACACGGTATTTGCCAGCGTCCAAACCTGAAAGTTCTTGGTATGAATCATAAGTTTTTTGATAATGTTCCGCATTTTCCACGGGATTGTATGCGCCAAAAGAAGTGCCTTTCCATCCTGTGGTGACGTCATTGTTGTCAAATCTTGGATTGATAATATATGAATCCGTAACGTCAATCCAACCCTGTTGCGCATAGGTTGAGAGTGATGCACAGATAACTATAAGGAAAGTGTGTAGTTTTTTTATCATGTTTGTTTTGTTTTTGGAAATGATTAGTTGGTGATGTATACAGTGTTTGTTTTTGCTATTTAGTCTTTAGACCGTGGTTTCCTCCAGAAGTTAACTCCTAATAGGTATTTGAGTGTCCCATAAGTGTTGGTAAGACCAAACTTGTCTTTTCGGTAGTCGTATGTGTGTGCCTCCAGAATCAAACCGCTGAACATCCGAGTGTTGTTCCAAAATAGGGACATTCGCAAGTTTAGGTCGGTCGAAAGGTTATTCAACGTCAGGTGTTTTAAATCTAGACCCTCGGTAATATTCGACTTTCGGTAACCGATATTGGGAATGAATGATATGGCAAAAAGAATGTTTCGTCCCAATACGCAGTTATAATTGTATCCCACGCTTATACTATAATCTTGGTAGTTCACATGGTTAAAGAGCAACGTTGAGTCTATATCCGCTTTAATGTAGTCGGGTAGTTCATCCTTATCGAAAGAAATGCTTTGATGGTTGTATTGAAAGCCGACACTCCAGCTGCCACAACTTTTTCTTTGTACCGCATTGGCGCCAAAAGCGGCAGGCCATGAGAAATGACGGTTGTTAAACATATACACGGCACTAAATCCATTGCATCTTGAGTCCAACCCGTGGAAAGTCCGGTCTTTTCCTTTCGTTTCAATCCCACTCACACTTCGAATTTCCGCACCTTTTCCGGAGTTGAATGTATAATATTCGGCGAATATTTTTGCCGTATGAATCACAATTGATTGCCTGAGTGACGTTCCGTTCGTCTTACCAGCCTTAATGCCAATGTCGTTTAAGTTCCATACGGCTCCATATCCGAAAATACTATAATAGACATATCCTCCGAGAATGACAGAAGGATCGGACTGAATGACCATTGTATTTCCTGTTTGAGATGACCGTAGGAAATAGTAATCGTGCCAGAATGACAATTCCAATTGAGTGGTCAGGTTGTACTTCTGTGGCGTGACGTAGTTGGTGTCGCACCCCATAAAAAAGTTCTCAATGCCTGTCATTACACGAAGGGGTAGGGACTGTTTCTTCTTTATGGTCACCACCACGCTATCAAGGGTCTGCTCATGAAAGTTTTCTATGTGCTGTAGGGAATCCTCTTGGGCACAGGCAACTGAACATGTCACAATCGCCAGCAATGCTGCACACCAGATTCTTTTCAAAGCCCTACACATAACCCCGTTTTTTCTTCCCCTTAAATTCTTCCTAATATGCGATCCATCACCCAATTGGTGGGTGTTGCGCTCACTGAGTCACAATCGCACTTTTCTTCACCTCTCAAATGCTTTACTACTTTCTCAATCAGCCCCATCTGTACATGTGGTGGATTAGGAATGACGATTTGTTCCTGTCCCCGTTCTGTGTCCAACACAATTGGCTCGTAGTCAAATACGGAGAACACCACCTTTCCTCTCGTTCCGACAATGGAAATACGATCTCTTCTTGCAGATTCATGTGCCACAAAACACCATGACGCACTGCCTGTAAGTCCATTACTGAAACGGAAACATGCATTGAAAGTGTCTTCTACCTTGTATAGTCCAGCCATGTTTTGGCAAAATCCCTCTGCCTCCACAATGGGACCGAACCAATATTGCAACAAGTCTATTTGGTGTGACGCAAGGTCGTAAAAGTATCCACCTCCTCCAGCCACTTCTGGCTGTAATCTCCAAGGTAGTTCTTTCCCACTTTTATAATCTAAATCTCTGGGAGGAACAGCAAAACGGATCTGTACCGTCAACACTTCCCCAATTTCTCCCCCCATCACAATCTGTTTCACCTTTTCGAAATAGGGTAGATATCGCCTGTAAAAGGCTACAAAACAAGGGATGCCAGTGAGGTCGCTGATACGGTTCACTCTCAAGCAATCCTCATATCCTGCAGCCAAAGGCTTTTCGATGTATGCAGGTTTGCCAGCTTTCATAGCCATAATAGCAAAAGTGGCATGAGAAGAAGGTGGGGTAGCAATATATACAGCCGTCACATCAGGGTCACTTACCAATGACTGGGCATCAGAATAATATTTCTTGATACCATGACGTTCAGCGTATGATTTTGCCTTCTCTTTGTCGCGACTCATAACAGCCACGACTTCACTTCCTACAATCTTGCCAAATGCGGGACCACTTTTCTTCTCCGTTACTTCACCGCAACCAATGAATCCCCATTTCACTATGTTTTGTACTTCCATTTCTTTCGCAAATAAAACAAAAAGTGACTTTTTGCTCTGCAAAGTTACAGATTAATTCTCAAACCTACATTCTTAATCCCTATTTTTTCCTACCTTTGTAGCCAAATTAACGAAAACGATACATTTTTATGGCTCGAAATAAAAAGAAACAGCTCCCGTTGATTGAAAATGTCACCATCACGGCATGTGCATCTGAAGGAAAGGCATTGGCACGTGTTGATGATAAAGTGGTCTTTGTCCCATTTGTGGTTCCTGGGGATGTGGTTGACCTGCAAGTGAAGAAAAAGAAACGCTCCTACATGGAAGCTGTTGCCATTGAGTTTCATGAGAAATCTCCGTTACGAACGGAGCCTCTCTGCCGCCACTATGGTGTATGTGGAGGGTGTAAGTGGCAATGTCTTCAATATGAAGAACAACTACGTGCCAAACAACAACAGGTTTATGACAATCTCACTCGAATTGGAAAGATTGATTTGCCTGAATTTATGCCGATTCTTGGTAGCAAGAAAATCTATAGCTATCGCAACAAGCTTGAGTTTGGCTTCTCCAACAAACGTTGGTTGACGGAGGAAGAGGTGAAGCAAGATATCCGTTATGATGTTATGGATGCTGTGGGCTTCCACATCACAGGAGCATTTGACAAGATTCTCGATATTACAGAGTGTCATTTGATGGACGATATCAACAATCAGATTCGTAATGACATTCGTCAATATGCCCTTCAACATGGGCTTGAATTTTACGATCTTCGACAGAATCATGGCCTGCTTCGTTCCTTGATGATTCGAACCAGCAATACGGGCGAATTGATGTTCCTCGTACAGTTCAGAATAGACTCTCCTGAAGAGCAGAAAAAGGCTGATGATTTGATGCAACATCTGAGTGAAACCTTTCCTCAAATAACATCACTTCTTTATGTTGACAATCATAAAGCTAATGATACTTTTTCTGATCAAGAGATTCATGTTGTGAAAGGGAAGGATTACATCTATGAGGAGATGGAAAACTTACGCTTTAAAGTGGGACCAAAATCCTTCTATCAGACAAATACTGACCAAGCATACGAACTCTACAAAGTGGCACGTGATTTTGCAGGGTTGACAGGTGAAGAATTGGTCTATGACCTATATACAGGTACTGGTACAATCGCCAATTTTGTGGCGGGTCAATCACGACAGGTAATAGGAATTGAGTACGTGCCTGAGGCGATTGAAGATGCCAAGGTTAATTCCGATATCAACGGAATCAAAAACACGCTCTTCTATGCAGGTGATATGAAAGATGTGCTCAATAAGGATTTCATTGCAGAACATGGTCGTCCAGATGTCATCATCACAGACCCGCCACGTGCTGGCATGCATCAAGATGTTGTTGACACCATTCTTTTTGCAGCCCCACGCCGAATCGTGTATGTTAGTTGCAATCCCGCCACTCAAGCGCGTGACCTTCAATTGCTTGACGTGGATTATAAAGTAGTGAAAGTACAACCCGTTGACATGTTCCCTCATACACAACACGTGGAAAATGTCGTTTTATTAGTAAGAAGATGAGTACATATTTCGATTATAAAGCAGCCAATCATTACACCACCTACACAGTCAAGGAGTCAGCAGAACTGATGCAGTTTCTGATGAATACGATTTCAGGTATTTCTCGTACGAAAGCGAAAGAATACCTCAGTCAGCGTATGGTGTATGTTAACAAAGAGATTATCACACAGTTCAATTACCCCCTCAAGCCTGGGCAGATAGTTCAAGTGGCAAAGAACCGCCATAAGCATGTTCTTACCAGTCCTTGGGTGCGTATAGTGTATGAGGACGCCTTTTTGCTCGTTGTTGAAAAGAAAGAAGGGATCCTCACTAATGCAATGGCTGGTGACCGTCACGAAAATGTGAAATCCATTTTGGACGAATATGTAAAACGGCAGAGTCGTGCCTTTTCCGTACATACCGTTCATCGTCTTGATCGAGGTACTTCTGGCCTTTTGCTTTTTGCTAAGCGTCGCGATATCCAGAAGACTTTTACGGACAATTGGCAAGATATCGTGACAGACCGTCGCTATATTGCTGTGGTTCAGGGTGAAATGGAAAAGGACAATGGTACGGTCACCTCTTGGATTAGCGATAGCAGAATGTTTATTTCCTATTCGACACCATACGACAATGGTGGCAAGCAAGCTGTCACTCATTATCATACGCTGCAACGTAAAAATGGTTATTCCTTGGTGGAATTCAAACTCGAAACTGGACGTAAGAATCAAATTCGTGTTCACATGCACGACCTTCATCATCCCATTGTGGGTGACCATAAATATGGAAGTAGCATAGAAACGTACGGAGAGCGTAGTAACCCTGTCGGTCGTTTTTGTCTCCATGCATACCGACTGGCTTTCCGACATCCCATTACAGGCGAAGAGCTCAAATTTGAAACACCTTACCCAGAAGCTTTCACACGCTTGTTGCGATAAATTTGGCAACATTCCATCATAAATTATGTGAAAGATTTGAATTATCGAAGAAAATGTGCTATATTTGCACGCTTTTTTACGCGTAAAGTATGAGACAATTAAAAATTACCAAGTCAATCACGAACCGTGAGAGTGCTTCGTTAGATAAGTACTTGCAAGAAATCGGACGTGAGGAGTTAATCACT
>JAGCDQ010000054.1 GCA_017651245.1 Bacteroidaceae bacterium | reverse complement strand
TCTTCTGCATTCACATAAATCTTCGCATTGGGGAAACTTTTCAGTTCTCCAGAATGGTCGCCATGCTTGTGGGTCAGCAATATCTTTGTAACCTGCTCTGGCTTGTATCCCAATGCTGCCAAAGCATCCATATATTCGCAGATGCTCTTACCGATATAAATAGGTGCTGTCTCCTCTGGTGCACCATCGGGGAAACCTGCTGGCAGGCCGGTATCCACCAAGATGACTTCGTTGCCGGTGTCTATCAGATAGTTCTGCAGACTGCCACGATAGCGGATGTTCATGTCAAACTTCTCTTGTCCTTCCTCGCCACCAAATACGAATGGCTGAGAATAGAATCCGTCTTTGCGGAATTTTACTGCTTTGATGTCCATAGTCTTTTCTTGTGTCATGGTCTGATTTGTTTTATGTGAATACTATTGTTTGATAGTTCTTGACGGCAAAGTTACAAAAATTAATCGAAACAAATGCTGATATGCTCAAAAAACTCTATAAACAAGGCTTATAGCTATATGCCTGTTCTTTCATTTCTGCATTCTACACCCAGCCTGAATCAAGAAAATGTGGCAAGTTTGTGTTTTTTTCTGTGTTTTCTTTTGGTTGTTTGGGGAGAAATCTGTACCTTTGCAGTGATTTTGTAACATGTTGATTATCAATGGTTATTTCCGTTTTTGCGACATGTGTGCAACATCCGGTGCTAACGCATTGATAGTCAGTTAAAGTCGTTTTCGAGGAGGTGAAGTAACGATTAGTAATCATATAGTATGGAAAAGCGTATCAATCTCGGTTGGTACGCTTTTTTCATCTCCGATTTTTCTCGTTTCGTTTCTTATTCCCTAAAAAAGTTTGTATCTTTGCGGCATGAAAGCGGAACGAAACGAACGAAGTGTGCTCCATCCCGTCATGTTGACAGGAACGGGTAGCGATGTGGGCAAGAGTGTCATTGCGGCAGCCTTGTGCCGTATCTTCAGGCAAGACGGCTACCGCCCAGCTCCCTTCAAGGCGCAGAATATGGCCCTGAACAGCTATGCCACACCAGAGGGTTTGGAGATAGGGCGTGCTCAAGCGGTACAGGCAGAAGCTGCAGGCATCCCTTGTCACACAGACATGAATCCGCTGTTGCTGAAACCTCAGAGTGACCACACTTCCCAAGTGGTGCTGAACGGAAAGCCTATCGGCAATAAGGATGCGTATGATTATTGGCGAAGAGGTGAATCTGAGATTGATTTCCGTAAGGAGGTGTGTGCCGCTTTCGACCGTCTGGCTGCCCGATACAATCCGATTGTGATGGAGGGTGCTGGCAGTATCTCAGAAATCAATCTTCGTCATACGGATTTGGTGAATTTGCCAATGGCTCGTCATGCAGGAGCCGATGTAATTTTGGTGGGTGATATTGATAGGGGAGGCGTGTTTGCTTCCGTCTATGGCAGTATCATGTTGCAGACACCAGAAGATAGAAAACTCATCAAGGGCGTCATCATCAATAAGTTTAGAGGTGATATGCGGCTCTTTGAGGAGGGAAAGCGGATGCTGGAGGAGATTTGTGGGGTGCCCGTCTTGGGTGTAGTGCCCTATTACAAAGACATCTATATTGAGGAAGAGGATTCCGTGAGTCTTGCGAAGAAACAACGAGAGTTGGCTGAAGGGAAAGTAAATGTTGCCGTTGTGTTGCTTCGCCATATCAGTAACTTTACGGACTTCGATACGTTGGAGCGTGACCCTCGTGTCAACCTCTTCTATACCAACAATACCAGCGATATTAATCGTGCCGACATCATTATCTTGCCAGGTACGAAGTCCACCTTGGATGATCTTCTGGAACTACGACGAAATGGTTGTGCGCAGGCAATCATCCGTGCTCATCGTGACGGGAAGATGGTGGTGGGAATCTGTGGTGGTTATCAGATGTTGGGACAGACAGTCAGCGACCCAGATGGCATCGAGGGCAGTATTGCCCATCTTCCAGGTCTTGGTTTGTTACCCATCCATACGACCATCACAGCAGAGAAGACCACCCGACAAGTCACCTTCCAATTCGATGGAAAGGAGTGCAGCGGCTACGAGATACATCAAGGTGTCAGCGATACGGAAGAAATGGTGATGCTAACCGACCACTGCATCGGCACCTATATCCACGGATTCCTTGACAATGCTCCTGTGATTGATTTCCTTCTCAAGGATCAAGCCAAAGACGAGGTTTCTGTACAAAACTATGCTGATTTTAAGGAACAGCAGTATGATTTGTTGGCTGACCACGTGCGACGTTACGTGGATATCCCCCAACTCTACAAAATACTTCAAGGCGATGATTGACGGACACGGTGACGATGCATATAAATACGAGGGTATTAAGAGTGATTTCTCTTCCAATATCTGTCCGCATGTCTCCCATCAGGAATTGATGGACTTCTTGGCGTCATCCTCTGATATTATTGACCACTATCCAGAGCCAGAACCTTCGTCATTGGAGAAGATGATTGCTGAACGACATGACTTGAAACCCAATCAGGTGATTGTGACAAGTGGTGCGACGGAAGCCATCTACCTTATCGCACAAGCATTCCGACAGAAGGCGGTGATACCTCAACCCACCTTTAGCGAATATGGTGATGCTTGCCAATTATTTCCTCGCAAGGCTGATGTTGTTTCAATCGATGCTGGTAAAAATAAATCGGGAGAAATGCTTTGGCTTTGCAATCCCAACAATCCAACAGGAGAGGTGTACGACCAATTGTATATCGACCGTATGATGGTGGAATACGAGATGATGGTGATTGATCAGTCGTACGAAAACTACACCCATGCTCATGTGATGAATCCTCGTTGGGGAGCACGTACCCCTTATTCGATACAAATCCACTCGATGACTAAGAATTATGGTGTGCCGGGATTGCGATTGGGATATATCACGGCTCATGAAAGCCTTACGAACCAAATTCGGAAGTGTATTCGTCCGTGGAGTGTTTCTTCGCTTGCCATAGAGGCAGGCAAATATCTACTACAACATGATGAGTTACTGTGCAAGCCAGACCTTGTTGAAGCGCAACGCCTTGCAAACATGCTGAGGGATATCTGGGGAATCTTCGTGAAGCCCAGTCAGACGAATTTCATGCTTTGCCAAATTGTGAACCATTCAGCAGCCGAACTGAAAGACTATCTCATTAGGGAGCACGGAATGCTTATCCGTGATGCCTCCAATTTTGAAGGACTCACGCCTCACCACTTCCGTATTGCCGCACAATTATCCGCGGAAAACGATGCGTTGGTGGAAGCAATCAAAACTTTTATGAAGAAGCAAAATGAGTGATGCGCTGATATACATATTACCTCTACTCATCGGCTGGTTGCTTGACCTTCTGTTGGGCGATTCCTCATGGTTGCCACATCCCGTTGTGGGATTCGGCAAGATGATTTCCTTTGGTGAGAAACGGCTCAATAAGGGTTGTCGTCGGATGCTGAAAGGTGCCTTGATGGCAATCTTTCTCATCGGTTTTGTCTTTGCGATCACTTGGTTCATTTGTTATCCTCTTACTTCTTACTTCAAACTTTTTACCTCCATACTGATCTTCTTTTGTCTCGCAGGGACAACGTTGATTCGAGAGGTGAGGGAAGTGTTTCGTGCTGTAGATCGTTCGTTGGAGGAAGGAAGAAAACAAGTGGCACGCATTGTGGGACGAGACACCTCAGAACTTTCTGCACAGGAGATTCGTACGGCAGCCCTTGAGACGCTTGCCGAGAATCTGAGCGACGGAGTGATTGCACCTTTGTTTTGGTTGGCTGTAGGTGGTGTTCCTGCCATGATGGCATACAAAATGGTGAACACACTTGACTCGATGATTGGCTATCGCACAGAACGTTACAAAGATTTCGGATGCTGGGCGGCTCGGATAGATGATATCGCAAATTTTATTCCAGCCCGTCTGACGGGTCTGCTGATGGTGCTGGCAGCAGGAAAACCACAACTTGTTGGCTTTGTGTGGAGAAATGGTCGCAAGCATGCCTCTCCCAACAGCGGTTACCCTGAGGCTGCTTTG
This sequence comes from Bacteroidaceae bacterium, assembly GCA_017651245.1. Classification (GTDB taxonomy): domain Bacteria; phylum Bacteroidota; class Bacteroidia; order Bacteroidales; family Bacteroidaceae; genus Minthosoma. Next base: position 15,267 of record JAGCDQ010000054.1, on the reverse strand, counting down.
GCTGGTGCCCTTGACTGCCGTTTTGGTGGTCCTCATTACTATTTCGGAGAATTGTTTGATAAACCCTATATTGGTGAGAATGCTCGTGAATTGACCACAGCCGACATGCAGAAGGCAGTGCGCATCAACCGTATTGCAGAGATTCTAGCCATTGTCATTATAATTGTCATTTACTGCCTATGAAGAAAGTGATATTGATAACAGGCGGCGCCCGCTCTGGTAAGAGCCGATATGCCGAGGAACTGGCTTTGTCGCTGAGCAAGAACCCTGTCTATGTGGCTACGGCTCACGTTTGGGATGAGGAGTTTCGTGAACGGGTGAAGAAGCATCAGGAACGACGCGGCTCGGAGTGGACGAATATCGAAGAGGAAAAACAACTGAGCACGCATGACCTCACAGGACGAGTTGCTGTCATTGATTGCATCACGCTTTGGTGTACCAACGTGTTTTATGAATTGCAGGAGGTGGAACCCTCGTTGGAGGTATTGAAAGCTGAGTTCGACAAGTTTATTGCTCAGGATGCCACCTTGATTTTTGTGACCAACGAGATTGGAATGGGTGGTGTGAGCGAGAATGCCGTGCAGCGGAAGTTTACAGATTTGCAAGGATGGATGAACCAATATGTTGCCAGCAAGGCAGATGAAGTGGTGTTGATGGTGAGTGGCATCCCAGTTAAGGTTAAAGGCGAATGATTAACATGAGAAATTTTAAGATAGAGAAACCGAACGATGGTATGCGTCCTGCAATTCAGGACAAGATTGACAACCTGAACAAACCGAAAGGCTCGTTGGGTGTGTTGGAAGAATTGGCGATGCAGGTGTGTCTGGTTCAGCAGACGCTTACTCCTTCATTGGCTCGTCCCTGCCATCTGTTGTTGGGTGGTGATCACGGCATTGAACGTGAAGGGGTTAGCGTGTCACCTCGTGAAGTCACTTGGCAACAAATGATTAACTTTACGAAAGGGGGCGGTGGTGTCAATATGTTCTGCCGTCAGCATGGTTTTAAACTGCGTATTGTTGATGTGGGCGTTGATTATGATCTCTCCCAAGTGCCTGGTATCATTGACCGTAAAATCGCGAGAGGCACGAAAAACTTTCTTTACGAGCCTGCTATGTCAGAAGAGGAGTTCGACCAAGCAATTGAGATTGGTGCTTCGTTAGTGGATGACTGCATTGCTGATGGTTGCAAGGTTCTCTGTATTGGCGAGATGGGGATTGCCAACACCTCGCCGTCAAGCATTTGGATGAGTCTCTTTTGTGACATCCCTCTCGACGAATGTATTGGTGCAGGTGCTGGTCTTGATACTCCTGGAATACGACACAAGAAGGAAGTGCTTTCTCAGGCAGTGGCAAACTCTAAACTCTCCACTCTAAACTCTCCACTTTCCATTCTCCGCTATTTCGGCGGTTTTGAGATGATTACAGCTGTTGGCGCAATGTTACGAGCTGCCGAGCAACACCTGATTGTATTAATTGATGGTTTTATCATGACGGCTTGTGCTCTTGCTGCTTGCCGACTCTATCCTGACGCACAGAACTATATGATATTCGGACATAGTGGCGACGAGAGTGGGCATCGACGGATGCTGGATGCTATGCACGCCAAGCCCTTGCTCTCTTTGGGACTTCGTTTGGGCGAAGGTACAGGTGCATTGTGTGCTTTCCCCATCGTGGATTCGGCAGTTCGAATGATTAACGAAATGAATAACTTCGACAATGGAAACATCACGAAATACTTCTAAAATTCCCGAGCAAGGCTCGCCTACCCGTAGCCGTTGGTATGACCGCCTTTGGGCATCATTCATCTTCTTCACTCGTCTGCCTTTCTGGCGAATCTACCAACCGCCCAAAGAGGCTTATCAGGGTGTCGTGGAGTTCTGGCCTTTGGCTGGTTGGCTCACCGCTGGGGTGATGGCTGGAGTGCTTTATGGTTCTTCTCTGGTGTTCAGTTATGAGATTGCCATCGTGCTAGCTATCGTCAGTCGTCTGCTACTGACTGGGGCATTGCATGAAGATGGTTTGGCTGATTTCTTCGATGGGTTTGGAGGAGGTGGTCAAGACCGCCAACGTATCCTCAATATCATGAAGGATTCCCACATTGGCACCTATGGCGTATTGGCACTCATTGTCTATATGCTGACATTGTGGTTCGCCCTCCATTCATTGACACCCATCAATGCCACATTGACCATTTTGGCTGTTGATCCCTTTGCGAAAATGTTGAGTGCCCAAGTGATACAGATGATGCCATATGCCCGAACGGAAGAGACTGCCAAGAATAAAACCGTCTATCGCAAGTCTCCTGTTGCTGCCAGCATCGGTCTTGCTTTCCAAGGATTGCTCCCAATCGGTTTGTATCTTTGGTGGATGCAAGAACGTGTTGGCTGGCTCTTGCTCATCTTCATTCCACTTCTCGTGATGAGTCTCCTTAGTCTCTTTATTTGGAAACGATTGCGTGGTTATACAGGCGATTGCTGTGGTGCACTCTTCCTGTTAACCGAACTGAGTGCTTATCTCGTGGCATCTTTCGGTCTCCAAACAGTATAAGGGAGTAGGGACTTATTTTTTGAGATACAAGAAGTTGTTGTTGATAATGGCTTGAACGAGTTCGGCACCTCGGGTGTGGTATCCGTTGCTGTGGTCAACACCAGCAAAATCCATGAGGATGATGCCTGTAGGTCCTGCAGGATGGTTATGAAGATAATCGAGAATGGCTTTGTGGGTATGGGTGGCATTGTCACGATAGCCGTTGCTCAACGAGATTTTCCTGCCGAAGATGGATTCCACTTTTGAATAGGCAGAAGCAAAGTTGAACACCCACACAAGGCTTTTGGAATCAGTTAGGTTCATGTGTGTGCTGCTATCCAGCATCTGTTTGATGGCATTGACCTTGAGGTTCACGCCTCCTGTATGGTGTGTGGCTGAATAATCCTGCACATACAGTTTGCCTGTTGCATTTTGGGTGCCTGTGATGGTGCCTGCTGTTTGACGATGCCAGTTGAGGCTCCCTGTCCAGTTGTTGAATATTCCTCCGATGGGCGTGTTGCTGTAATGGTTTCGGCTGATGATGAGAATTTTTCCTCGCATATCGCTGACCTTTAGGTCATTCTTGTAGTTGACAAGGAAACGTTTGAATTTGTCTTGCCGAAGCAATTCTTGTATTCTGGTGTTGTAGACATCCTTCACCTTGTCACCATCGGCAGCATGCAAGAGATGGATGATGACAAACTCGGAAGGGTTGGCTTTGAGCGAATCGCACAGGAGTTGGAGTGCTTTGTCAAATCGCATCTTCGTAGGCATGATACCATGATTGGTGTTGATGTAGTTCTTGTACACACTGGGACGCAAGTCGAAAGCTCTGATGCCAATGTACCATTGTTGGGCGATATCGATGTCTTGTGTACGAGCATAACGATTGCCAAAAATTCCTATCAATCCACTAAAACCATACCCTGTTGCTGCATCGTGTGCACCAGGAATGGAAAGGGTTGCCACATAAGCGTCATCGGGAAGTCTGCTCATCCAGTTTCCTGCATGGAGCGTAATGACATTGAAGAAGATGACGACTATGAGAATAAAGCTTTTCATCCTTACAAGAAACCGATAATGTCGCGAAGATGATGCACTTCATGAGTGACAGGTTCGGGAGCTGGATAGTCAGGGAAACGGTTGAAGTAGATGGTGTCGAGTCCTGCTTGTTTGGCTCCGAGAATGTCGGTGTTGAAGTTGTCTCCAATCATGAGGGTGTTTTGGGGAGATGCACCTGATTGCTTGAAGGCGTACTCAAAGAATTGTGCAGAGGGCTTGTTGGCACCAGCATCTTCGCTGAGGATGATGGTGGTGAAGTAATCGAAAAGCCCACAGGCATGGAGTTTCTTATATTGAACCTCATGAAATCCGTTGCTGCACATGTGCATGCGATATCCTTTCCCTCTGAGGTGATCCATCAACGCTTGTGCACCATCCACCAATCCAGGTTTCGTCGAACAGAGTGAGAGGAATTTGTCACTCGCTTTTCGGCAATAATCAACGGTAGGGTTCAGACCTTTTCCAAGACTGAGCGGATGACGGAAACGTTCCACAATGAGGTAATCACGCTCAATCTCTCCTTTGGCATATTGTGTCCAAAGGCGGATGTTCGTGTTCCAATAGTCGTCGTGGAACACTTTGGGGTCATCGAAGTACTGATCCAGATGCAGGTACTCATACAACTCTCCCAAAGCAATAATGGCATTGCCGTGGGTGTCGTAGAGGGTGTCATCGAAGTCGATGAAAAGGTCGGTGTACTTCAAGAGTTATTTGTTTAAGAAGATGGCGTTGAAGCATTTGTCGGCAGCACCAGCATTGGCATTGATGTAACCTCCTGCTGCTTCACCCGCTTTTTGGAGTGCTTCAGGGTTGTTGATGAAGTTGTCCATCAACGTAGCAAAGGAAGCATCGTCTTGGTATTCGAATGAACCACCACAAGCCTTGAGTGCCTGTGCCTCACGGAATTTCTCGTTGTTAGGTCCAAAGAGCACAGGGATGCCATACACAGCAGCCTCAGGCACATTGTGGATGCCCACACCAAATCCGCCTCCCACGAGTGCCACCTTGCCGTAGCGATAGATGGACGAAAGCTTGCCAAAGCAGTTGATGATGAGTGCTTGCCCTTCTGTTTCGGTGGCTGGCATGACCTCTCCCTTTTCCAGATTTGTGTATCTGATGGACTTGAAACCATTGTCTTCCAGCAACTTCTCGATGTCCTTCAGGTGCGTTTCGCTGATGACGTGAGGAGCGATGATGAGTTTCCAATCCTTGTGCTGGGCAAAGTAGGGGATGTAGATTTCTTCGTCAGGTCCCCATGACGAGCCAGCGATGAAGCAAGGTGCGTCACCGGCAAATTGCTCCACCAATGGGAGTGGGGCGGCTGCATCCTTGATGGCAATCACACGGTCAAGTCGGGTGTCACCCACCACCGTCACCTTCTTGATGCCATGTTCTTCCAACAATTTTCTGGAAGTCTCGTTCTGTACAAAGAGATGGCTGAACTGACGAATCGATCGTAAGGCAGGGAATTTACCAAAGAAATGCAACTTGAAGAAGTATTGGTCGGGACGGAAGATACTACTTACGCTGTAGGTTTTGATGCCCTTGCGTCGGCAGGTGACCAGATAATTAAGCCAGAACTCATATTTGATGAAGATGGCAATCTCAGGATGTGCCAGACGCAGGAATGAGAGTGCGTTGCCTGGTGTGTCGAAAGGTAAGTAACAAACCAAGTCGGCTCCCTCATAGTCCTTCCTCACTTCGTAGCCAGAAGGCGAGAAGAATGTCAGCAGAATCTTGTATTCAGGGCATTCTGTGCGCAGACGTTCCATCAATGGTCGTCCCTGTTCAAACTCACCTAATGATGCAGCATGAAACCACACCACTCGGTCAGTCTTCTTGATGTGACGACGCAAGAGGATGTAGGTCTGACTGATACCCACCACCATCTTCCTCGCTTTTTTGTGGAAGATGGCAGCAAAGACCATGCCTATTACATAGATATATATACCAATCGTGTACACAATAACAATTTACAATTGACGATTTACGATTTGACCATTTATCCTAACGTTTCGATGGCAAATTTCATTCTCTTCATCACCTCTTCCTTACCCAAGAAAGCAGAGAGTTCGTACATGTCAGGTCCTTGTCCAGCGCCGACCAATGCCACACGCCAAGCGTTCCAAGGCTTGATGCCTGTCTCTTCTGTCCAAGGGTCTATGATGGCTTTCTGACCTTCCACGCTCCAGTCGTTGATGCCTTCCAGCACTTTCATCATCTGCTGCAGTTCATCCGCTGTCGTTTCTTTCCAATTCTTTCGGATAAACTTGTCGTTCTCCTTGTCAAACTCTGTCGGAGCCACAAAGAAGAACTTCGTGAGTGGCCACAAGTCGCTGGGGAAGGAGATATTGCGTTTCTTCTTATTGCCTTGTCCGTCCGTGTATTCGATGACTTTCAACTTCATCATTCTCACCACTTCTGCTTCCTGTTCTGTAGTGGCATCGATGCCATTCTCTTTCAGCACCTTGTCGAAGGCAGGACACCAATCCGTGTCTGGACGCTGGATGAGATATTGGTGGTTGAACCAAGCCGCCTTTACATAGTCGAACTTGGCACCATTCTTGGAACATTTCGAGAGGTCGAACAACTTCACCATTTCGTCCAAAGTCATCAATTCCTGATCATTGCCAGGATTCCAACCCAAGAGCGCCAAGAAATTCACCACCGCCTCAGGCAGATAGCCCTTTTCACGGTATCCTGAGCTGATTTCGCCACTCTTGGGATCATGCCATTCGAGTGGGAACACTGGGAAGCCCAGTTTGTCACCATCACGCTTGGAAAGCTTACCGTTGCCGATAGGCTTCAAGAGCAGTGGCAGGTGGGCAAAGCGTGGCATTGTGTCTGCCCATCCGAATGCTTCATACAACAGCACATGGAGTGGGGCAGAGGGCAACCATTCTTCACCACGAATCACGTGAGTGACTTCCATCAAGTGGTCGTCCACAATGTTTGCCAAATGGTAAGTGGGCAGTTCGTCAGCACTCTTGTAGAGCACCTTGTCGTCAAGGATGCTGGAGTTTATCTTCACCTCGCCACGAATCAAATCATCCACCAGTACATCCCTTCCGGGTTCAATCTTGAAACGCACCACATACTGTTCGCCATTGGCAATCATGCGTTCCACTTCCTCTTTAGGCAGGGTGAGTGAGTTGCGCATCTGACCACGTGTCGAAGCATCATACTGGAAGTTTTCCACCTCCTCGCGCTTCTTGTTCAGTTCCTCTGGGGTGTCGAAGGCATAATAAGCCTTGCCGTTGTCGAGCAGCACCTGCACATATTTCTTATAGATGTCTCTGCGTTCGCTCTGACGGTAAGGACCATAATTGCCACCAAACGAAACACCTTCGTCGAACTTGATGCCCAACCAGTTGAATGCCTCAATGATGTATTCCTCGGCACCAGGCACAAAACGGGTTGAATCCGTATCTTCGATGCGGAAAATCAAGTCACCGCCATGCTGCTTGGCGAAGAGGTAATTATAGAGAGCAGTGCGCACACCGCCAATATGAAGAGGTCCCGTGGGACTTGGTGCGAAGCGCACCCTAACCTTTCTTTCTACCATAGATGTTTTTCTGATTTGGGTGCAAAGGTACGATTAAGTGAGAGAAAAACCAAATTTATTTGAGTTTTTCCGAGCGTGAGACTGCTAACTCCCAACTTTTTCTTACCTTTGCACGCTGAAAACAATACCTCTTTATATATGCAATTCAATTTCAAGAAAATTTTGCCCGATGTGTATTGCATCGCATTGTTTGCGGTCATCGCTTGGGTGTATTTTATGTCGCCAGTGAGCAAGGGTTATCGTCTGGAACAGCACGATAGTGGCGCGAATGACGGTATCAATGTGGAAATCAATGCGTATCGTGATGCGCACAATGGAGAGACCCCTCGTTGGACGACGAGCCTGTTTGGTGGTATGCCCACCTATCAGATTGCTCCGTCTTATGACTCTGTGAAGCCGATGATATTTGTGGAGAAAGCATATCACTTGTGGTTCCCTGACTATGTGTGGTACATCTTCGTGTCGATGCTGGGTTTCTATATCTTGTTGAGAGCCTTTGACTTCCGTCAATGGATGGCAGCGTTGGGTGCTGTCGTGTGGGCATTCTCCAGCTATTTCTTCATCATCATCGCGGCAGGACACATCTGGAAAGTGATGGCATTGGCATATATTCCACCTACCATTGGAGGTATGGCGTTATGTTATAGGAAGAAGTACTTGTTGGGCACGGTGGTGACGGCTCTCTTTGCCACGTTGCAGATTCAGGCAAACCACGTGCAGATGTCCTATTATTTCCTGACGGTCGAACTGCTGATGGTGATTGCTTACCTCATCATGGCAATCAAAGCGAAAGAATTGGCATCTTTTGGCAAGGCGACGGCAGGCATCGCTTTGGCGGCTGTGATTGCCATTGGTTTGAATGCCAGCATTCTTTATCATACTTACGAATACTCGAAAGACACCATGCGTGGCAAGAGTGAACTCGTGAAGCAAGGCAAGGCAGAAGACCAGACGGACAGCGGCTTGGAACGCAGTTACATCACGGCTTGGAGTTATGGTATCGACGAGAGTATGACCTTCCTCATTCCTGATGTGAAGGGTGGGGCAAGCATGCCGCTTTCGATGAACAAGACTGCCATGAAGAAGGCAGACGGCCAGTTGGAGCAGATGGGCATTTATGGTGCTTTCACCCAGTATTGGGGTGAACAGCCAGGCACGAGCGGACCTGTCTATCTGGGTGCGTTGGTGTGCATGCTCTTCGTGATGGGACTCTTGGTGATTCCGAATAAAAAACCACTCAAGTGGGCGCTCATCGTGGCAGGCGTGTTGACGCTGTTGCTGAGTTGGGGACATAACTTCATGCCATTCACCGACTTCTTCATCGACCATGTGCCGATGTACTCCAAGTTCCGCACGGTGGCAAGTATCTTGGTGGTGGTGGAGTTTGTGGTGCCGTTCATTGCTTTGTGGGGTTTGAAGTTGTGGGTGGAGAATCCTCGACTGAAACCGCTCTATGCCGCTACGATCTTCACGGTCGTGATCTGTTTGATTTATGTGATGGCGCCAGGGCTTGGAAGTGATTGTCTCAGTTCCAGCGATAAGGATGCTGTCAATCAATATGTGGGTGCAGGTTATTTCGATGCTGCCTTTGGACAGGACATCCTTCGCAGCATTTCCGAAATGCGTGGTGCGATGGTGACTGCCGACGCTTGGCGCAGTATCCTGTTCATTTTGTTGGGTGCTGCAGCGATGTGGTGGTACACCAAGAAAAAGAAAGGTGAGACGAAGCCTGTGCAGGTGACCTTGCTGAGTGTGGCTTTGCTGGCAATCTGCTTGGTGGATATGTGGGGCGTGAACAAGCGTTATCTCCACGACGATATGTTTGTGGAGCCACAAGGTGTGGCACGTATTCAGAAGACCGATGCTGACCGATACATCATTGAGCAGAGTGGGGAAGGACGCGACTATCGTGTGCTGAACTTCACTGTTTCCACCTTCAACGACAACAACACGAGTGCGTTCTACAGTTCTGTGGGTGGTTATCATGCTGCCAAGTTGCGTCGTTATCAGGAACTCATCGAGGCACATATTGCTCCTGAGATGTCGAAGGTGTATGAAGCATTGCGTCAGGCTCCGATGGACACGATTGCCATGATGGAGCGTCAGACCCCTTATCCGATTTATGATCTCTCTGTCGTCAACACCGATTCACTCTTCCCTGTCATCAATATGCTCAACACCCGCTGGTTCATCTTGGGTGCTGGTGAGAAGGGTGAGGTGAAGATGCCTGTGGAGAACACCACTGCGATGGGCAATGCATGGTTTGTGACCGACATCCAATGGGCAGCCAATGCCAATGAAGAACTGGATGCACTCGGACAGGTGAATCTTCGCAAGACCGCTGTGGTGGCGAAGGCAGATTTCGATTTCTTGAAAGCTGGTGGTGAGGGTACGGTCAAGTTGACTGCTTACGAAGCCAACGAGGCGAAATATGAGGTTGAATCCGACAAGGGCGGTTTGGTGGTCTTCTCTGAGGTGTATTACCCAGGTTGGACAGCCACCATTGACGGACAGCCTACAGAAGTGGGGCGTGCCGACTATGTGCTGCGTGCCATCAACGTGCCTGCTGGTCATCATGAAGTGGTGTTCAAGTTCGACCCACAGAGCATTCACACCACCGAAACGATTGCCTACGTGGCATTGGGTGTGCTGATCTTGCTGGTTGTGACAGCCATTGTGTTGAATCTGAAAAAGAAAAAAGAATGATACTTTCCTTGTTGCAAAATGACATCGTGTGGGGCAATCCCACAGCGAATCAAGAGAAGATAGCCGAAATCCTTTGGGGACTCGACAAGAGCGATGTGTATGTGTTGCCAGAGATGTTCTCTACAGGCTTTGCCGTCAATCCAGAGGGCATCGCAGAGAAGGATGGTTGTTCCCTCGAGTGGATGAAGAAGATGGCAGCCGAGTTGAAGGGTGCCTTGTGTGGTAGTGTGGCTATTGAGGAGGATGGGCGTTTCTACAACCGCCTCTACTTTGTCAAGCCCAATGGAGAAGTGGCTTTCTACGACAAGCGTCACCTCTTCACCAATGCTGACGAGCATCTTCGTTACACTCGTGGAAATGAGCGTGTGGTGGTGGAGTTCCGAGGTTGCCGATTCCTCTTGCAAGTTTGCTACGACCTTCGTTTCCCCGTTTTTTCACGCAACAACGAGAAGATACCTTACGATTGTGCCATCTATGTGGCTTCATGGCCTACCTCACGCTTGGCGGTGTGGGACACATTGCTCCACGCCCGTGCCATCGAGAACCAATGCTATGTGGCAGGCGTGAACCGCATCGGTGAAGACCAGAGTGGTCGCTACAGCGGAGGCACCCTGTTGGTTGACCATTATGGCAACACGCAGGCAGCCTGTCCGTTAGACGAAGATTCTGCCATCACGATTGAAATCGACTTGCAGAAACTCCGTGAATTCCGACGTAAATTTCCTGTATTGAAAGACGCAGATTAAAGTTATTTGTGCGTCTTTCGGAATTCATCCAACTGCTTGAAGCAGTGTCGGTCGATGATTCCCTCCAACTTGCGGTCGTGGTTGTGGTGGATGGCGGGTCTTCTGCCACCCAACTCTATCAGTTCACCGTTTTCAGCTGTATAGGGTTTCCAATCAGGGCGCCAATCGTCAAGGTATCTCCCTTCTCCGAGATTGGGATTGCCGTCGTGGGCGAATTTTGCCCATACCGCACTCATGTAGTTTGCCCATTCTTGGTTCTGCTCGATGCAGGATCCTGCCAACTGATCTTCATAGTGATGCAAAACATCGAAGCAATATTTCAGTTCGGCACCATGTGCAGAACCCTTGAAATCGTTGTTGCGTGAAACATCGTTGACGGTGAACATATACATATAGGTGTCAGCCTTGCGCTTGCCACCGATGGCATCAGCCGTGATGATGGTCTTGGGACGGAAAAGCCAGTCGATGCTGAGCAGGTCTTGTGGCATCTTGTCCGATTGGGCTTTCTGAGGATAAGCCTCCTTGAACGCCTTGATATAAGCATCTGTTTCATCGCCAAACGTCCTTTGTAACTCTTCACGAGCCTTTTCCATCGTGATGTTCTCTCCATACCTTCCTCGTTGCAGTTCGTTGAAGGTCGTGCCAATCAAGATGGGGATTTCGTCGCTGAAGTCAGGGAAAGCAGGTTGGAAAGGCTGTTGCACCAAAGTCTCTCCATCAGGTGTAGGACCAAATCCCCACATCATGGGGGTGCCAGGACGACGGGTGCCGATGCTGGCAGCCATTGCCCGCTGACCAGCTGCATACAGCTCATTGTAAGGCACATCCTTGATTTTGTCCACGTCCTTCTTGTCGATGCCCAGTTCCTTCAGCACAGCCTCACCCAGTTCCTCTGTCATCGCCTTCGTGTTCACGTTCAGGATGGTGCCGCTCATGATGATCGCCTTGTGGAAAAGTCCCTTGGCAGGAGGCATACAGAGCAGGGTGCCCACTTTGCCACCACCGCCCGACTCACCGAAGATGGTCACGTTGTTGGGGTCGCCACCAAACTTTGAGATGTTGTTGCGCACCCATTGCAATGCCTGCACCACGTCAAGCATACCCGCATTGCCCGATTGCTTGTATTTCTCTCCGCAAGTGGAGAGGTCGAGGAATCCAAGGATGTTCAGACGGTGCGCCACACTCACTACCACCACATCTTTCTTCGCCAGGCACATGCCTGGATCCCAAGCGGGCGTGCCGCTGTCGAAACCGCCACCATGCAGCCACACCATCACGGGCTTAGGCTCTGCAGGCTTAATCTGTGCCCCAGCAGGACGGTGCTGGATATAGGGTGTCCACACGTTCAATCTGCAGCATTGCTCCGACATCTCATCCTCCGACATCGGACGGTTCACCTGCTGCATCGCCTGTGGTCCCCACTTGTCACACTTCCTCACCTCTTTCCAAGGCTTCACCGGTTGGGGCGGCATGAAACGCTCCACCGTTGCGTAGGGGATGCCCAGAAAAGCCATCGTGCCCTCCTGCATGATTCCCTGCACCTTTCCCAATGTTGTCTCCACCACCGGTGTGGTCTCTTGCTCCTGTGCCATGCACACAACTGCCATCATCCATGTGGCAGCCAGCATCATAAGTCTCATTCTTGCCTTCATATCTCAATAGGTTTTAGTGCAAAGTTAGTGCAAATCGAACACAATACAAAATAAAAAGGAAACTTTTTGTTTTTATGGTTGAGTGTTACAGCATCTTGAGGGCGAGTTTGATGACCTTTTCGACAGGGGCAGCAGGCTCGTCCTTGAGGATGGCCTTGACGGTCTTGGCAACGGGAGCGGGTGGGAAGCCGAGCATCTTGAGGGCTTCGCAGGCTTCGTTATAGACCTCGCTGTTGAGGGCGGCTGGAGCCTCTTCGCCTGCAACGGGAGCAGCGGCGATGCCGAGGGAAACGACTTTGTCACGCAGTTCCACGATGAGGCGCTGGGCGGTCTTGGCGCCCAATCCCTTGACGGTCTTGAGCATGCGTTCGTTGCCCTCCATGATGAGTCCTGCCAGTTCGGGAACGGTGAAACCGCTGAGAATGGTGCGGGCAGTGTTGCCACCTACACCGCTAACGCTGATGAGCATCAGGAAGAGTTCGCGCTCCTGTTTGGTGGCAAAGCCAAAGAGAGTCCATGCGTCTTCACGAATGGATTCATAGACAAAGAGTCGTGCCTCGCTCTTTCCCTGCAGGGCGGTGTAGGTGTTGAGAGAGATATTGAGGAGATAGCCAACGCCATGCGCTTCGATGGTGGCTTGGGTGGGGGTGAGTTCGTCGAGAATGCCTCGGATGTATTCGATCATTGTTTTGTTTAGAGTTTAATGTTTAGAGTTTATAGAGGTTTTGTGGCTTCTTTGAGCCAAGCCTTGTGCGCTTCGTCGAGGCGTGGGGCAAGGCGGTCATAAACCATTTGTTGATAGGAGTTGAACCACTGGTGCTCCTCCTCTGTGAGCATCTCCACGAGGATGGGAGAGGTGAGGATGGGACAGAGGGTCAGGTGCTCGAAAGTGTAGTAAGGACCATAAGTGATGCCCTCTGTGGCTTCGACCACAAGGAGGGTGTCCTCATGGCGCACCCCATGACTGCCCTCGATATAGATGCCGGGTTCGTCAGTAATGGTCATGCCAGGAAGTAGGGAAGTGGGTCGCCATTGCATGCGAAACTGATGCAGGTCGATGGCTTCGTGGACAGACATGAATTGTCCGACTCCGTGACCTGTGCCGTGCAGGTAGTTGATGCCGTATTTCCACATGGCTTCGCGGGCAAGGACATCGAGTTGGGTGCCACAAGTACCTTTGGGGAAGACGGCAGAGCCCAGACGAATCCAACCTTTCAGCACGAGGGTGTAGTCACGTTGCATCTCCCAAGTGAGGGGTCCTAATGGAATGGTTCGGGTGATGTCGGTGGTACCGTCGAGGTACTGACCACCCGAGTCAATCAGCAGCAGTCCTTCGGGTTTGACAGGAATGTCCGTTTCGGGTGTCGGATCGTAGTGGACGATGGCACCATGATGAGCATAACCCATAATGCTTTCGAAGCTGAGCCCTTTGAATAAGGGTTGTTCTGCACGGAAGGCTTCCAATTTTTTGGCAAGGGATAACTCCGTCTGACCACCCTTGGGTACATTTTCCAATGTCCACTTCATCCATTTCACCATCGCCACGCCGTCTTTCTCCATCGCGTTGCGGAAACCCTGAATCTCCGTCTCGTTCTTGATGATGAGCATCTGTTCCACCACGCTTTTCTTACGGATAGGATGCTGGATGGCGGAATAGACGGTATAGTTCGTCTTCTCGGGCTGCACATAAACGGGCAGGTCGAGTGCCTGAAGGTCGGTGATGATGTCGTTATATTCACGAATGCTCACTCCCTCACTCTTCAGATGATCAGCCACCTCGGGCGTGACTTTTTCCTTACATATATATAATAAGGTCTCGGAAGGGGTGATGAGGACATAACCGAGAATGAAAGGCGTGTATGCCACATCGTCACCACGCAGATTGAGTGTCCAAGCCACCTCTTCGAGGCTGGGGAGGAGGATGGCATGCTGTCCGATTTTCTGACGGATGCGCTGAAGCTTGGAGGCGGCACTTTCACCTGCATATTCCAGTCCTTGGATGAAGGCTTTGCTTTGTGGAATAGGTGGACGCTCTGTCCAGATTTCTTCGTAAGGGTCGAGGTCGGTGCGGAGGGTGAGGCCGTAGACTTTCAGTTCCTGCTCCAGACTTTCTACTTCGGAGGTGGTGTTAACCCATCCATCGACACCCACGACACTACCATTGGGCAGGACTGATCCTAACCACTCGGCGATGGTGGGCGTGCCCTCTATCTTTTCCCTCATCAGCACGAAGTCGGTACCAGCCAACTGTTCGGTGGCTTGGATGAAATAGCGGGAATCTGTCCATAGGGCAGCTTGGTCGGGTGTGACGACAGCCGTACCTGCCGAACCCGTGAAACCGCTGAGCCATCGACGTGCCTTCCAGCGTTCAGGCACATACTCGCCGGCATGCGGGTCGGTGCTGGGCGTGATGAAGGCGTGGATGCCTTCCCGTTGCATGAGGAGGCGTAGTGCTGTTATTCGTTCTGTTGTTTTCAAATTGTTATTGTTTCTGCGTGAAATCGCTATTTTTCTGCTGTAAATTTTCCACAAAGATAGTCGTTTTTGAGTAATTTTGAAACTTTTTCTTAAAAAAAGATATTTTTTTGTTAGATTTTTTGCAGATTTTGTAGAAAAAGTCTAACTTTGCATCCGAAATCATGAAACGCAGACACGAAACACGTCTTTGAGACTCGTTTCTGGGCAGAATGAATCAATAGAAATTTACTTATTAACCAATAACATTAAAACCATTAAACATGGACGCAAAGAAAGTATTGGAAGACCTTAAGCGTCGCTTTCCAAATGAACCTGAGTATCATCAGGCAGTAGAAGAAGTTCTCGGCACAATCGAGGAAGAGTACAACAAGCACCCAGAGTTCGACAAGGTGAACTTGATCGAGCGTCTCTGCATTCCAGATCGTGTATATCAGTTCCGCGTTACTTGGATGGACTACAAGGGTCAGATTCAGACCAACATGGGTTACCGTATCCAGCACAACAATGCCATTGGCCCCTACAAGGGTGGTATC
>JAGCDQ010000053.1 GCA_017651245.1 Bacteroidaceae bacterium | reverse complement strand
TCTTACTGGACTGAGGAAAAGCGATATCAAACAGTTTGAATGGACACACATACAGCCCTACGGTGATGGCGGTATGTATGTCACTCTACGGATGCAGAAGACCAAGGAGCTGGTGAACAACCCCATCAGTGACGAGGCTTTGGAACTGATTGGTGGCAGCGGAACGGGCAAGGTCTTTGAGGGTTTCACCGACAAGATGACGCAGACACCGCTGAAGAACTGGCTGAAAGCGGCTGGCATCACGAAAAAGATCTCGTTCCATTGCAGCCGTCACACTTTCGGCTCATTACAGGTGGATGCAGGCACAAGTGTCTATACCGTCCAGCACATGTTGGGACACAAGAATGTTTCGACTACACAGATCTATGCGACCATGGCAGACGATTCCAAGCGCGAGTCAGTCAACCGCATCACGCTAAAGCCGTTCAAGGCGGTAAAGTTGAAAGTGGTCTGAGAATGACATACCACTTATCTGGACACACTACAGGGAGGGGCGTTGCTTCTCCCTTTTTCTTTCCCTTTATTTGTCATCCATGTCTTTTTGGGAGGATAAGATGTTGGTCCTATTTGAGTGGAATAATAGAACCAAATGGCTAGACAATGCGAAAATGAGTCGGATAATCGAGGTAATCGTCAACAACAGACAAGAATCAGAGTATTTTCGCGGTACGTTTTTAACCGTAAGTGTACTGATGTGAAACTATCGCAAGCATACGGTAACAAAAAGACATTCAACAACAATAATACGAAAAAGACCAGTTATATGAAAACAACACTGATTCGAAAAAGTGCAAATGCAACGATGCACTTCAAAATGACCTTTAAGGCGACACTGCATGTTCTGATAGGTATTGCAGTTCTGTTCATCGCTATCATCCCGGCCAGGATGGTAAGCGCCATTTTTTCACAAGACACGACCATATTCATTGTCTCACTGGTTGGCTTTATTGCTCTGCTGGAATATGTCGTGTGGTGTTTCCTCAACGGACCATCGGTGGTATATGATTCATTAAAATTCTCCAAGGCTGATGGTTTGCCTCAGGGCAGTCCTATTGTTGATGTGCCGATAAAGCCGACATTGGCGAACACAGAGATGGATTCCCAAGAATCAATTGAGAAGATTGTTGAGGAGGCCGAGGTGAACAAAACGGAGAACAATCATCTTGCCCTCTACAAAAAAGGATGTGATGATTACTACCACAATGTGGCTGCACAAAAGAAGGAACGACTTGACATCATCGCCGCCTATCTGCACTACATCATGGCTCCTTTCATCAAGCAGGAGGAAATGGACAGCTTTTGTAGCGAAATCATGTCTTTCGCCATCAATCCAGACTATCAACCGAAGCAATGGAAGGGTCTAAAAGGCACGTTGACCAGCTTCGATGTCCGTCACCTGATATGGAACATTGCCGTAAGATTGGGACTCGGCAAGTGCAAGCCCTATAACGTGGAAACCTGCATCAACTTCATTCGTATCATGTTTCCTGACCTGTGTGAGGATCTTGACTCTTCCACATTGAAGAATCTAAGAGTAACATCCACCACTGAAAAGATTCACATTGACGAACCAGGAAATGACGGCATCTCGTTCCATATACCCGAATGATTCTATAAAACCAAGTGCTTAAAGTGCAGTGATCCCTATTCCTGAAGGTAAGTATCGTTACTGCAAAAATGGTCGAACCATTCGACTGTTTTTGCAGTACAAAACGGTGCTGGGTCCCGTCTTGAGATTTTTTCTTAATCAGAATTCTGCTGCTCGTTGATGGTGAGTATCATAAGAAATCGGTTAGATATACCACAAAGGTAATCCAACCGATTTAGCTCTTAAAAGACAAGGCCGCATAATTTTCTTTCGTGAAACGCGCTATTTCTTCCCCTCATCGGGTTATGATTCCATTATCAGTATCACTTAGATTGATGGTTTTATCTGCCGACTGATGCTCCCGGCCTTTGCTCAATCGCCATGAAATGTTAAGTGACAGACTGTTGCCACTATCTCTACTGTAGTACACCATGTGCTTGTAAAGATTGCGGTTCAGGATCTCGCTCTCTGTAGATTTGTAGCTATTGATGAAAGGATTGGACCATGTGAGTGAGAATTGCCAATCCCCATAGTTGTAAGAGCATTGTAAAATTGTATTAGCTCCGTTATATGCTTTTGTCTCTCCCTCTAAGAATCGAAAGCCATTGTCCGCGTAAACCAGTAAAGTGAATTTTCCGAGATATGCCGTGATACCTGCTGAACAGAACCACGATGTGTAGCAATGAGTATAGTCATAGCCATAGTTGAAGCAACGCATCATTCCTCCGTATGCATTAATTTGTAGTTTCTCGGGAGCCATCCAATAACTTGCGTAAGCCATTGTATGCAATACATTAATGGCTTTCTGATTGATCTGTGTATAGATGAATTTATCATCAGTAGTACGCTCGTAAAGTGCCATGTTGGGTTTATTGCAATGGCGGTAGAACCCTTCGGCAAATGCACTCCAGCGTTCATCGTTATACGACAGACGCAATGTATGTTCTGTGTCACGGGACG
>JAGCDQ010000052.1 GCA_017651245.1 Bacteroidaceae bacterium | reverse complement strand
GCCATGAGATTCTCCTGCACGAAAAGGGGCACATTCTCCATCACCATTCCCTCGACATTCTCTTACTCACCTTTGTTCAGGTGGTGCAATGGTGGAATCCCTTTGTCTATCTGCTGGGGACGAGTCTTCGCGATGTCCACGAATATGAGGCAGACCATCATGTGCTACAACAGGGGGTGAGGCTTTCTCAATATCAGAACCTGCTCATCCGCAAGGCCATCGACACCAGTTCCATCTCCCTTGCCAACGGCTTCAGCCACAGCCTTGTGAGACGTCGTATTGCGATGATGCACAAGACTTCCAATCCCTGGATGCAGATGAAAGTACTCTACATCCTTCCCCTGATCATTATTGCGCTGAGTGCCTTTGCCACACCAGCGATGAAGAAGCCAGTAGAGGAAAGCTTTTCCTCCCTCGAATATCGCTTCATCAATATGGAAGCCGTCCAATCGCTCCATCAAAACAATAAACAATCACTTAATTATATTAACGAAGAATTATGAAAAGAACTTCTTTGAAGGCAACACTCGCCTTACTTGTCGTGGCAACTGCTACCTCGTGCTATAACCTTGTTCCAGAAAACACGGGAGCACTCACCTCTGCCGGCATCTATAGAGGCGAGGGGAATGTGCTGAAGATAGACAGCTTAGTGGAATACATCAACTCGCTCGTGAAGGAGAAGGAAAAACTTTTGGGCGTACATCCATCCACATCTCAGAACTTTGTGACAACAACCTACAGCTATGGAGGAAAACACACCAAGGAAGTGACCATATCGTGCGACCTCACCCAGATACCCGATCGTCCCATGGAATTGACGGGAGACACCAAGAAAGATTCTACCAGCCTCTTTTGGACACACTACTACAGAGAGCAGGGTTTGCTGCATCAGCAGGTATATGACGTAATTTCGAACACCTGCAAGCTGCTTGCCGACAATGTGAAGGAGCAGAACAAAAGCCTGTGGGAGAGACACAATGAGGGGGCAGACAGTGTGTTTTATTCCCTTGCCCTGAGAGAATATCCGCAGGGAGACACGTTGAGAAGATGGAATAGTCGGCATGGCTCGGAATACAGCAGTGCTCCAGAGCTGGTGTCATTCTCTTATCGCTCCACTCCCGACCTCGACGCGCCGTCGCTCGCAGGAGGACAGGCTCTGGGGCGTCACAAGGGATTTGGAAGTTTCACTTATACATACACTCCTGACAGCGTGTATGACAATACCCACGAATTGCTCGACAAAAAGGAATTCGGCAAGCTCGTCAAATCGGCCCTCAAGCAGAAGGGAATAGAGAGCCGTCCCTTCTATCTCAGCCACGACAAAGACTGCCCCAAAGTGTCCATGTGGGCTTTCTCTCAGGAGACGACGCCGATGGAGATGATTTACATGAAGGAGGTGCAACCTTATTCAGAGTCGTTGGGCAGACACATTGAACCAGCGTTTTCGGAAACCAAAGGCACCATCTACACCATCAAGTCGAAAGAACAGATGGATGCCGTGCTTCATCAGCTGGAGCAGTGCATCTGGCAATATCTCGACAGGCATCCGCATCTGTATTACAGATTCACCCCTGACACACCGATTACAGGTGACATGTATTACACCAAAATGGATACTTATTTCACTGCCAACCAATGGACGCCTGTCTATGAAGAATCCTCCATCATCCTGCACCGTACCCGCGACGAATTCCACATTCTGGTGCTCGACACCACCGGCGATTTCTGGCTGCCGGCCGAATGGCCCGTCGTCAAGAGTTGGAAGAACGGCAAGGTCACATACGCCAAGAAGCCCAAACTCACCAAGAAGGAGTTGAGGAACTACATATCCGGCACCATGCATCATCAGGGTAGCTATACGGCATGGGAAGATTCTTCCATCATCAAGAAGGACAAGAAATAGCATGTTTTCTTCATGGCAAATAGTGAATTAATAAAAGATTTAGAAGCAGCACATGCAAAAAAAATCACGCTATGGGCAGCACAGGGCTGTGAAGTTCTGTACTGCCAACTATCTTAAAACAAATAAACAATGAAAAGAAATAAACCCAACAGAATCACCATGAGTCCATAAATAATTAAGAATATATTTGGGTGTATGGAGAAATAAGATTATCTTTGTAGCAGATAACTTAAATACGAATGATGATGGCAGATTATCTTGACAAGATGAATGAGCAGGAAGAACCATCAATCGTGCAGGAACCCGTTATCCAGAATGGCATGCCACTTCATGAGGGTTGTGACTTGCTTCGTGCAAGAATAGAGAAGAAGATGTATGAAAAGAATCGTGTTGTAGGTCAAAGGCTGTAAAGGTAAAAAATGGAGAGGGGCGTGGTTGCGTCCCTCTCCATTATTATATAGATGTGTACTTGATTTGTTTATTTCTTTGATTTCTTGCCTTTCTTGCCTGCTGTGAGGGCATCGCTGATCTTCTCGGCACGGAGCATCACCTCTGCATAGCGGCGACCGAGTTCACGATAACCGTCGGCTGTGAAGTGAAGGTGGTCGAAGTTGCCCTTGCAACCAAGTGATGGAACGACATAGGCGGTTGGGATGACGAGTGGCATCGTGGCAATGACGGTGTTGTGAAGCTCACAAGCACCATTCTCCTGCTGTGACATCAACTCGCCAACGAGCAATGGGCATGCTTCTGCTTCGAGACCGAGGTCATTCAGCATGCGCTCATAGATGACCTTCACGCGCTGTGGCCAGTCTTGCTGTCCGTTGTCGGTGCAACCCTGATGGAGCAGGATGCCCTTGATGACGCCGTGCTTCTGAGCCAGCTTTGCCATCTCGATGAGGCGCTGGTAGGGGTGGTTGTCATATTCCTTGCAGAAGTTCTGGAGCCAGCCAGCTGACTTGGCAATGTATGCCTGTGACTTGTCTTCGTCGAAGAGGTCGATGCTGCAACCGCCAATGGCTACGTTGATGACACCAATGGAGATGTTGTCAGGAGTCTTCTCCACCATGGTGCGACCGAAGTAGTCGGCTGGGGTGAGACCGTTGTTCTCGCGGCAGAGTGGGGGAACAGCCACATACCATTTGCCCTTCTCACGACCTGTGCGCTTGAAGTCAACGGCTGCCATCATCTTGAAACGAGTGTTGAGGTTCTCGCGGTCCTGTGGTTCGATGCGGGCATTGCCTTCCATGTTCGACTGACCGAAGCAGAGATAGATGTGGAAGTTGGGATCGAACTTGGTGGGCTGCTGAATCTCACCTGCCAGGCTCTGACCGTCGTTGTAGTTGAGGACGGTGTTCTTCTCATAAAAACTGGTCACCTCTCCTTTTTTGTCCTGTGCATAGCCAAGACACGCAACGAGAGCAAGCGCAACTGTCAAACAGATTGATTTCATTTGGTTTTAACTTGTTGGTTGATTAGTAAAATAGTTTTTGGAAAATTTCCGCCAAAGGTAGGACAATTTGCCGAAAGGACAAAATAAATAGGGTTAAATGTAACGAAAGCGAAAAAAAAGGTAACATATCGGAAAGCTTTTGTGGAAATAACCCCTTACCTTTGCACACAAAATCTTAAAACCTATTGACAAAATGAGAAGATTATTTCGAGTATTAAGTGTTTTTCTGGGTTCCTCGCTGTGTGCGCTCACAGCCATGGCGCAGAACCCGTTCGTGCAAACTTGGTTCACCAGCGACCCTGCGCCGATGGTGCATGGTGACCGTATCTATGTCTATACGGGTCATGATGAGGACAATGCCGACTTCTTCTGGATGCAGGAGTGGCGTGTGTATAGTTCTGCCGACATGGTGAACTGGACCGATCATGGAAGCCCCTTGGCGTTGGAAAGCTTCAGTTGGGCAGACGACCGTGCTTGGGCAAGCCAGTGCATCGAGCGCAACGGCAAGTTCTATTGGTACATTTGTGCCCACTCCCGTCTTTCTGGCGGCATGGCCATTGGTGTGGCTGTGGCAGATTCGCCCACAGGTCCTTTCCGCGATGCCATTGGCAAGCCACTTTATGAAAACGGCAGCTGGGATCATATCGACCCCACAGTGATGATTGATGATGACGGTCAGGCTTGGCTCTATTGGGGCAATCCCCGTGTGTATTGCGTGAAGCTGAACGAGGACATGATCAGCCTTGCTGGTGAAGTGTTCAACTTGGAGATGACAGAAGAAGGTTTCGGTGCTCCTGATGCTTCGAAGCGTGACCGTAACAAGAAATACAAGGACACCTACACGGAAGGTCCTTGGATTATGAAGAAACCACAAGTGGCTGATGCCAAGAAGGGTGCAAAGGCTGGTGGCTATTACCTTCTCTATGCTGCTGGTGGTGTGCCTGAGCATCTGGCTTATTCAGAAGCTCCAACTCCTACAGGTCCTTGGACTTACAAGGGAACCATCATGCCAGAAGGTGGCACGGGTTCCTTCACCAACCATTGCGGCTATGAGCGTTTCAAGGGTCACGACTACTTCTTCTATCACACGGGCAAACTCCCTGGTGGTGGCGGCTTTGGTCGTAGTGTGGCTGTGGAAGAGTTCAAGTTCAATGCGGATGGCACGTTCCCAACCATTCTGCCTACCGACAAGGGCGTGGAGCCTATCGGCACGCTGAATCCTTACGAGCGTGTTCAGGCGGAGACGATGGCTTTCTCAAGAGGCATCAAGACCGAATGGAACGACGAGACGGGTGTGTATGTCACCTCCGCTCATGCTGGTGACCCCAAGCATATCCTTGCGAAATCACATGGTGATGACTATATCAAGGTACAGGCAGTGAACTTCGGCAAGAAAGTGCCTCGCACCTTCACGGCTCGTGTGGCAAGTGCCCTGAGAGGTGGTGCCATCGAAGTGCGCATCGACAGCCTCAGAGGCAAGACCATCGCACGTCTCGAAGTGCCTCACACTGGCGGTTGGGAGAAATGGCAGGAGGAAGTGGTTGACATCCGCGTTCCTGTGGCTGGCGTTCACGACATCTACTTCGTGTTCCGTGGTCGCATGGGTGTGCAGGTTTGCAACTTCGACTGGTGGCAGTTCCGTGGCATCGAGGAGTGCAACATGCCACTCTTCACCACGAAATACACAGCTGACCCATCTCCTATCGTAGTGGGCGACACGCTTTTCCTCTATACTTCTCACGACTCTCATCCTGAGGATATCCACGATGAGAAGGAGAAGAACTCCGCTGGTTTCTTCATGTATGACTGGTTGCTTTGGTCAACCACCGATATGGTGAACTGGACAGAGCATGGTGCTGTGGCATCGCTTCGCGACTTCGAATGGCGTAGTCGTGAGAATGGTGCGTGGGCAATTCAGACGGTGGAGCGCAACGGCAAGTTCTACCTCTATGCACCGCTGCATGGACACGGTATCGGCGTGTTGGTGGCAGATTCTCCTTACGGACCTTTCAAAGACCCACTCGGAAAGCCCCTCGTTTGGCAACAGGAGCATTGGGATGACATCGACCCCTCTGTGTTCATCGACGACGACGGTCAGGCTTGGATGTTCTGGGGTAATCCTCATGCCTATTGTGTGAAGCTCAACGAGGACATGATTTCCACCAACGGTGACATCTATGTGCTCAATCAAAAGGACGGTATGATGCGTCCTGTGAAGGAAGAGGGTAGCAAGATTAACCTCCGCGTGTCTTGGCAGGAGAAATCCAACTGGGCGATTCAGCACTACCAGGAGGGTCCTTGGTTCTACAAGCGCAACGGACATTACTATATGGCATTCGCTTCCACTTGCTGCCCTGAGGCACTCGGTTATGCGATGAGCAACAGCCCACTGGGTCCTTGGAAGGAAATGGGTTACATCATGCGTCCAACAGAGCGTGACCGTGGTAACCATCCAGGCATCGTTGACTATAAGGGCAATAGCTATGTGTTCGGTCAGAACTACGACATCATGCACATCGACACATGGGAGCACCACGAGCGTCGTTCTGTCAGTGGTCAGGAAATCACCTACAATGCCAACGGCACGATTCAGGAGATTCCTTACTGGCTCGACGAAGATCCTATGAAGCAACTCCACAGCCTCAATCCTTACAAGCGTGTGGAAGCTGAGACGATGAACTGGGGCTATGGCTTGAAGACCTGCAAAGTGGGCATCAAGAACACTGGCATCGTGAAGGATATGCCTTACTCACCAGGTCGCAAGAACCTCTATGTGACCGACATTGACGAGGGTGAATACATCCGTGTGAAGGGTGTGGACTTCGGTAGTGCTGGTGCGAAGAAATTCTTGGCTGGCGTGGCTTCAGCAAAGGGTAGTGGCAACATCGTGCTCACCATCGACGGCATCGAAGGAAAGGAAATCGGTCGTGTGGCTGTGAAGGCGACAGGTGCCGATGAGAAGTTCACCACCGTCAACGGCAAAGTGGAGAACGTGAAGGGTGTTCACGACCTCTATCTGCACTTCGAGAACCTGAACGGCACGTTCAACTTCGACTGGTGGCAGTTCCAATAATCAGCCCTGATGCTGGGCGATTGCTCAGTAGAAAATTAAAGAAAAGATTCAATGGTCGTTGTCCAATCCGTGGAGGGTGGGGCGACGACCATTCCATTTTGGGTCTTCGAGGTTTCTGCGTGTAAAGTGTGAATACCCAAGGCGGCTGCTGCTTCAAGGTTGGCAGACGAATCATCGAGGAAGAGGCATTCATCTGCTTGTGCATGAATCTGACGCAACACCTCCCAATAGATTTCGTCGTTGGGCTTCGCCAAGTGCATTTCCTGTGAGAGGAATACGTGGTCAAAATGGCTGTCCACCACCTCCTGACCGCCAAAGCATTGGGATACAATCATCTGCCAATGCGCTTCGTTTGTGTTCGACAGCATATAGATGTGGTAACCCCGTTCCTTCAGTTCCTTGACTTTCTCAAGACGGTAAGAAGGAATGGCGATGCAACAGGAGTTCCATGCCGCCAGCACTTCCTCGCGAGTCGTGCCTTCCTTGCAGTATTTTCGTACCCCTTCCAGAAAATCTTCTGTAGAGATGTCTCCTGTCTGATAAAGATGCAAGGCACCATTCGCCACGATGCCCTCACCCAACACGGCTGCTTTTGTCCCTGTAGGTGTTGGAACACTCTTCTTCTCAAAGGCTTTGAGGTCAACGCCCAATGCCTCCATTTGGTGAATGCAATAGTTCAAATCGATGTCGAGCAAGACACCACCCAAATCAAATATTATATTCCGAATACCCATAAACCTCTTATCGTATCTTTAGCACGCTTGGCTCGCCAAGAAACCTCCAATCTCAAATCTCAAACCTCAAATCTCAAACCTCATTCTTAATATGCACATCCATCTGTGGATAAGGAATCTCAATGCCAGCCTTACCCAATTCGCGATAAACCTTCTCGGTCGTGTCGAATTTCACGCCCCAATAGTCGGGTGATTTCACCCAGACGCGTATCTGGAAGGTGATGCCGCTCGTGCCCATCGTGGTCATTGGAATGAACGGGGCAAACACGCCGCTCCGCATGATGCGTTCGTCAGCCTCAATGATGTTCATCAACACTTGGCGCACTTCATCGGGATCGGCACCATAAGCTACATCCACGTCGATGTCTACACGTCTTGTGGGTGCCGTTGTCGAGTTCTTCAGGCTTCCCGTTGCCAAAGGACCGTTCGGAATGATGATGATTTGGTTGTCGAGGGTTGCCATCACCGTGTTGAAGATTTGAATCTCCCTCACCGTTCCTGCAAATCCTTGTGCCTCAATGTAATCGCCTACCTTGTAAGGCTTCAGGATAAGAATCAGCACACCACCAGCAAAGTTCTGCAATGTGCCGCTGAGTGCCATACCCACCGCAATACCTGCTGAGGCAAACACCGCCAAGAAAGAACTGGTGTCGATGCCCAGAATGCCTATAATGATGATGGCGAGAATCACGTTGAGCGAAATTGACACAAGGCTGTTCAGGAAAGAGGTGAGTGATGCCTCCACCTGCCGTTTCTGAGTCACGGCACGCAATGCCTTGATGGTGTACTTGATGATGAAGCGTCCCACGAAATAGACGACAAGTGCCACCAGCACATTCTTTCCAAACTGCGTGATGTAGCTAATCACATCATTCATGGCAATCTTGCTGAAATCAAGATTACTCAGTTCTGACACGATGTCATTCCCAGCCCCGATGCTGTTATTTCCTTCTGACATAAGTATTGCTTGTTCGTTATCCATTGTTCTTTACAGATATGTTTTCGGGTACAAAGGTACGCTTTTTCCTCGAATCTGCCAATCCGACTTCCTTTTTTCTGCCTTTCTTCTGTGTGAAATCAAGGTCAAGTGAGCCTTCCTGTGACGGTGAAAGTGGAATAGGCATATTTTTTTGCAATTTTATTTTGTTTTTAACACACTTAGTCGTATCTTTGTGCCCAGAAAATTAAATAGTTATTGTTTCCATCTTTTTGAATGAAGTGAGCGTCTTATGAAAAGTAATATTAAGCATTGGTTTTTCAAACTGAAATATGTGATTGCTCTGATTGTTTTTATCGTGGCAATTGGCTTTGTGGGCGAAAGCAGTATTGTGAACCGTATTGGTCAGCAACAAGAAATCTCACGGTTGAAAGGGGAAATAGATGAGTATAACCGCAAATTTGAGCAGGACAAAAAGACGCTCCATGCGCTGAAAAATGACCATGAGGCGATTAAGGAGGTGGCACGTAGCCGATATTTCATGAAAACGGACAATGAGGATATTTTCATTGTAGAAGAAGAGGATGAATAAGGCAAAAATCTTAGGTGTTATAGAAGTGGTGGGCTTGACGCTGGTGGTTGTAGCGGTGGCTCTATGGGCGCTTCCTCAGGAGAGTACGCGTTGGGTTGCTTCTGTGGGGATGGTTGTAGGTACTGTGGCATTGGTCTTTGGTAGGTTCTTGCAAACACCTTTCTATCTCAAGTATCCAGTGACTGATCCACGCGAACTGACAATGCGCCGTTTGTATCATCAACGCGTGTTTGGTATTGTCGCCTTGATTTTGGCGACCATCATGATGTGGTTGCCCATGGGTTTCTATGCAGGGATGTATCTGGGGAAAACTTCTTGGCTCGTACCATTTGTGTTTTTTGTGGTGGTGGAAGTGTACACCATATTTCGCATTTCTGCAGTCGAAAAAGGGTGAAAAGATGGAAAAAATGCCTTTGAACGGCAAAAATAGATTGTTTTCAGTTAAAAACTCCTAACTACTGACTTCAAACTCCTAACTTTTTCGTACCTTTGCAGTGTAAAAGCAGATCAACGTATTAAAACTACAGGTAACAGAAGATTGGGATTAGCGTCTAGGTGACGCACAATAAAATAAATAGTAGAAAGCAAGAAAGATATGGAACTGAATGCATTGACGGCTGTCTCGCCTATTGATGGCCGCTACAGAAGCAAGACTCAAGACTTGGCTTCGTATTTCTCAGAATATGCACTTATTAAGTACCGTGTACGTGTTGAAATTGAGTATTTCATCACGTTGTGTGAGTTGCCACTTCCTCAGTTGAAGAGCTTCGACAAGAACCTCTTCGAGCGTCTTCGTGACATCTACCGCAATTTCTCAGAGGCTGATGCTCAGCGTGTGAAGGACATCGAGAAGGTGACCAACCACGATGTGAAAGCGGTGGAGTATTTCATCAAGGAGGAGTTGGACAAGATTGGCAACTTCGAAGATTACAAGGAATTCATTCATTTTGGCTTGACCAGCCAGGATATCAACAATACGTCTGTGCCACTCTCCATCAAGGATGCCCTCAATGAGGTGTACTATCCACAGGTGGAGGAGTTGATTGCGCAGTTGCAGGAATATGCCGACGAGTGGAAGGACATCCCCATGTTGGCAAAGACACACGGACAGCCCGCTTCTCCTACTCGTTTGGGTAAGGAGGTGATGGTGTATGTGTATCGTCTCACAGAACAACTGAACCAGTTGAAGGCTTGTAAGATTACTGCTAAGTTTGGTGGTGCGACGGGTAACTACAATGCACACCACATCGCTTATCCTGAATATGACTGGAAAGCGTTTGGCAACAAGTTCGTGAGTGAGAAACTCGGTTTGGAGCGTGAACAATGGACCACACAGATTAGCAACTATGACAACATGGGTGCTATCTTCGATGCCATGAAGCGCATCAACACGATTATCATCGACCTCGACAGAGACTTCTGGATGTATGTGTCGATGGAATATTTCAAGCAGAAGATTAAGGCAGGTGAGGTAGGTTCTTCGGCTATGCCTCACAAGGTGAACCCAATTGACTTTGAGAACTCAGAGGGTAATCTCGGTATGGCGAATGCTATCCTTGCTTTCCTCAGCCAGAAATTGCCTGTGAGCCGTCTGCAACGTGACTTGACCGACTCAACAGTGCTCCGTAATGTGGGTGTTCCTATGGGTCACATGGTCATCTCTATCCAATCCACGTTGAAAGGCTTGCGCAAGCTCTTGCTCAATCAGGATGCCATCAACCGCGACCTCGACAACTGCTGGGCAGTGTGTGCAGAGGGCATTCAGACGATTCTCCGTCGTGAAGCCTATCCACATCCTTACGAGGCATTGAAGGCATTGACTCGCACGAATGCAGCCATTACGGCAGAAAGCATCAAGGGTTTCATTGATGGTTTGGAGGTTTCTGAAAGTGTGAAGGAGGAACTGAGAGCCATCACACCACACAGCTATACTGGAATGTAAAAAAAGATTGTTTAGACCTATATATACAATCGCAAAATAAATAGTAAGTACTAAATCGTTTAAATTGTCAATTAAATCATGTCTGAATTAGAAGAATGGCAGGGTAGTGCTCCTGCATCAGAAGAAAAGTCAGAGAATGGTGGTGACCGTGAGGGTTTCCGTCCATCCTACAACCGTGAAAGCAATTATGGTGGTCGTCCACAATTCAATCGTGGAGATCGTCCGCAGCGTCCTCGTTTCAATCGTAACGAACGTGCGGCTTATAGTTCAAATGGCGTACAGAATGAGCGCGGTTTCCGTCCATCAGGTTTTGGTGGCTCATCTTCTTCGGAAGAGGGTGGCTTCCAGCCTCGTCAGGGTGGTTATCAGCAGCGTTCCTATAATAATGGTGGCTACAATCGCGGTGGCTATCAGCAGCGTGGCGGTGGTTACCAGCAGCGTGGTGGTTACAATCGTGGCTATCAGCAGAATAATGGTGATGAGGAAGGCAACTTCGAACAGCAGGGTGGTTTCCAGCCTCGTCAGGGTGGCTATCAGCAACGTGGCGGCTATCAGCAGCGTGGTGGTTACCAGCAGCGTGGCGGCTATCAACAGCGTGGTGGATACCAGCAGGGTGGTCGTGGTGGCTACAACAATCGTGGCGGTTATCAGCAAGGTGGTCGTGGCGGCTATCAGCAGGGTGGTCGTGGCGGTTATCGTCCTCACTCTTCCGACTACAATCCGAATGCGAAGTATAGCATGAAGAAGCAGATTGAGTACAAGGAGTATTTGGAGGATCCAGATGCACCCATCCGCTTGAATAAGTTCTTGGCAAATGCTGGTGTATGCTCTCGTCGTGAGGCTGACCAGTTCATCCAGGCAGGCGTTGTTTCAGTCAATGGACAGGTGGTGACTGAGTTGGGTACCAAAGTGCAGCGTACTGACGAAGTACACTTCCACGATCAGCTTGTCAGCATCGAGAAGAAGGTGTATGTCATCCTCAACAAACCCAAGGATTATGTGACTACTTCCGATGATCCACAGCAGCGCAAGACCGTGATGGACCTCGTGAAGAACTGCTGCCGTGAGCGTATCTATCCTGTAGGTCGTCTCGACCGCAACACAACGGGTGTGCTCCTCTTCACCAACGATGGTGACTTGGCTTCTAAGCTCACGCATCCTAAGTTCCTCAAGAAGAAGATTTATCATGTTCACCTCGATAAGAACCTCACCGCTGCCGACATGAAGCAGATTGCAGAGGGTATCACACTCGAGGATGGTGACATCAAGGCTGATGCTATCAGCTATGCTTCTGAGACTGACCGCAAGCAGGTGGGCATCGAGATTCACTCTGGTAAGAACCGCATCGTGCGTCGTATCTTCGAAAGCCTCGGTTACCGAGTTTGCAAGCTCGACCGCGTGATGTTCGCAGGTCTCACCAAGAAGGGTATCAAGCGTGGCGACTGGCGTTTCCTCACTGAGCAGGAAGTGGCAATGTTGCACACGGGACACTATGAATAAGTTCAAGAGTTTAAGAGTTCAAGAGTTAAGAGAATGAAAAGAACAAAAATCATAGACCTCCTTCAGCGCACCGACTTTGGTGCAGAGGTCACCGTGATGGGATGGGTGCGTACGAAGCGTGGCAGCAAGGCTGTCAACTTCATCGCCCTCAACGATGGTTCCACCATCAAGAATGTGCAGGTGGTGGCAGATGTGGAGAAGTTCGACCCTGAAATGATGAAACTGATCACTACTGGTGCTTGTCTTTCTGTGACGGGTACGATGGTGGAATCTATCGGTTCAGGACAGGCGGTGGAGGTGCAGGCAACCGACATCAAGGTGTTTGGTGAGTGCCCTGCTGACTACCCCATGCAGAAGAAAGGACAATCCTTCGAGTATATGCGTCAGTATGCTCACATGCGTCTACGTACCAATACGTTTGGAGCTGTGATGCGCATTCGTCACAATATGGCGATGGCTATTCACACTTACTTCCACCAGCATGGTTACTTCTACTTCCACACCCCCATCATTACCGCTTCCGACTGTGAGGGTGCCGGTCAGATGTTCCAGGTGACGACCAAGAACCTCTACGACCTGAAGAAAGACGAGAACGGATCTATCATCTATGATGACGATTTCTTCGGCAAGCAGACTTCTCTGACGGTTTCTGGTCAGTTGGAAGGTGAACTGGGTGCTACAGCATTGGGTGCTATCTACACGTTCGGTCCTACCTTCCGTGCTGAGAACTCCAACACGCCTCGCCACTTGGCAGAGTTCTGGATGATTGAACCTGAAATCGCGTTCATGGATCTGCCTGACCTGATGGACTTGGAAGAGGATTTCATCAAGTATTGTGTGAAGTGGGCACTCGATAACTGTAGGGATGACCTTGAGTTCCTCAACAAGATGATTGACAAGGGACTCATCGAGCGCCTCGAAGGTGTCCTCAAGGAAGATTTCGTACGCCTCGACTACACGGAGGGTATCCGTATCCTTCAGCAGGCTATCAAGGATGGTCGCAAGTTTGAGTTCCCTTGCAACTGGGGCGATGACCTTGCTTCCGAGCATGAGCGTTATCTCGTTGAGGAATACTTCAAGAAGCCTGTCATCATGACTCACTATCCCAAGGCCATCAAGGCTTTCTACATGAAGATAGACGAAAAGAATCCTGTGCTCGACGGTCAGGAAATGGCTCAGACCGTACAGGGTACCGATGTGCTCTTCCCACAGATTGGTGAGATTATTGGTGGTTCTGTCCGTGAAGAGGATTATGGAAAACTGATGGGCGAAATCGAGGAGCGCAACATTCCGATGAAGGATATGTGGTGGTATCTCGATACGCGCAAGTTCGGTTCTTGTCCTCATGCAGGTTTCGGACTTGGTTTTGAGCGTCTCATCCTCTTCGTCACAGGTATGCAGAACATCCGCGATGTCATTCCGTTCCCACGTACGCCAAAGACTGCTGAGTTCTAATGTGTATGGGGAGGAAATCTTCGTTTGATTCTTAAAGAAAAGATACGATAAAATGGGGGGTGCTTCGATGGAAGTGCCCCTTTTTTATGTGTTAAAAGTTAAACAAAGTTTAATTGACCTTTAAGGAATGCTAAATATTTTGTCAGGTGGGATTGTTTTTCTATTTTTGTGCCGAATTTCCATCATAACAACGAAATCGGAGACATGAAAAAGGTGTTCCATATGGCAATAGCCGGATTGATGACGGTGGTGTTGGCAGCTTGCTCGACAAGTTACAACATCACGGGTACTGCGTTGCAGTCGTTCTATGATGGTGATATGGTGTACCTGCGTCCCATTGGTGGTGAAGATACTAAGGCGGTGGATTCCTGCAAGATTCTGCATGGTGCATTTACGATGACGGGACCTGTGGATTCCGTGATGTGTGTGAGGATGTTCTTCGGTAAGAGTGGGGACAATATTCCGATTATCCTGGAGGAAGGCAACATTAAGGTGATAGACTTGAACAACGCCATGAAAGTGGAGGGTACTCCGCTGAATGATAAATTCTATGCATTCATGACCCAGCGTGATTCATTGATGTTCCTTTTGCAGGAGTTGCCTCGCAAGGAGAGCATGATGATTTTGGATGGTTACGACCACGACGAAATCCTGTGTCAGTTGGGCGAAGAGGAGGGAACATTACGCTTGGCAATAGACAAACTGGAAACGGATTTTGTGACTGCCAACTTCGACAATGTATTGGGCTTGACTTACTTCCTCGTGCTTTGCGACAATGCCTACAATCAGTTTGGTTTCCCAACCACTACGCCACAAATTGATGAAATCTATGGTCGGGCACCAGAGGCATTCAGAGAGAACAAGGATGTGAAACAGTATATGGAATTGTGTGAGGGGAAGTGAAGAAGGGTTGAAGAATTGAAGAGTTGAAAAATTGAAGTTTGGGGGACTGAAAAAGTTGAAGTTTTGAGAAATTGAAGTTTTGAGGAACTGAAAAAAAATGAAGGATTGAAGATTTTGGCTAACGTGATGACCAACTTCAATCCTTCAATTTTTCAATTCTTTAATTCTCTCTTATCCATTCATACTGATAAGGAACTCTTCGTTGTTCTTCGTGCGTTCTATCTGTTTCATCACGAAGTCCATTGCCTCCATCGCCGTCATATCAGCAAGATGGTTGCGGAGCACCCACATGCGGTTGAGCGTCGTTTGGTCTTGCAACAAGTCGTCGCGACGAGTAGAAGAAGCGGTGAGGTTGACAGCAGGGAAGACGCGCTTGTTGGCGAGGCTGCGGTCAAGCTGCAACTCCATGTTACCCGTACCCTTGAATTCCTCGAAGATGACTTCATCCATCTTGGAACCCGTGTCGATGAGGGCTGTGGCAATGATGGTGAGTGAACCACCGTTCTCAATGTTGCGGGCAGCACCAAAGAAACGCTTGGGCTTGTGGAGGGCATTGGCATCCACACCACCAGAGAGCACTTTACCTGAAGCAGGAGAAACAGTATTGTAAGCACGAGCCAAACGGGTGATGGAATCCAAGAAGATGACCACGTCATGTCCGCTTTCCACCATACGCTTTGCTTTCTCGAGCACGATGCCTGCAATTTTCACATGATTCTCTGCTGGGGCATCGAACGTGCTGGCAATCACTTCAGCATTCACCGTTCTTGCCATATCCGTTACTTCCTCAGGACGTTCATCGATGAGGAGCATCATCAGATAAGCTTCTGGGTGATTGGCTGCAATCGAGTTCGCAATGTCCTTCATCAGCATGGTCTTACCTGTCTTGGGTTGAGCCACGATGAGGGCACGTTGTCCTTTACCGATAGGCGAGAAGAGATCAACAACGCGTGACGACTTGCTGTCGTTGAAACCCTTGCAGAGCTTGAACTTCTCGTCAGGGAAGAGTGGGGTGAGGAACTCGAATCCCACACGGTCGCGCACACGGGCTGGGTCGCAACCATTGATTTTCTCCACACTGACAAGTGGGAAGAAGCGTTCGCCTTCTCTTGGAGGACGCACAAAACCATCCACCACATCACCTGTCTTCAATCCGAAGTGCTTAATCTGTTGCAGATTCACATACACATCATCGGGGGAGGGCAGGTAGTTGTAGTCGCTACTGCGCAAGAAACCATAGTTGTCAACTGTTTCCAGCACACCGCTCACACGGATGATGTCGTCAAACTCGTAAGGCTTCTCCTTGACGAGTTTTTCCTTTTTGGAAGTTGGACCTACAGGGATGAAATCCTCGAAAGGTTCTTCTTCTTCGTATATGGGTTGTTCGTTTACTTTTTCTGATAATCTGCTGTTGAAGCGGTCGAACACGCTTTCTGTAGGGATGTACGCATTATCTGCTGGTACATCTTGCAGGATGATGAAATCAGAATCAGCGGTAGCCTTGGCTGTCTCTTCCATGCTGGAGAAAATAGTCTTGGGATGATCTGTCTGGGCAAATGCTTCCTCAGGCACAAAGTCGAAAGAAGTCTGCACGGGCTGCTCTTCTTTCTCTCCCTCCATTTTCACTTCCTCAGTCACCTCCATGCTGGTTTCCTCCTTCGCTTTGGACTTGCGACCACGCTTCTTGGTTGCAGGAGCCTCTTCAGTCATCTCTTCTTGCACTTTGTTCTCTGCTTCTTGCTCCTCTTCCTTCACCTTGGGCTTACGTCCACGTTTCTTGGGCTCAGCGGCTTCTGAGACGGATTCCTGCTCCTTCTTCCCTGTCTCTTGCTCCTCTTCTGTAGGGGTGAGCATTGCCTTCTCGTCATCAGAAAGGGCAGCGAACATGGATTCATCTTTCGTCACCTTCATGGTCTTATCAATTTTCTTGACCTTGTCTTGATTGGCAGAATATACGCGGTCCACATTCTTAATGCTGACACGTGAACGCTTGCGTCCATTCTTTTCATTGGATGCCGCAGTGGATGCAAAGTTTGTGGCTTGCTCATCGATGATGGTCAGACGCAGAGTGAGGTCGTCCATCTTTTCAGCATTCTTGATGCCCAACTCGTTGGCGATGTTGAGCAATTCTTCCTTCTCCTTGCGATTGAGTTCTTCTAAATTATACATATGTAAATGGTTTGTTGGAATTGCGGTTGGTATTGAATGGTTTTGTGGTGATGGCGAAGTCATATACAAGACAGCATCACTGTGGTAAAACCGCAAGACCCTATAATAGTTAGAATGATATTTTGAGATTGGTGTTTTTGAGACAAAGCTTTTCTTTTGTAAATGTGTTTCAGTTGTCCCAAAAAGATGGTGCAAAAGTAGTGATTATTTTTGTAATACCAAATAAATTTGCAAAAAAAATGCTCAGGAACGTACTCCTGAGCGATTCTTATAGGTTTTTGTTGATGTTTTCGATGTAATCCAGCAATTCATCCTTTCCCAGTTTGTTGGTCGCACTGGTGATGAAATAGGTGGGCAGTTCCTCCCAATCCTCCTTGAGCGATTCCAGATATTTGTTGGCGGTTGACTTCACTTTCGAGGGTGGAAGTTTGTCGGCTTTGGTGAAGACAATCGCGAAGGGAACCCCGTTGCTGCCGAGGAAATGCAAGAACGCGAGGTCCACTTTCTGGGGGTCGTGACGGATGTCGATGAGTACGAAGAGGCAGGTGAGCTGTTCACGTTCCAGCACATAACTGCTGATCATCGTCTTCAACTTCTCCATCGCACTCTTGCCTCGTTGGGCATAGCCGTAGCCAGGCAAATCGACGATGTACCACTGGTTGTTGATGAGGAAGTGGTTGATGCACATCGTCTTGCCGGGTGTGGCAGAGGTGAGGGCGAGGTTCTTCCTGCCTGTGAGGGCATTGATGAGGGAAGACTTCCCCACGTTGCTTCGTCCGATGAACGCATACTCTGGGCGTCCGTCGTTGGGGCATTGGGTGTGGTGTGGCTTGGAGCCTACGTAAGTGGCTGAAGTGATGTTCATGATGCAAATTCTGATAGTTCGAGCCAGCGCATTTCCTTCTCCTCCAGTTCGTCGTTGAGCAGGGGCAGGCGTTTGCTCATCTCTGTGATTTCATCCACCGAGGTGGTGCCGCCACAGAGGGCTGTTTCTATTTTCTTCTTTTCCGCTTCGAGGGCGGCGATGTCTTTTTCTAGTTGGGCGAACTCTTGCTTCTCCTTGAAGGTGAGGCGTCGGGCACGGTTCTGGTTTCTTCCGTCGGGCTTCTTCTCCTCCTTGGGTGCGGCTTTCTCTGCCGATGCCTGCCGCTCGTTCTGTTCCTTCCAGTCACGATACTGGCTGTAACTGCCTGGGAAGTCCTGAATGTCGCCGTTGCCGTGAAAGACCAGCGTGTGGTCAACCACTCGGTCCATGAAGTAGCGGTCGTGACTCACGATGATGAGGCATCCCCTGAAGTTCTTGAGGTAGTCCTCCAAGATTTGCAGGGTCACGATGTCGAGGTCGTTGGTCGGCTCGTCGAGGATGAGGAAATTGGGGGCTTTCATCAGCACGGTGCAGAGATACAGTCGCCTCCTTTCGCCACCACTCAACTTGTAGATGTAGCTGTGCTGCTCCTCGGGTGGAAAGAGGAAGTGTTGCAAGAACTGGCTGGCAGACAGCTTCTCGCCGTTGCCCATATCCACATATTCCGCGATGTCCCTCACGGCATCAATCACCTTCTGTTCCTCCTTGAACGCCATTCCCTGCTGCGAGTAGTAGCCGAAGCGCACCGTCTCACCAATGTCGATAGTGCCGCTGTCGTGGGGTTCCAGTCCGAGCAGCATCTTCACGAAGGTCGATTTGCCCGTTCCGTTGTTGCCCACGATGCCCAGTTTCTCGTATCGGGTGAAGTTATAGTTGAAGTTCTTGAGGATGATGTGTTCGCCAAATGCCTTGCACACATCTCTTGCCTCAAAAATCTTGTTGCCGATGTAGGTGCCGCCCATCTCCAGCCGCACGTTGCGTTCCTCAATGCGTTGCTTGGCACGCTTCTCCAGTTCGTAGAACGACTCAATCCTGTATCTCGCCTTTGAGGTGCGGGCACAAGGGGTGGAGCGCATCCATTCCAGTTCTGTTCTATATAAGTTGTTCGCGCGCGCAATCTCCGCATTCATGTTGTCGATGCGTTCTTGCCGCTTCTCCAGATAATACGAGTAGTTGCCCTTGTAGGTGTAGATGCGCGAGTTGTCCATCTCGATGATGCTCGAGCAGATGCGGTCGAGGAAATAACGGTCGTGCGTCACCATCAGAATCGCCATCGTCGAACGGCTCAGCATATTCTCCAGCCATTCAATCATCTCCAAGTCGAGGTGGTTCGTCGGCTCGTCGAGGATGAGCAGGTCGGGTTCTCCAGCCAGCACCCTCGAGAGGGCAATCCTCTTCACCTGACCGCCGCTCAGTTGGGCTTCGGGTCTTGCCGCTTCCTCCTCCGTGATTTTCATCTGGGTGAGGAATCGCTTGTAGCGTTGCAGGTACTCGTCGTTCTTTCCCTCCAGTTCCTTGGCTTCGATGGTGGGTGTCTGTTCCAGATAGCCCACTTTCAGGTCGTTGCGGAAGATCATCGTGCCCCCATCGTCGCCCTCCTTGCCCGCAATGATGCTGAGCAAGGTCGATTTGCCCGTTCCATTCTTGGCAATGAGTCCAATGTGCTCACGCTCGTTGATGGTGAACGAGATATCCTCAAACAGCACGCGGTGTCCGATGCGTTTGGTCAGTCCTTTGATTTCGAGATAGGGGCTGGGCATGTTATCGTGTAATGATTTTCTGTTCTTTGGGCGTGAGGCGACGGAACTGTTCTGCCTGACGCACGTGTTCCTCGAAGAGACTGGCAACCCCTTCTTGGTCAATCAGCGTGCGGCTCTCCATCGTCACCTTGCATCCTGCCTGTTGCAGTTTCTTCATCCATTCGCTGCGCATCAAGCTGCTTGCCTCGGCATTGAAGGGCACCAGATGCACCTTCTTCACCTTTTGTCTTTTCAGCACTTGTACGAGGTGGTCGAGGGTAGGGATGCCGTTCGTGGTGGCGAGCATCCAATCTCCTTCACTTTCGTCGCGTAAAATGTAATCCAACAGCATGTACGAAGCGTCATCCTCCCCGTTGCCGTTGCATACCAGCACATTCATCTCTTTCGGCACACTGAAGGTGTTGATGGCGATGTCCGCCACTTTCTCATAGTCGCTCCTATCGCTCAGCAGCGGTTCTCCCAGACGCACGTGCTTGAACTTCCCTTTGGCAGCTTCCACGATGTGACGAAGGTACTGCACATCCAAGTCGTTCGTGAGACTGGACGACTGCACCAGCACGTGCGTGTAACCATCCTTCGCCAGTTGGCTGAACAGTTCGTCGGGGTCGGGTGCCTGTGCCATCGCTCCTTGGGTGGTGCAAGCCTCGCGGAAGGCGTAGTTGGGGTAGGCGTTGCGTAAACGTTGGTTGAGACGTTCGATGCCCGTGCTGCCGATGCCGCTTTCCGCATCTTTGTGCACCGCCACAATCACCGCTTTGTCATCGTCTCGCATCGACTCAAACATCGCTTGCTCCATCGTCTCTTGTGCCCACATGGACATACTGGTGCACAGCACCGTCAGGGTGAAAAGGATAAGTCTATTCATATTGATTCATTTCGGCAGCCTCGCGGATGGCTGATATGTGATACTTGGTGATGGCAGGCACGATCATGTGGAGCAAGTGCTGAATCTTCTCCACCTTCACCGTCTCCTTGCCCTTCTCGATGAGGCGGTAGGTGCCGTCACCTGGGATGCTGACGGTCACGTCGGTGGTGGCGTTCGTGCCTTCTGCCGATGCCACAGGCTGCATGCCGTTACGGAGCAGTGCCTTGCAGCAGAGGCGGTATTCGAGGGTGTCTTCCTTACCCTTCACGATGAGGTCTCGGGCAGTCTCATGCTCGATGGAGAAGGTGCATGACTCGCGGTTGAACGTCATGTTCTCCTTGGCAAAATATTGTTCTATGCTGCCGTCGATGCACAAGTCTTCAGGCATTCCCGTGGAAAGTCCTCGCTCGTGGTCGAGCAGCCACACTTGGTCAGCCACTTGCAGGGCGTGCTCCAAGTCGTGCGTGCTCATGAAGATGGTCTTCTTCAACGCCTTCGCCAATCGGTGCAGCAAAAGCATCATCGCAATCTTGCTGGGATAGTCGAGGTAGGCAGTGGGTTCGTCGAGCAGGATGATGGGGGTCTCTTGGGCAATCGCCTTCGCAATCATCACCTTCTGCCGTTCACCGTCAGAGAGGGTCTGCATCTTTCGGGGAGCCAAGTCCTCAATGCCCACCCATCCGAGGCTTTTCTTCACCACCAGCTTGTCCTTCTCACGCAACTTGCCCCAGAAGCCAGTGTAGGGACTTCTACCCATCGCCACCACTTCCTCGGCAGTCATGTTCTTGATGTCCGAGTTGTCGGTCAGCACCACACTCATCATGCGCGCCAAGTCCTTGCTCTCACACTTCTTGATGTTGTGTCCCATCACCTCCACCTCGCCGCCCAAGGCTGGTTGGAAACCCGCCAAGGTGCGCAGCAAGGTCGATTTGCCAGCTCCGTTAGGACCCAGCAGACAAATCATCTCACCGCTGTTCAAAGTTGCGTTCAATCCAGAGGCAATCACCTTCTCGCCTCCCTTCACCTGATAACCCGTTGTCAGGTTCCTTAATTCAATGGATATGCTCATAACGAGTGCAAAGGTAGCGAAAACCGAGCGAAATACAAAATCAATGAGATGATTTTCCTCGGTTTGCACCACCTTTGCACCTTCTACCGTTGATACGGGAGTATCTACTTTACTTTCGCATTCTTTTCCAGTTTCCAGTCAGGACGTTGCAGGATGGCAGGAGCGTCGCCCACAAACATCTTCGAAGCGTCCTTGTCACCCTTCAGCTGCCAATCCAGCCATGCACGAGCCACAATGGCGAACTCGCCACCATGAGCCTGGTTGTAAGTGCCACCATGACCCACAGGCAGGTTCACGGCGATAGCAGGAACATGAGAGATGCGCTTGAAGTCATCCATACCGTTCGCATAGGCAATGTCCGATTCGCCACCCAGCATGTACATGATAGGGCAGTGGATGTCCTTCAGCTTGTCCTTAGGCACGCTGGGCATTCCACCCATAGGAGAGTTGCCGCCATCGTTCAGCAGACCGCTGTTGCAAATCATGATGGAAGTCACGCGCTTGTCGAAGCAATTGAAGAGCGCCTGCAAACCACCACAAGACATACCTGCGATGCAGATGTTCTTCGTGTCGATTTTCTGATAGTAAGGACTGTTCTTGTCTTCATTCTGCACGAACGCCCAATCCATCGACTCCACTTGCTGTTCCGTGCGCGACTGGCTGCCCATGCCCATGCCGCCGCCCATGCCACGAGGAGCACCCTCGGCAGGCATCACGCCAGTGGCAAGCACGATATATCCGTAAGAAGCGATGTCGTTCAAGAACTTCTCATGACCACGAGGAGAGTTCGCACATCCGCCATTGCCCCACACCAACACAGGGAGCGGATTCTTCGCGTTGAACTTAGACAGGTCCTTGGGCGCGAACACCGTGTGTTCCCCAAATCCGTCCACCTCGTACATGATAGCCTTGTAAGGTCCCGTACCGCCTTCTTCCAATTCCGTACTTTTCGTTTGTGCAAACACTGCACCAGCCTTCATCGTGAAGACCACCATCAATGCAAAAAATAGTTTAGTTTTCATAACCACATAAATGTTAAAGATAAATGAATAGGTTTTTGGATGTGCGAAGTTACGACTAATTCAGAACACTACCAAATTTTTCGCAAAAAAAGGAGAGGAACCGTTTCGGAGCCTCCCCTTTTTCTCGGTTATCGTTCATCGGTTATCGGTTATCGAACACCCCGCATGGCTCTTTAACCTATAACCTTTTACCTTTAACCTTTACATCAAGCATCGCATACAACTGGTTGTTCCCAATGCTGTCAGAAATGCTGTGAGTGCAGCTACTACAATCTTCACCGCTAACTCAATCCAACGCTTCTTTTCCATGGTCTTTAACCTTTAACCATTAGAAGGTTCCATCTCCCTGATCGTCGCCACCACCGTTGTTGCCTCCGTTGTTGTCACCACCAGAGTCGCCTCCAGTGTTGGTGCCGCCGTTGTTCTCACCACCGCCGTTCCCTTCGCCTTCTGCATCCACGATGCCCCATGCGGAGAGTGGGGTGCGGAGGGTGTAAGACTTCTCCTTGCCGCTGATGGTCTTCTTGATGGTCTCCACCAAGTAGGCGAACTGGAGGGAACACTGGTCCTTGAACTTCTTCGAGGTGATT
>JAGCDQ010000051.1 GCA_017651245.1 Bacteroidaceae bacterium | reverse complement strand
CGATGGCATTGAGATGGCGCAAGATGTGGGGGCATCGGTGACGGGTATGGGATGGACACAATTGATGCCGCTATCATTTGCTGATTATGGTAACATCGCTTTCGGAAGCATTTCCGATGCCATCTTTGTCAATCCTGAGACGGGTAAGCGTTTCGTGGATGAAGCCCAAGAACGTGACGTGTTGTGTATCAAGGCCTTCAAGACGGGTGCCAACATCAATGGCAAAGCTGGCGCATTCCTTTATATTGGAGGCGAAACCACAACGGAACCTAACGACATTAGAGGTGTTGACATTCCTGGCAAGCAATATGCACGAACGGTGGAACAGCTGCCCGAACTGCTGAAATCGCTCAAGTTGAGTGCGGATCCAGGCACCATCGTCAAGACCATCCGTGCTTACGATCAAGCCATCATGGCTGGAAAAGAGCCAGAGGGAGTAGGGAAGAAGTTTGCCACTTCGTTGATTGGTCGTGCCCAGAAGAAAGCCGACGGCTCATACGATCCTTCCACGTATTCATTGGATAGTGTTGTGCTGACTATTCGAGTGATGGCACCCGCAGCACATCATACGATGGGTGGATTGAAGGTGGACACTTGGCGTAGGGTGTTGGACAATTCCGGCAAACCCATTCCTGGACTTTTTGCAGCAGGTGAGGTGACGGGTGGCATTCATGGTGGTAACCGATTGGGTGGCAATGCCCTCACGGAGATTATGGTGTCAGGACGTATTGCTGCACGAACTGCTGACAAAGAGAAATAAAATCCAAGGAATATAACAAAAGGGAACAGCGTCTGCTGTTCCCTTTTTTGTGCGCCTGACAGGACTCGAACCTGCACATCGGAGATACCAGATCCTAAGTCTGGCGCGTCTACCAATTCCGCCACAAGCGCTTGGGTTAATTAACGATTAAAAATTAAAGTGCTGCAAAGGTAGCACTTTATTGGGACTTGGACAAATATTCCCGTGCTTTTTCAATATAAGTATCCTTATTCTGAGCGATGTCCGCACCAGAAAACGATAGGAAGATGTCTGGGTCAATGCCGAATT
Source organism: Bacteroidaceae bacterium (assembly GCA_017651245.1). Taxonomy (GTDB): domain Bacteria; phylum Bacteroidota; class Bacteroidia; order Bacteroidales; family Bacteroidaceae; genus Minthosoma. Next base: position 119,487 of record JAGCDQ010000051.1, on the reverse strand, counting down.
CCGTATGTTTCATATCTTTGTCATAAAAGATCACCGCACTATAACGGACCGTCCATCCATTAGGTAATTCATTATTGAAAGGCATACCAGAGCCTCCTCCTGTACGGTCACCCATAATGGTGACATTGGGACAGAGTTTTATGCATTTGATGAAGTCGTTGGCAGCTGAGTAGACGCCACGGTTGGTGAGCACCACCACAGGCTTCTGCCAACGGATGCCATCAGAGGCAGGGTCGAGATATTCTGCTTTGGGGGAAGATAAGTCATTGCGTCCCTTTCCTGTCTTGTGGGAGATATACCCCACAAGCAAACGTTCATTTGTGAAATGTGATGCCAATGTGCGTGCCTTATCGAGTTGCCCTCCTCCATTTCCACGCACATCTATAATCAACCCCTTGCATAATGCTAGACTTTGTAGCATGACACTGACATTGCCGTCACCTACACCATCCTCGAAAGATTCACAACGCACATATCCAATATTGTCATCCAAGATGATATACTTCAAGCCCGAAGCGATGCGGTAGTTGTGTCCCAAGTAGAGTTTAGCAATGCTGTCGTTGTAGTTCTCAGGATAATCCTCGAAGAAACTCCAGTTGCGTCCAAAATCAAAGGAAGCACTGAGGTTCACATGTCCATCTTGCAGTTCGGAAAGCATCTCCGTCAACACCTCAAACAGTTGGGCATTGGTCATCTTCTCATTGATCTTGTAGGCATAGCGTCCGTGTATCTCGTCCCAATCCACACCCAACTCTTGCTTCTTGTAGTCGAAAAAGCAGTAGTGCTCATTCATGATGCGCCAAAGAGCTTCGTAGTTTCCCTGCTTGGAGTTGTCAAAGTAGTCTTCCTTCACACAGGATGCGAGCAGGCATGCTGCGATAGTGAGAAGTGAAAGGTGCAGGGTGAAGAATCTAAATATGTTATGTGCGAAGTGTCTCATCGGCGATACAGGTATTTGTTGAAGCCAATCATGAAGTCATGCGAGTAGCTGTGATACTTCAGGTGGTTGAACATCGATTGATTGAACTGAGCCACATAGCCTACACGCAGGGTGTAACGCTTGATGGGAACGTCGAGAGTCAGCTTGTGACGCATGGACGGCATGTTACCCGGATATGCAAAGACTACGTTGTGGTCATAGTGTTTCGCCACAAATGCCTCGTAATAGCTTTGTCCGTAATTCGGCGAGAAAGCCATTCCTATCAAGGGGAAGGTGACTTGGTAGCGCCAAAGGTAATGATGCCTGGCAATCACCATATCGTAGGTTGCCAAAGCACTCACGTCAATCATCAAATCCGCCTTTGCCTGAGCAGGGTTGTTGCCGCTCCTGTCTATATACACCACACCCAGATAGCCCGAAGCCGCTAAACCCGCCGCCACATTGAACCGAGCCGCGGAATGCTCCACCGGATTGACGGTGTTTCCGTTGAAGAAGTTGTAGAACCATCCCTGCGAATAGCGGATGCCTCCAGCATATTCATCAATGTTGCGGGCATGATTCTTGTTGATGTCGCCATTGAGGTCAATCAATGACTGGTTGGACACTCGCCCTCCCCACAGATTCGTCATGCGCATCGTTTCTCGCTGGATGCGGATGTCTGTGCCCGTATAGTTGTAGGAAGAGAGATAAGTGTCAAGGATGTTGGAAGAACCCACACCAATCATGGAGGAGTGAAGGACTTCCTTGTTAAGATTTGAGGTTTGAGGATTGGCTCCGCCGAGCTGAAGGTTGAGATTTGAGGGTTGAGAGTCTTGGCTATAAGCATAAAGACTTAGCAATAGCAGGATTGCCATTGCCAAGCCTTTATACATTATTATATACAGATATCTCATGATCTTCAATTACTCCGCTCCCCATCAAGGGGGGATGTCTGTAGGACAGAGAGGGTTTTTAGAAGAGTTTCAGCTGTCCTGTGATTTCATCGCGGATGTCGCCATCGCTCTTGCCCTCGTCGGGGTCGATCACCTCTTCTATTTCCTCCACAGGTTCTTCTTCCACTTCGGGTTCAGGCACGCGGACAGGTTCCAGTTCCTTCACCTTTGCCAATGCAAATGTAGTGAGACGCTTACCCTTTGCCTTGAAACCTTTCACACCGATGAACTCTTCGGCATCCACCTGCAGCGGACCGCGGAACTTGTCAGGTTCGTTGAACGTCAGTTCCAGCAACGGGTAAGGGGTGTCTGTCAAGAGAATCAGGGTGCTGTCGGGATTCTCGCCGAGGAAGCTCTGCTTCTTCTTAGAGTCCTCAAACATGAAACGCTTGATGTAGGGCTGGTTCTGATTCTCCGCATCCCACAACACCGCCGTCCACACTTTCTTCTCCTTGTATTTCTCAATGCGCAGGACGTTCTGCTCGTAGTGGTTGTTGGCATCGAAGTTGGTCAGGTAGTACTCGCCTGTCTTCAGCACCACCAGAATCTGGTCGTTGTTCATGAACTCACCCAGATACTCGCCGTGCTCATCGTAGTTGATACGCTGGATGTCAGGATCCCACCACACTTTCAAGCCGCCCAACGTGCTGCCACCATGAGCTTTCAGCTGGATGCGGAATATCTCGTGCTTGGTCAGCTGATTGCCTCGTGCTGCCCTGCCTTTGATGTCCACCTCGCTGAAATCCTTCTCAAACACCAGCTTCTTCAGCTTCTCCTGTGGTTTCAGCGTCACCTTGATGATTTCGGCTTCACCGTTGCTGTTGGCTGAGAACCATGTCACTTTCGACTTAGGTGTACCCATCGTGATGTCGTATTCGCGGTCGCGGGTCACACCCGACACATTGAAGCGTTTGATGTAGGTGATGCCCGTCTTGCCGTCCTTGTAGGTGGCATTGTAGATGGTGCGCGTGTCGTTCTTCTTGAACACCGCCACATGAATCACCTCCACCTTCCGTTTCTCAGCCTTGCTGCGTTCCGTTTCACCAATGAACACCTTCTCTGCCACCTTGATGACCTTGTAGGTGCCATCCTTGTAGAAGATGATGATGTCGTCGATGTCGGAGCAGTTGGTGACGAACTCGTCCTTCTTCAAGCCAGTGCCGATGAATCCTTCTGTACGGTTGATATAGAGCTTCTGGTTGGCTTCTGCCACGGTGGCTGCCTGGATGGTGTCGAAGTTGCGAATCTCCGTCAAGCGTGGATGCTCTGCACCATATTTCTTCTTCAGGAAACGGAACCAGTCGGCGGTCACCTCCACGAGGTTGGCAAGGTCGCGTTCAATCTGTTCCAGTTCTGCCTTCAGACGGGCAATCAGCTCATCCGCCTTGTCCTTGTTGAACTTGAGGATGCGAGCCATCTTGATTTCCATGAGTTTCAGGATGTCATCCTTCGTCACCTCACGCACAAACTGCTCATAGAAAGGTTTCAAGCGTCCATCGACATATTCACAAGCGATGTCCATCGTCTTGGCGTTCTCAAATTCCTTTGCCTTGTAGATGCGCTCCTCAATGAAGATTTTCTCCAACGAACAGAAATGCAGTTGCTCCAAGAGTTCACCTCGACGGATTTCCAGTTCTCGCTTGATGAGGTACTTCGTGTAATCCACACTCTTGCGCAGCACGTCGCTCACCGTCAGGAACTTCGGCATTCTATCGTCGATGACGCAGCAGTTCGGTGAGATGCTGATTTCACAATCGGTGAAGGCATACAAGGCATCGATGGTCTTGTCGCTCGATGCACCAGGCATCAGGTGGATGACAATCTCCACACCTGCAGCCGTCAGGTCTTCCACCTTGCGCGCCTTGATCTTTCCCTTCTCAATGGCTTTCAGGATGGAGTCGATGAACTGGCTGGGCTTCGAGGGCGAACCGGTTGTCTTGCCGTAAGGAAGCTCCGTGATGGCAAGGGTCTTGCTGTCGCGTTTCTCAATCTTGGCACGCACTCGTACCGTGCCGCCACGCTGACCGTCGTTATACTTCGACACATCGATGGAGCCACCCGTCTGGAAGTCGGGATAGAGTTGGAAAGGCTCCTCATGCAGGTAATGCACGGCAGCGTCACACAATTCGTTGAAGTTATGGGGTAGAATCTTGGAACTCAAGCCCACCGCGATGCCTTCCACTCCCTGAGCGAGGAGGAGTGGGAATTTGACTGGCAATGAGATGGGTTCCTTGTTTCGTCCGTCGTAAGAAAGCTTCCACTCGGTGGTCTTGGGGTTGAACAAGATGTCGAGTGCAAACTTTGAGAGTCGAGCCTCGATATAACGACCAGCAGCGGCATCGTCACCCGTGAGGATGTTGCCCCAGTTACCCTGGCAGTCGATGAGCAGGTTCTTCTGTCCCATCTGCACCAACGCATCCTTGATGGAGGCATCGCCGTGAGGGTGGAACTGCATGGTGTGTCCCACGATGTTTGCCACCTTGTTGTAGCGTCCGTCATCCATCCGCTTCATTGAGTGGAGAATGCGTCGCTGCACAGGCTTCAAGCCGTCCATGATGTGAGGCACCGCACGTTCCAGAATCACGTATGAGGCATAATCCAGGAACCAGTTCTGGTACATGCCACTCAGATGGTGCGTGATACTGTCTTTCATCACGGTGGGGTCATAGTCACTCTTGGGTGGCTGTCCCGAAGCAGGAGGAGAAGCATCCAGCGCCTCGTCCTCCAATGGCTCTTCCATGATTTCTTCGCTGTCGTTATAATCTTCGCTCATTCTATTTTTTATTTTGTCAATTCCAATGTGTCCAATGCAATCATCAGCTCCTCATCCGTTGGGATGCAGCAGATGGTCACCTTCGAGTCGTCGGCAGAGAGGATCGCCTCCTTCGCACGACAAGCCTTGTTTTTAGCGTCGTCGAGTTTGATGCCCATGAACTCCAAGCCCTTCGTGGCGCCCTCACGCACCTCATACTGGTTCTCGCCAGCACCACCGGTGAAGAGGATGATGTCCACACCACCCATTGCGGCAGCGTACTCGCCAATGTATTTCTTGATGCGGTAGCAATACATGTCCTTGGCAAGACGCGCCTTGTCGTTGCCGTTGGCAATGCCTGCCAAAATGTCGCGGAAGTCAGAAGAACCTTCGCTCACACCCAGCAAGCCTGATTGCTTGTTCAGGAGGTTGCTGATGCCCTTTGTGTCCAATCCCAGTTTGTCCATCAGGAAGGTCACGGCACCAGCGTCGATGTCACCCGAACGAGTACCCATGATCAATCCCTCCAATGGCGTCAAACCCATTGAGGTGTCCACACACTTGCCATCCTTCACGGCAGCGATGGAAGCACCGTTGCCGATGTGGCAGGTGATGATTTTCTTGCCTTCAGGCTTCACGCCCAAGAACTCACAAACGCGCTGACTCACGTAGCGGTGGCTCGTTCCGTGGAAACCATAGCGACGCACGCCATACTTTGCATACAGCTCGTAGGGCAGGGCGTACATATAAGCGTAGTCAGGCATCGTCTGATGGAAGGCGGTGTCGAACACGCCCACCTGTGGAATGTTGGGGAGCAAAGCACTCACCGCATTCACACCCTTGATGTTGGCAGGGTTGTGGAGGGGCGCCAAGTCGTTGCAAGCGGCAAATGCCTCCATCACCTCAGGAGTGAGCAGCACCGACTTGTTGAACTTCTCGCCACCATGCACCATGCGGTGACCCACAGCGTCCAGTTCGTCAAGGCTTCTCAACACGGAGAACTCGCCTTTGGTCAGCACCTCGAAAATCCACTGCACACCTGCTGTGTGTTCCTTCACGGGCTTCTCCATTTTATGTTTCTCACCATGCAGTTTCACGGTGATGAACGAGTCAGGCAACCCAATCTTTTCAATACCTCCCGACGTGATCACGCTCTGATCCGTCATGTCATACAATGCATATTTAATAGAACTGCTGCCACAGTTAAGAACTAATATTTTCTTCATCTTCAATTCTTCAATTTTTCAATTCTTCAATCCTTTGCGTCCATTGCTTGGCAAGCGGTGATTGCCACCATCTTGTAAATGTCATCTACACTGCAACCTCTTGAAAGGTCATTCACTGGTCGGGCGATACCCTGAAGGATCGGACCGATGGCATCGGCATTGCCGAGACGCTGCACCAGCTTATAGGCGATGTTGCCCACTTCCAGACAAGGCACTACCAGCACATTTGCCTTTCCGGCTATCTCGCTGCCTGGTGCCTTCTTCTGACCGACCGATGGAACCAATGCGGCATCTGCCTGCAACTCACCATCAATCTTCAAGGCAGGGTCGAGTTCCTTGGCAAGCCGAGTTGCCTCCACCACCTTGTCGACCACTTCGTGCTTCGCGCTTCCCTTCGTGGAGAATGACAGCATTGCCACGCGAGGGTCGGCAAAGCCTGCCACACTCTTCGCTGTTTGTGCCGTGCACACAGCAATCTGTGCCAACTGACTGGCATCTGGCATCGGGGTCACCGCCACATCGCCCATCACGAGCACACCCTCCTCGCCATACTGAGGCGTCTGGGTGATGAGCAGCATCGCACCGCTCACACAAGTGATGCCAGGGGCACACTTGATGATTTGCAGGGCAGGACGGAGTGTGTCACCTGTTGTGGAGAGGGCACCGCTGATCTGTCCGTCAGCATCACCGCTCTTGATGATGAGGCATCCGAAGTACAACGGGTTCATCACCAGCTTGCGAGCCTCCTCGATGGTCATGCCCTTCTTCTTGCGAAGTTCGAAGAGCAGCTGTGCATACTCCTCCGTCTTCTCCGAAGTGGCAGGGTCGATGATGGTCGCCTTGTCCACGTGGTTCAGTCCCAGCTTTTCAGCCTGGGCAAAAATCTCATTCTTGTTGCCGATTAGGATGATGTCGGCTATGTCGTCAGCAAGACACTTGTCGGCGGCAGTCAAAGTGCGCTCCTCCAAAGATTCAGGGAGCACAATGCGTTGCTTGTTTGCTTTTGCGCGTGCAACGATACTTTCAATTAAAGCCATTGTAATGAAATGTGATTAGTTATGGTGCAAAGGTACGATTAAATGAGCACAATACAAAGGAAAAACTCAAGTTTTTACTTTTTTTGTCGAATGTGAGTACCTTAGCCAATAAATACTCCTTCTTTATTATTTCATATTTCCCTATGCTCTCGAAAAATTTCTAAAGTTTAGAAAAATATTTTGAAACTTTCAAAATTTATTTACCCTTAGGTGAATATCTGATTTACACGCTTGAGGACAGGCAAGTTGAGACTTTGCAGAAGGGCGTGAACATCATCAAATATAAGAATGGAAGCACTCAAAAATAATCCTCATAAATAATCAATAAACGAAGGTGGGCACATCAAGTGTTCACCTTCATTTTTGACAACTTTTTCAGTAAAGAATGTCCGATTGAGTTCCAATTGAGTTCTAATCGAGTTCTAATCGAGTTCCAATCGAGTTCCAATTGAGTTCTAATCGAGTTCCAATTGAGTTCTAATTGAGTTCTAATCGAGTTCTAATCGAGTTCTAATTGAGCTCTAATTCGAACATGATGTTTTTATGAAACTTTTTCATTGTATGGAAAGAATGCGAGCGTAAGTTTTTAAGCCATTTAGAGTTACCCACTAACTACTTTAGTTTTTGTGTGAAAAGTGAGTTCCCAATTGTTATTCACCCTTTTGTTCTTCCTTCTATTGCATTCTGTATGTGAATTTCACAAATGTAACGTGAGAAAAAGGATAGGAAACGTGGCGTAAAGTGGGCGTGTGGAATTTGACGTACCTTTGCACGCAGAATATCAAAACCAGTTTTTTATGAAGAAGATTTTTACCTCTGTAATCATGGCAGTGATGTTCTTGATGGCATCGCTGACGGTGTCGGCTCAGGAACGCCGACCCATTGACTCTGAACACCCGCTGTGGATGATACACATCGACGTGTGGAACAGTGCTGACCCACAGAAGATTATCGACCTGATTCCTGACGACATCAAGCCGTATGTGTGCATGAACCTGTCGCTTTCATGCCAGTTCGACGCTTGGAAGAACGACAAAGACCACTCCGAAGGTCCTGGCACTCAGATGTACAGGATGCCCCGCTGTGCTGTGCGCACTTACAAGTCGTGGGCTTCAGTGTGTCAGGCAAACGGCATGTGGTTCACTTGCCAGCCAGCCTCTGGTGGTCACACCCACATTCAGGATGACGACCTGGAGACGTTTGAGTATTTCTTCAAGGCATACCCGAATTTCTTGGGCTGGAACTACGCCGAGCAGTTCTGGGGCTTTGACGAGGCAGGCGACATGAGTTCGAGCACGCAGGCTTCGCGCATTGCCCTGTTTGCCAAGTTGGTGCCGATGCATCATCAGTATGGCGGTGTGCTGACCGTCTCTTTCTGCGGCAATATCTGGTCGCATCCGCTGAACCCCATTGGCATGCTGAAGAAGAACAGCAAATTGATGGCAGCTTGCAAGGAATACCCAGAGGCCATCCTGTGGCTGTACAAATACACGACCTCCTCCTGTTTCTACAACAACGAGAGTGTGACGTTCGGTCCCTTCATTGCAGGTCTTGCCAAAAACTATGGCGTGCGCTATGACAACTGTGGTTGGAACGGTGCGCTGGAAGGTATTCTGGGCAAGAATCACGGCAAGACGTACCCTGGTGCTGCGGGCATCGGCACGGTGATGGAGCAGACGTGTGTGAACGGTGGTGCTGTGTGGGACGGCCCTGAGCTGATCTGGACGGAGGACTTCAAGAATCTGGACGACTCGAAGGATTCGGAAGACTACATACAAAGGAACTGGGGCATCTTCCCCAACTTCAGGGGCGTCTGGCTGGACATGTGGCGCAAGATCATCGACGGCACCCTCTACATCCCCACCCGTGAGGAGGTGGTCAAGAAGACGAAGATTGTGGTGATCAACAACTTGACCAGCGGCAGTGACGAGGACAAGTATGCGGCGTGGGGCGACCTCTACGACGGACTCTACAAGCAGACAGACCCCTTCAACAAGGGGAATGGACAATGGATGGACAACTACTGCTACTTCAAGAAGACAGGACGCTACGGTGCCATCCCTATCGTCCCAGTCCTCTATGATGACTTGGCCAAGAGCATCCAGAAGAAAGTGTACAAGAGTTCCAAGTGGTCATCACTCACCACGAAGGTCAACGACTTCAACAAACTGTATCCTGAGGTGAGCACGGGTGACCTCTACGTGAACCGCTACCGCAACCAGTTGGTCACTTACACGCCTTACACCTATATGAACAAGAACAAGACGGCGTCGGCTGTGATTCCTTTGCAGTACAACACCTGCGAGAGCCTCGAACTGACGTGGGGCAAGCTGAGCAGCGGACACATCCGTGAGTATTCCGACCACATCGACTTCTACCTGAACAACTTCCGTGCCGACACCACCACCATGCAGACAGACAAGATTGTCGTGAAGGGTGTCACCAAGCAGCCATCCTACACGCTGAAGAAGCATCCCAACAACAATGCCGGCACAACCACCTATTCGGTCTTTGTGACACCGACCTATGACGCTGAGGCTCAGACCTACACCGTGCAGGTTAGGCACTGTGCTCCGCTCGACATCACCATCAACTGCGAGGGTGATGCCACAGAACGCAACACCGACGTGCTCCCATCGGAGCCACTCGCCACACCGAAGCAGCCAGACGACTTCGAGGGCCCCATCATCATCGAGGCGGAGAACATGGACCGCAAGGATGTTGGTGGCATCTCCCTGACCCACTCTGGATGGTGGGCATCAGACATGAATGAGTTTGCGGGCCTGGGCTACATCACCTTGGGCTCCAAGACCACCGCATCCCTGCGCCACCGACTCAAACTGAAGAAGGGTGGCGAATACAACATCTACGTGCGCTACTGCAACAGCAGCAAGGCGGGCAATATCCGCGTCAAGGTGAATGACGACAGCAAGGTGATGGCCATCGAGAAGGTGTCGAAGAACGACTGGCACAAGGCGAAGATCACCACCACCTTGAAGGCGGGCACGAACCTCCTCACCCTCACCAACACGGGCGGCGTGAACATGATCATCGACCAGATTATCTACTCGCCTGTCAATTCGACACCTGAGAAGTACCTCGTGACGGTGCGCAGTGCTCAGAACGGCAAGGTGGAGCCTGTGGAGAACGAAGTGGAGGAAGGCAAGACCGTCACCCTGAATGTGAAGCCTGACGAAGGCTACAAGCTCACACAGCTGCGTGTGGTCAACTCCGTCTATTACACCATGTCGAAGACGATTGCCGTGAATCCCGATGCTGGCAACACGATCACCTTCACGATGCCAGACGACAACGTCACCATCATGCCTGTGTTCAAGGATGCCACTGCGGTTTACTACCTCGACTTCACAGGCGTCAACAACGGAGCGATGGCTCCCGGATGGCGTTGTGTGCAGGAGGACGATGCCGTGCACGAATACCCCAACACGTTTGACCGTGGCGCACGTGTCATGACCGGATTCTCAGGCTATCAGAAGGCAGCCATCTACTGGCGCAAGCAGCGGGCTGAGTATGGACGCCAGACTGCCTACCCATTGAACCTCGAACCAGGCGAGTACAAGCTGTCCTTCGCCTGTGCCGCATGGAAGGGCACGCCGAAGTACAAGGTGGAGATTCTCAACAAGAGCACCGGCAGCGTGATTGCCGCATCGACCACCTACAGCGCCACACCCAATGTCAACGGCAGCCAGTCAGCCAGCATCGCCGCTACCAAGAAGTACGAACTGCCTTTCACCATCGACCAGAAGGCCAACTACGTCATCCGCTTCAGCAACATGACGGGCGGTAGCGACTTGGATGAGTTCCTGTTGGCAGAATGCCGCATCAGCATCGTCGAGACATCCACAGGCATCGAACTGGTGGAGGACTTCTCCAACGAGTCACACCCCATCGGCATCTACAACACCTCAGGTGTGATGATGGAGCGCATGCAACCAGGCATCAACATCGTCAGGGATGCGAAGGGCAAGACTCGAAAGGTGTATGTGAAATAACGTGTGTGATACACCAAACAGAGAGAGGGGTGACACCCATTGCGGATGTCATCCCTCTCTCTGTTTTTCTCTTCCTTCTTACGGAACTTCAATTCTTCAATTCCCCTAAATGCCCTATATGACCCGACTCGTCAATGCCATCGGCATGTTCTACCGATAACACCATACAACGCTTCAGCAATCTTTCCAATAGTGGTGAAATAGCTACAGAATGGGGTGCTCATACTCCATAAAGAAGGGGTTAGGTATGAGTAGTCATAGAGGGGTCTATGAGAAGTCTATGAGAAGTCATGGAGAGGTCTAGGAGAAGTCTTATCCTTTTCCTTACTTCATAAACTCAAACAGTCCCAACTGGTCAAGGAAGACCAAGCCGATGGCAAGCGGTGCGACGTACCGTAAAGAGATAATCAACATTTTGAAATAAGGGGTCTTTAGGTCGCCGCCATTGCTGATTTCATCACGATAGAGTTGACGGTCAAGCACCCATCCGGCAAAGATGCTGATAAGCATGCCGCTCAATGGCAGGAGGATGCGGCCTGAGAGGTCGTCGAATATCTCAAAGATGTTGCGGTCGAAGAGGGTGAGTCCACTCAATGGCCCAAACGACAGGGAGCACAAGGTGCCCAACACTAGAATGGTGAGGGTGACCAAGGTCGCTCCTTTCTTGCGCGACATGTTGAATTCTTCCGTCACGTATGCGGTGGCCACCTCATGCAGGGAGATGGCACTGGTCAATGCCGCCACGAAAAGGAGGAAATAGAACAGCGAGGAGAACACGACTGCCAAGATGCTGCCATTACCAAATGCTTGTTGGAACACGTTGGGAAGTGACACGAATGTCAAACCTGCGCCTGCGCCCACCTCATTGGGATCCATGCCGATGTTGAACACCGACGGGAAGATGATGAAACCTGCCATGATGGCGATGAAGGTGTCGATGAAAGAGACATTCACCGCCGATTTCGCTAACGGAGTCTTTTTGTCGAAATAGCTGGCGTAAGTGCAGAGACAGCCCATGCCGAGACTCAGCGAGAAGAAAGCCTGTCCCATCGCATCCAGCACCGTTGTGCTGTCCACCTTGCTCCAGTCGGGTTTCAACAGGAATTCTATGCCCTTCGATGCACCAGGAAGGCACACGGAACACACGGCCAGGAAGAGGGTGATGATGAACAGGGTGGGCATCATCAGTTTGGCTGATTTCTCAATGCCCGACTGTACCCCACGCGTGATGACATAATGAATCACTCCAATGAAAATGAACAGCCAAAGTGTCGGCAGCCAAGGGCTCGACACGAAGTTGTTGAACACATTCGTATATTGTGTGGCAGGTACATCATAGAAGGCATTGGTGACAGAGAGGAACGTGTATTGCATTGTCCATCCACCTACCACCACATAGTAGCATAGAATGAACCAGCCTGTAAACACGCCTAAACGTCCAACCCATTTCCACGGAGTTCCATTAGACAATATGCGGTAAGCTCCTACCGTGTTGGCATGGGTGTGACGTCCGATGAGAAACTCGCTAATCATGATGGGTAAGCCCAACACCAGGATGCATAATACATAGATGATGATGAATGCCGCTCCACCATTCTGTCCTGTCTCGATGGGGAAACGCCACACGTTGCCAAGTCCCACGGCTGAACCAGCCGCTGCAAGAATGGCTCCTAACTTTGAACCGAAATTTTCTCTGCCCATATTTTATTGGCCAATATGCTTAATCCTATACCTATTGCAGCACCAATGGCATCCGCCTCGAAATCAATCCATTCTCCCGAACGACAAGTAGTCAAGTTGGCTTGCACCAATTCCATCAGACCACCTAACAATGTGGCGTAAAGGAATATGCACAAGTAATGCTTCCAACTGATGGTCTTTTTGTTCCTGATTACATGGTCAAACCATATAGTAAATGCAAAACCTGCATACATCAGCATGTGAACCCACTTGTCTATGAGTGGAACATCATCCAATGGAGCGTTCTCTGGAATGGGCATTGTGCTCAATATTATGATGGCGATCGTCACTAATGTTGTACCTAAATAATTTTTCAGTATCATAACTGTTCCTTTGAACTTTCAGACTTTTCAAACACCACCTCGTCTTTCCATAACTTATATGGACGACGGAGCATGTATTTATTGTAATAATGATAATCCCCCGTTACTTCCTTGCCTAAAAAATCGGGCATCTCATATGGTTCATCTTCTCTCTCTAATTCAATCTCTGCCAGCACCAAACCCTCGTTGTCACCAAAGAACTCATCCACCTCCACGATGTGCTTGCCACTCTTCACCAAATACCGATCCTTATTCACACGGCCAGGCATACAAAGCTCCATCATCTCACGGGCATCCTCCATTGGTATTTCTCGCTCAAACTCATATCTGGCAAACCCACCTTCTTTTGGTGCTCCTTTGATGGTCAGATATCCCTTGTCATTACGGATCCTGATCCGTACTGTCCGTCCTGGTTCGGTGGCAAAATAGCCTTGTTCGATGTGTGTCTTGCTATATGCTAACGACTTATAGGTGTCATTCTTAACCAAGAACTTTCTTTCTATCTCTTGATGCACCATAGATATTTGGTTTTAGTTTTCCGTAGCAAATTCCATGAGATAAGCCTTAATGAAATCATCCAGTTTACCATCCATCACCCCACCCACGTCACTAGTTTGGTAGTTTGTGCGATGGTCTTTCACACGACGGTCGTCAAAGACATAAGAGCGAATTTGGCTACCCCATTCAATCTTCTTCTTGCCAGCCTCTACTTTTGCCTGCTCTGCCATACGGTGCTGCAACTCCTTGTCGTAGAGTATTGAACGCAACAATCGTAAGGCGTTCTCTTTATTCTTGGGTTGGTCACGTGTTTCCGTGTTCTCAATGAGAATCTCTTCTTCCTCCCCAGTGTAGGGGTCTTTGTATTGATAACGCAGACGCACACCAGATTCCACCTTGTTCACATTCTGACCACCGGCGCCACTCGAACGGAAGGTGTCCCAAGAGATGCGTGCCTGTTCAATCTCCACGTTGATGGTGTCATCCACCAAAGGTGTCACGAACACACTCGCAAAGGATGTCATGCGCTTTCCCTGTGCATTGTAAGGGCTGACACGCACCAAACGATGCACGCCACTCTCACCCTTCAGATAACCATACGCCATATCACCCACAATCTCCATCGTCACGGTTTTGATACCAGCATCCTCACCATCTTGAAAGTTGCTAATGGTCACTTTGTATCCGTGCTGCTCAGCATACCGCTGATACATGCGCATCAGCATCTGTGCCCAGTCTTGTGCCTCAGTACCACCTGCACCTGCATTGATTTTCAGCACGGCATCCATATTGTCAGCCTCACCCTGCAACATGTTCTTCATCTCTAAATCCTCGATGAGTGCGAGTGCTTTTTCATAATAATCATCCACTTCTTCTTCGGTGGACATCTCCTCTTTGTAGAAGTCGAAAGCCACTTCCGTATCATCTGTGGCAGCCTTCACCTCGTTGTAGCCATCAATCCATTTCTTCAGGGTCTTCACTTTCTTCATCTGCGCCTCGGCAGCCTTCTGATCATCCCAAAAGCCTGGTGCCTGAGTCCTCAATTCTTCCTCTTCCACCTCAATCAGCTTTTGGTCAATCTGCAAGTACCGATGCAGTGCCTCCGTCCTGTCTTTGATATCTTTTAGTTGTTCTGCTGTAATCATAATTATTTGATTTTGGGTGCAAAGGTACGAAAAAACGAGCAGAATACAAAAAACAGGGTTTGTTTTTATTCAAAACAGCCTCACCTTCGGGGGATGAAGGTGAGGCTGCAAGTTTCTATTATTCACCAATGTCCGTTCGTCAAAACGTCCACTTCAAGGCGAGAGTTGGGTTGATGAATGTGTCGCGGTTGTTGTAGGTGTTGAAAATGAAGTTGTGGCTGATTTTCACTTCGGTGCCGAGGCTCAGGTTGACGTCTTCGAGGCCCTTAAGGGTGTTGAGGTTGTACCAGAACTGGGACTCGGAGAGGATGACGAGCTGGCCGTGGCGGTTGGCTTTCTCGCCGCGACTGAAGTCGATGTAGCCTGAGAAGGTGCAGGCCTTGTGGGCGAAGGTGATGCCCCACACGCCTGTGAGCTGCACGCTGGAGTAGGCGTGGGTACCTTCGTCGCCCTTGAAGTATTGCTTGTACATGAGCTGTACGGCGTAGGTCTTGGAGAAGTCGGCGCTGTGACCGTTCCAGGCGGAGCCGATGAGGGTAGCGTGCTGGATGGTATAGCCGCGTCCGAGGCCTCCGTTGTATTCGATGTGTGCGGCGAGAGGGGATTGCTTGCCGAGGTTGAACTCGCGGGATACCTCGGTGTAGGCTCCCTCGGTGAACCTGCTGCTGAAATCTATATCGATGAAGTAGAACCAGGAGCCCCATTTGTCGGCTTTGAACTGCTCGACGGTCATGGTGTGTCGCTGTCGGCCTGCCTCTTCCTTAGGGTAGAGGTCGCGCCCGAAGTCGTGGTGGAATTGGATATTCTGCGCATGGGCACTGATGGTGGCAATGAGCAGTGTAGCGAGTAGAGTGATTTTTCTCATGGGCTAATTACATAAAAATGAATCGGATGAGGGAGATGATGGCGAGGATGATAAGGGTGAGATTGAGTTTCTGCCACTTTCTCGACAACGCATTGATGAGCACGTAGGAGATGATGCCGAGCAGGATGCCGTCGCTGATACTGCTTGTCATCAGCATCATAAAGAGCGTGAGGAAGCAGGGCACAATCTGTGTATAATTGTAGAGATCGAGGGTAAAGATGTTGTGCCACTCGAACTGGAAACACAGGGGCGTGACATCGGGCGGCATGCCGATGATGCCCTTAAATTCTGTCACACCCATAGGTATGCCAATGAGTGTGGTGGCGAGAATTCCGATGAGCATGGCTCCCTTTACCTTATAGATGAGCAACACGCTGATGATGACGATGCCGATGACGCACAAGATGGCTGTGCCTGATGTGACATCGCCCAATTTCATGAGTGTCTCCTTGTCTGCCACAATCAAGTCCGCGTTTTTCAGACCCAAGGAGGCGATGAACAAGCCGATGCCCACGGAGATGGAGGCTTTCAGCGATGTGGGGATGGCATTGACAATCATCGCACGCACTTTCGTCACACTCAGGATGATGAAGAGAATGCCCTCCAAGAGGATGGCTGTCAGTGCGAACTGCTATGAATAATCCATCTGGATGCAGACGTTATAGACAAAGAATGCGTTCAAGCCCATGCCAGGGGCAAGGCCGAACGGCATCTTGGCATAGAACGCCATAACCAATGTGCCAATGACGGATGCAATCACAGTGGCTGTGAACACTGCCCTTGTGTCCATGCCTTGAACGGACAATGCCGAGAAGATGTTAGGATTGACGGCAAGGATGTACGCCATGGTCAGGAACGATGTCATTCCTGCCATCATTTCTGTCTTGACATTGTGTTTCGAGGGGTCGAAACCAAAGAGCTTCTGTAGCATCATGGTTGTAAAAGTTCCAGAAGATAAGTCGGATTATAAGTTCTGCATCCGCTGCTCAGCAGGTGCATAGCCCTGGTCAGCAGCCTTGCGGAACCACTGCTTGGCCTTAGCTCGATCTTTCTCTGTCCCGATACCTTGCTCGTACATGATGGCGATGTTGTATTGTGCTGCCACATGTCCTTGTTCGGCGGCAAGAGAGTACCAATGGAAGGCTTGACTGTAGTTCTTACCTACGCCATGTCCGTGGTAGTACATGATGCCGAGATTGTTTTGTGCATCAGCATCGCCTTGTTCTGCAGCCAAACGGAACCACTTGAGTGCCTCCTTGTAGTTGCGCTCAGTGCCAATGCCATCGTAGTAGAGGACGCCGAGATTATATTGGGCGACGGCATCGCCTGCTTCAGCACGGGTGCGGAAGGTTGGAATGGCTTTGGCAAACTTGTTCTTGGTCTTGGACGTAATCTTATCGCTTTTTCCTTTCTTCTTGGTGTTAATCGTCAAGTCGATGTCGTTGGTAGCGGGACGCTCCACGATGAGTGGTGGCAGGTCGGCACGTTGCTTGAGTGCCAGGTCATACCATTTTTGTGCCTGCACGGTGTCTGGTTCCACACCAAAGCCTTCAATGTAGAAGAGGGAGAGGTTGTACTGTGCAGTAGGTTCCCCCTTTTCGGCTGCCATCGTGAAATATTTGATGGCTTCAGCGTAGTTCTGCTCCACGTCGTATTGTCCTACTGAATAGACGATGCCTAAGAAGCATTGTGCATCCACATTGCCCTCGTTGGCTGCCTGGATGGCTGCCTGAATGTCGGGCACGGTGTCAGCCTGCTCACCCGTTTGGGCATAAGAAGCCAAGAGTGAGAAACTAAAAACTAAAAGTGAAAGGACTTTTTTCATTATTTCGTAAGTTTTAGAAGTCGTTGGAAGAAGTTAGGTTGGGTATCGGAGAGATAAGCCACGCCTACTGCGATGTTGTCGTGTCCACCTGCATCGAGTGCCAGTTGGAGAAGCGCGTTGCAGCACTTGTCTGCCTTCCCTGCATGAGCCTGCACGGTCTGCTGGATGACGTCGTCGGCGAGGTAGCCACAGAGTCCATCGGTGCAGAGGATGAGCATGGTGTCCGTCTCTGTAGGGATGGAGGTAACTTCAGGCTCTGACGGACAATCGACATCGCCAAGGGCCCGTGTAATGATGTTGTTGTCGGGGTGGGTGAGTGCCTCCTCAGGCGTAATTTCGCCCTTGTCCACTAACTGCTGTACGTAGGAGTGGTCTTGGGTGAGGGGACAAAGCCCATCGCGGGAGTTGTAACGATAGCAGCGACTATCGCCACACCAAGCAATGTATGTGCGTTGGGGAAGTATCCATGCCAAGACGATGGTGGTGCCCATGCCGACGGTGTGGAAATCGGAAAGAATGTGCTGATTGATTTGCTCGTCAGCATTGGCAATGGCACTGCGGAGGAGTTCCGTGCAGCGCTCTTCTTGGCGCTCGTCAGAAGACACAGCCTTTGTGACGGCCTCTACCCTCATGGTGTCTGCTACGGTGTGGACAGCAATGTCTGATGCCACCTCGCCGGCATTGAAACCACCGATACCATCGGCTACCAAAAGGAGAGCACCATGGTCACCGAGAGGTTTGCGGACGGTGTTGGCATCATGTACCCATTGAGGATGGGCGATGTCGGGACAAAAGGCAAAGGCGTCTTCGTTGTTGGTGCGTTCGTGGCCTGGATGGGTGGTGGCGGAAAGAGTGATTTGCATGGAAATAGAAAGAAATGTCGGCGATTAGATGTCAAGATGCGGTCTGTTGGGCTTCTGCGGCTGTGCTGGTTGTGTGAGGACGGGATTCGCCTTAACCCTGTTCACCATCTTAACAGGTCGCTTTTGGGTGGCTTGTTGCGCCGCCTTGTTCTTGTCGTAGTTCACCTCAAAGGGGTAGGAGGAAGGAGGGCATCCCGTCTCCGTAACTTGCACGGTAATGGTGTTCATGCCTTCCTGAAGTCCATAAACCTGACAACGGTAGAGCGACTCGGACACTTTGGTGAGGTCGGTCTTGCGGTTGCCTGCCTGAACAGTTACGGTATGCGGCACATCCTTCTCTCCAGCACGACGCTCTGCCTTGATGTTGAACGTGAAGGTCAGATTGCCATCATTGATGATGGACTTGTCCTCATGCACGTTGATGGAGAAGTATTTGTAGTGCCAAGCTTTGGCAGGACAGGGGATGACGGCAGACGTGAGCCCTTCATAGACTACCTGTACGGGGAAAGTCACGTCGGTGATGTCATCTGACAGCCCCTCAGGAATGGTGAGCGTACAGTTATATTGGATGGCATTGCCGTATGAGGTGTCTTTTGCCTTCTTCGAAGTGGCGTCGAAACGGCAAGTGCCGTCTGGCGACGATTGCAGAGTGGCAGTCTCCATCGATACACTTGGTGGGGTGTCGAGGCGAAGGGTGGTCTGCAGGGTCTGATGACGGAAGGCCAGTCCGTTGCCACCATTGAAGGAGAACTCAAACTGCTCCTTCGGGTCAATATGAATGATGCCGCTCTTGCCGTTGAGGTTGATGGCGGCGTGGTTGTTGGCACAGAGGTCAACACTTTCAAACTGCGGAGCCAGCACTTCTGTACCATTGTAGGCAATGCCCAACTTCCCCTTGTCCTTGGTGATGGAGAGACGGGATGTGGGGTCGTTGAAGGCTGAGATAGTAGGGAAGGTCTGTGTATTGTTTCCACACTGAACGGACTGGAGGATGAGTTGCTTGTCGAGTTGCACCTTGACATCGCCACCTTTGCCCTTGGCTTTCAACGTGACGGCACTTTCGGTGTCAGCGTTGATGTAGTCAGTGATGCTGCCCACCAATTTGGCTGGGGCACCATTCTCCACTCCTGAGATAGGGGTGAGTGACCAGTCTGCATCGCTGAACAGGTAGAGTTGACCTTTCAGGATGACGAGGCATTGCCCTTCACCGTTTACGGATGAGATGAAGTCGATGTCACCAGCCGATACATCCTTGCCTTTCAGCAGAATCTGTGCAGGTTGCATGTCACCGGTGATGAGGCACCATGTGGGACTCTTCCGCTTGTCGAGGCTGGGATATTTCTGGCAGGCAGAGAAGCCGTGGAAGAAGGGACGTGCCTGAGCGGCAGCACCGACAGGTCTTCCGTCCACATCCAGATAGAGGTAGTCTGTCCCTTGCTTGACGAGCAGGTTCCCCTCAGCGTAACTGGGGTAATTATGTGCCACGCGGTAGCCTTCGAGTGGCTTGAACTTACCGTTGAGCGTGTAATAACCTGTAATGTTGGGCGTGCTTTGTTGGGTTGTGACGGAAATGTCGTCGCCTACGGCATGGAGCACATCATTAGAACGGACAATGCACTTGCCGTCAATGGTCATGAGCATACTGATATTGGCAGAATCGACAATGACCATGCTCTGTCCACTAGTGGCTTGGATAACATCATAAATAGGTGGTACGACCCAATGAGCGATTTGTGCACGGGTGGTGGCAATGGCCATGAGTGCCATGAGTGCCAGTAATATTCTTTTCATAGGATTGAAGAGTTGAAGAATTGAAGGTTATTCGAATGTCGCTAATCCTCGGTCAATCTTTTCGATGAGCGTCTGGTCGCCAGCAAGGGTGGCCCACTCTTTGGAACGGAGGAGATAGCGTTTGCCTTTCTCGTAGTTGGGTTGATAGATGCTGTTGGGCATCACATAGTAGCAAGCCAAGCGGTAAGTGGCATTGGCGTTCAGATCAGCATAGGTGGAGTCGTTCAACTCCATGATGCGGGTGAAGAATGCCACGGCCTTGTTGCTGTAACGGTCGGCTTTGGGAATGTAGGTCTCGTCCATCTCAATGCCGAGCATTTGCTTACGCTTGACGGAGATGGAATCGGAGTACCAGCCGTAAGTGAAAGCCATCTGGTAGAGGGCGGGCACGTAGTCGCGTCCTGCCAACTTTTCCATTTCAAGAAGACCTTGGTTGAGGGAGTCAAGATTTTCGCTGTTCATGTTCCGCAAGGCTGTGTCGTAGCGCTCATTGATGGGCGTCTCTTGTATAGCAGGCGTCACAACCACCTCGGGTTCTGTGAAGAAGCGTGTGAGACCGAAGGAGAGACCACCGATGAGCAGAATGCCGACAATAATCAAGGTGATGTAGAGCGACTTCTTGGACTTGATGGGGTATTGCTTTGCCTTGGCTGACTCGATCAGTTCCTGGGCTGTAGGACGCTGAGCCTTGTCCTTGGCAAGGCAAGCGTAGATGAGCCTCTGCAAGTCAGGCGAAATCTTGGGAAGGGCGGGCATACCAATGGTGGCATCCTGCAACTGTGCCCAACCTCCTTCTTCGCCGAACGGCACATTGCCTGTCAGGATCTCGCACAGGGTGGCTCCGACTGCCCAGATGTCGCTTTCAGGCTCTGGCTCCACCTCCTCTTCAAAGCGTTCGGGTGCCATGTAAGCCATCGTTCCGCTGTTCTCCTCTTCGTAATAGCCATGCTGTCCGCCACGCTTGGAACTGATGCCGAAGTCTGTGATGGCGAAGTTGTTGTTGTCATCGATGAGGATATTGCCCGGCTTGATGTCCTGATGAATAATGGGTGGCTGGAGGGCATGCAGATAGGCAAGCCCGGAGGAAACATCGAGGATGTATTTCCAGATTTCATTTTCGTCTATCTCCCGACCCATCAGACGCTCGGAGGAACCGAAACGGCAATAGGGCAGTACCAAATAGGGAATGCCTTGGAAGATGGAGAAATGGGTAGGGTGAATGAGGTTGGTGTGGTGACAGTTGAACACAATCATGTATTCGTCACGGAAACGCTGTTCACCTTCGATGTCAAGTGCATTGTGCGGACGGTAAATCTTGATGGCGATGACCAGTCCGTAGGCTTCAATCTCATCTTCGGTGAGACCTTCAATCTCCTTGAGCTGACTGATATCACTCATCGTGTTGGTGTCGAGTGCAGTCCATACGTCAGCAGTGGCACCATCGGTACTGAGTGGACGGATGAGTTTGTAGTGTCCGTCGAAAAGTTCACCGCTCTCTGCGAATTGTTCTATGTCAAGCATTGTATCTTTTGCTATTTATGTTTACTATTTCAGTTTTAATTTATCACCTTCTTTCAGACGTGAGAAGAGATCCAACTTATTCATCTTCATCAGACTCTCCATCTTGATGCCGTATTCTTGGGAGATGCTGTAGATGGTCTCGTCGGCTTTTACGTGATGAAAGTCTTTTGCGCCTGTATATTTCGATTTCTTTTTATCAATGAAGACAATGTCACCTTCCTTCAAATCCTCTTCGCTGGTGGTTTCGTTATATTCCAGCAGTTTCTGCTTGGAGATGTCGTACTTCATGGCGATGGATGAAAGCGTCATGCCTGGATAGAGGATGGTGCAGCGCACGTCGTTGATATCGACAACGTAACGGCGGATGGCCTGACCCACACTCTCTTCCTCTTCGGAGGTTTCCTCCTCGTCTTGTTGACAAGAGGCATCGAAGACGGGGCGTGCCGCCGTGCCTCCTGAAGCCGTTGATGGGGTGGTGGTTACAATGACGGTCTTGCCTGCCTTGAGTTTCACACCACCATTAACAGCATAAAGGCGGTATGCATCGATAAAGCCGATGAGTGCCGCCGCATAGTTCTTGGCTGTCGCGTATCCTGCCTTCTGTAGTCCTATGGCCCAGCCGCGATAGTCATAGACGCTCTTGGAGAAGAGGCTTTGGTAGCGGCTGTTGCGCCTCAGAAACTCGGAGTGGTCGCGAAATGACTCGGCTGCCGAGGCATAGACACGGAACTTGCTCTTGTTGGGTTCGTCATCCCAAGCGTAATACACAGGACCGTTCCATCCTCCCAGTGCCTTGATGCCGAAGTGGTTGTTGGTGTTGCGTGTCAGTCCACTCTTGCCGGCTCCAGACTCAAGGATGCCCTGTGCTAAGGTGATGGAGGCTGGAACGCCATAGGCACGTTCTTGGTCAAGCGCAGCCTTGCTGTATAGGCGGATGTATTCCTGAATGTCAGCAGAGGATTGTGCCGATGCTCCGATGCTAAGGAAGCAAAGGAGGTATGCCGTGCAGAGGTGTCGTATCACCGATAAATGGGTGTTCATTCGTCCAAATTGGTCAATGTAACAATGATGGGCATGGCGATGCACGACTTGTTTGTGATGCGTTGCTGCATCAGGCGGTCGAACGCGATAGCACATGCCTGTTCGTAGTTCTTGCGGTCTTTGAATTCGATGTCGATATAAAGTCCGCGTTGTAGGTGTTTGTCGTTACCGGTTCCTTCGATATTGATCTTGATGAAGATGCGCTTGAATTCATCTTTGCCAAATTCGGCGAGAATCTCTTTGCGGAGATAGGCATCTATATCCATGCGAGTGTAAAGACGGTCACCGGTCAGGGAATAGTAGCGTAGCAGTTCATAACGCTCATCTGTTGTGGCCTTGTCTGCTCCACCTGTGGCTGCCACAAGCACGCTGACCTTCTGTTCGAGGCTGGGCTGCTTGCGGTTTTCCATGGTGTCTCCTCGCTGAGGAAGATTTCCGAGTTTTCCCATCGTAGTCAGGTAAGTGACCTTGGTCGAGAGTGAAGGTGGGTATTGGTTCATGTTCTTCATGACAAAAGTGCCACTGTCGAACTTGTACTTGGCATTCTGCGTGCCCACGCTCTTGCCCAGTTTGTTGATGGTCTCTCGCAATTGCTTCAACGCCTCGCCGTCCTTGATACCATTATATTCTATGAAAGCGTAGTAATCATCGATGAAGCGATTATAAAGATTGCGCACGTCACGATAGAGGTCGTCGTTGCTGTAGCAGGCGGCATCAAAGTCGCGCACCACAATTTCATCGTTTGTAGCATTGAAACCTTGTTGCATCGAATCTGTGCTGGTTTCCAAGATGCGCAGGAAGTAGGAATTTTCCTGATTTTGCAACTTGGCAATGGGCTGTGTCTGGGTCAACGTGAGGTCACACACGTCAATGTTGGTCACCGGCATTGCATTGAGCTGAATCTGGCAGGTGTCTTGCACGTCGTAATCCTCTGGAAAATCAATACGAAGCCAAATGGTGGAAGGGTCGAGTTGCTCCAGTACAGAATCGTCCAACCAGTCGTGGAAGGCACGTGGATAGGCACGATGTTTGAAGTGGTCACGATCCACCAC
The DNA here is from genome assembly GCA_017651245.1 of Bacteroidaceae bacterium. GTDB lineage: Bacteria > Bacteroidota > Bacteroidia > Bacteroidales > Bacteroidaceae > Minthosoma. The sequence continues at coordinate 95,923 of JAGCDQ010000051.1, read as the reverse complement.
ATCATCTGTAATATATAGCAAGGCCGCACCACTTATGCCTAACAGGCTATCCTTCCAGCTTTCCACAAAGGAGAAGAATTGTCCCGATGTTTGTTGCGCATCGAAGGGTTCTGCCATCTCGATATTTTCCATCTCGAGCATGGTGGCAAAGTCGAGTTCGTGGTCATCTATACCACTACAAATATGTGTTGGCGTGATGCCATTGGTTCCCTTGATGAAGAGCGACAGACCTTTGAGACAGTCCACCTCAGTACGTGTGCGGATGCCTAACCAGATTTGATTGGTCTTGGGCATCTTGATACGTGTGGTGCCCTCTTCACTCCACAGTTTGTTGGGGGTGATGAGATAAAGGCTCTTATGTGGCAGGATGGCTGTGTTGAAGATGGGGATGTAATTGAGGGGCGACTTGCTTTGTGATGTCTTATAAGCAAAGGCTGAGTCTGTGCCCACATAACTGATGGCCTCGTCATAGCCCTTCTTGAGTGTCGGACAGAGCACGCAGACGGCTGGCATGGCCTCGACCTTGTTTCTGGGTATGAAGTCGGTGCAGAAGCGTTCTACGAGCCTTTGCCCCATGCTATCTACATAGTCGTTTATTTTCTTGGTTTCGGAGACAAGGGTAACGATCATCATCTTGGCCACAGGGTCAAGTTGGGAGAAGTCGATGTTGCCGACTGACAGTTGGCGTAATGCCGCCATTGCCTCGTTTATGCCTTTTTCTAATTCTACGTCCATATATGATGGATAGGGTGTTTATTGTAATTTGAGATGGGGAAAAGAAGGGAAGAGTTTATCGATTGCGTCGCACAGTGGGCTCGACCAAGAACACAACACTTTTGCGATAGGGTTGCATGGTGCCCAATCCATCATCAAGTTTCCCTTCCACGATGACGATCACCTCGTATTTGGAGGCGATACGTCTTTTGCGCCGTTGTTTGGCCACTGCCGAGTCGAGTTGTATGGACACGGCCACCTGTTTGAGCATAGGTTCGTAAGTGGCAAGGCTGATGCGTATGCTATCTTCACATTCTTTGCGCGTGACTTCATTTTTCAGTCCTCCCTGATTGGGCAGACCGGTCTGGTTGGTGTTGAACTCACGATAGTGAACATTGGAGAACTCGTGGTTCCAATACTCAAAGCCAAAGTCTGGATCGGACTCAAAGCTGCCCCGAGGTGTGAACACGATGAGTTCTACCAGGTTGTCGAGCATGGCAATGCGGTCCTCAATGTTACGCAACATTTGTGACCCATCGTTGGTGAAGACCAATGGCGTGCTGATGAATTTCATATTTGCTTACCGAGCCAACTCCGGCGTGGATCTGGTTTCGGTTCTGTCTTGGGTGCCGGTTCCGGTTCTGGTTTGGGTGCCGCATTCAAAAGACTGAACTTGTCAATCTTGTCATTGATGGCGCGACACATGCCAATACCCTGCTTAATGCGTAGATATGCTTTCTGGTAGTTGTAAGAAACCTGAGTAAAATTGTAGAAGACGGCTGCATCTTCCAATGTCAGTATTTCATCCACTTCACAGGCAATGGCAAAACCACTCACTACGTTTTGGATGCTTCCCAACAACATGGCTGGTGACAAGGTCTCATATTCGGTGTTAATCCGAATCAACTCCTTCTGCACGATAGGCCAATAGATGCTGATGGCTGTCTTTACCAGCGACTGGGCTTGAGGCTTTGTCTTTTCGTGGATGCTTTTCAATATGTCAATTAACTGAATGCGCAATTCTTCCCAACGATGATGTCCTGAAAGATAGATGGCAGGAGGCAGGAAACGGGCTGTATCCTCCTCCCAATTGCCATTGTGTATGAGGTGGGCAATTGGCACAGCATGCTCAGAAAGGTTGCTTTGAGGTGTGATGAGTTCAAATGTGCATGTGGGCTCCATATAGCCATCCTCGTCATCTTTCCACGTATCGGGATGAACGTTGATGGTGAGGAAAAGTTCTTCTTCATCATCGGAAAGGGGTATTTGTGTGTTGGAAGTGTCGGTGATACTTCCAGCCAACGTGAAATCTATGACATCGCCTGCTCGTGTGATGGCTAACAGGTCAAGATTCGTCACTTCCACATATCCATTTGCGATGTTGAGTGATAATTGGAATGGGCGTAACGAGGGCAGCAGACCAAAACGTCCGGCAGATGCCAGCATGAGGGATTGGTTGATTGCCTCAGCTGTGCATTTGTCTGCAGCGAGTAATACTTCGTCGGTCAGGCGCATGCCCTTTTTCCAGCTAATTCTTTTTGACATAATATGGTATAGATGTTAGATGTTGATGTTATAATTAAGATAATGAGAAGCGTCTGTGTCGGTCAGCAGCATGGGTGCATCATCGTGAGAGATATCGAAACGCAGCTCTTCCTCGATTGACAGAAAGTAATCTTGCACGAACTGTCTGAATTCTTCTATCTCGTCAAGGAAGTGGAAAAGGTTTTCACTGCTTTCCTGTTCGTTCCAATACTGAATGCAGTATGTTGTCACCGTATCTTCATAGTCACGTCCTATAAATCCGTCGCCAACCTCCATGTCAAGGCTATCTGCATAGCGTGGACTTTCATCATGTTGCTGACGAGAATGTGTCTCCAGACGGATATGAAGCCCTTCTTCAAGAAAAACCTTTCTGAGCATCAGCGTGAGCAATGTCTTGTTGCCACGTATTAGTCGGCTTTGGGGAAGATAAGGGAGCAGTTGCTGAATGAAACGGTTGCTGTATTGCTGTTGTGTGATGGTGTCCCCTACTATCTGTTGTATGATGACATTGTCCTTGACATAGGCTTCAACTTTTTCCCTTACCTGCGCTCTCAGGCGGAACAAAAGGATGTCAATTGGGGAGAAGAATTTGTAAGCATTGGCAATCTCCTCAGCCTGTTTGTCCAATTCTTGCTCGAACCGCTCCTTCTCTTCTGCTTTGGGCAGATTATCAAAGCGGTCGATGGGGTGGAACATGTACTCGGGGAGCGCATTGTAAAGGCTATTGCGACTGAGGGTGAGGTGTATGGCTTCATTGGATAGCTGCTCTATGTCCACAATATCGTTGTAGGTGTTACGTTTGTGTAAACCACTGAACGATATTTTGCAGGCTCCCTCTGGGTAATAAGCCAAGAGTAACTCTGCATTGATGTCAACTGGCAGCAGTTGTGGTAGGGTCACTGTTTCTTGCATCTTTAGTTGTATAGACTGGCGTCATTCGTCAGTTCCACATGATACACTCCCTTATCGGTTGACACTTCGATGACATCGAAAAGTGGAATGCCAATCTGTTGCAATGTCAAGTTTTTATATGGAAAAGATTTATCGATGTTCTCATAAAAGTGTTTATGGAACAGTGTACGATAACTGAGTTTGCGCAATTCCTCATTCTGCTTGATGTAGGCATCAAGTTTTGACTCTGGCATCATCACCTCAAACTCCTTCTCAGGATGGTCTGAGATGATTTTGTCAATGAATTTGTTGTTGCGCATGTTGATTTCCACCATATTTGTATTGAGCACATCCTTCAACTTCTTCAGCACTTGAGCAACGGTTTGTGTGGCTGAAAGTTCTATACCTTGCGTGATTTTGTCCCATCGTTCATGGGCTGGGCAATTGCCCTTCCACGAAGCAAACTTGTAGATATTCATCGTGTTGGTCATGCCTTCGTAGCGTAGCATCTTACCCTCCAAGGTCTTGAATGGCGTTTCTTGACCGTCTTCTTGATGGATCACCTTCATGGCTTCTTGTACTTGCATGGCACCCACAATGGAGGCACTGATGGGTGTGGTGGCTATACGTCCCGCCTTACCTTGTGTACGCACTACATCGGCACAACCAGTGCGGAGCATGATGTTGTTGAATTCCTCACGTGAAAGTCCACACTCATAACAACTTTTGCCTGGCGCATAGACTCTTACTGCTCCCGTCATATTTTCGATGCTGCCATCAATCCATGTCTTACCAGCCCGCATGCAGAGACGGTTAAGTTGATAACGGGCAATGCGGCTGTCGAGGCAACCAATGACAACATCGACGGAGTTATATAATCCGAAGCCAACTTCAGAGAAGAGGTTGCCCACAATAGGGGTGACCTTGATCTGTGGATTGATTTCCATGGCACGTTTAGCTACGATGTCAGCTTTGAAGGCATGGCTGTAAGCATCTTCTTCACGGAATAGGATAGAACGTGTTAGGTTGGAAATTTCTATTTGGTCGAAATCGACCACGTAGATATGTCCCACACCGAAGAGTGCTAGGTTCTTCACCACTTCATTACCTAATGCTCCAGCACCAGCCACGAGCACGCGTGCATCCTTCACTTTTTCTTTCTTGAACCAAGAGAGTAGGGTATAGACCCCATCGCCCCATTCATAGGGCAGTTTCACTTCTGCCATAGGAAATGCATTTTGTTCAGGAATTATTGTTCCTCATATTCAAAGATGGTGTCACCAATCTTGAATGTGTCACCATTTGAGAGAATCATTGGTTTGCCTACAGTGAGTTCTGAACGCACATTGTAGATGACACCTGGAGCAAGTGGTTTCACCATTGGCAACGTTTTGACCTGATCGATGTAGAGTTGCACATGTTCCTTTGCCACCTTGCTGCTCTTTTCCCAGTTCATCTGCACTTCGCATTCGCCTGTCATACCGATAGACACCTTCTTGCCACCTCCTGTAGCATTCATCCACTTGTGGATTGGAATACGTTGGCCTGCCTTCACGCCGTTCTTGATGACAAGGAAATATTTCTCTGCCAACATACGTACCGTAACGAGGGAGGCTCCCAGTCCACCACCATAGATAATGAAATCGAGGAGCATATTCATCCACCCATACTTGCCGCTGATGCTGCCACTGAAGTAAAGTACGATGAAACCGATGACTGCAGAGCAGAGACCGCCAAGGAAGGCACTCTTCAAAGGAATGGACGATTTGATCGTGAGACTCAATGCCGTGCAGATAGAGAACAAGATATAGGCTGGCAATGAGCAGTACCAAGGGATGTAGGTGGTTCCTACTGCGGAAAGCAGCAGACAGAAGATGATGCCACCTATGGCCATTGCCACCATACCAATGATGCCTGTGAGCAGGGAGAGACCGACAATCTTCAAGTAAATCAAAGCACTCTTGTTGCGGTACTCATCGTTGAAGCGGAACACTAGTGAGAGGAAGAAGCCCAATAACAGACCTACTGTCAAGAAAGCAGATACCTTGCCAGAGCAGTCGTCGAAGAAATTGCTGACTTGTTCTTTGTTCAGAAAGAAAGTTTTAGCAAAGAAGTCACCAATGAAGGGGAACAGACCACGTCCTGTCAATTCGAAGATAATCCAACTGATGAGACCTGCACCAATACCTGAAAACACCTGCATGCTTTCTCTCATAGATGAGGCACTGAACATATCCTTCAAATCAACATGTTCTTGGATGCCATCCTTGCAATTTTGACCATACTCCACGCACTTGTAACCGTTCTGTTGCCAACAATTCACATGGATGATGTGCTTGCATTTTGTTACAACTAGTTGTCCTGGTTCGATATTTTGACGACAGTAGGTACAGATGCGACGCTGTACATTCTCTTCGGGCACATATTTCTTATAATATTTGGATTCGAAACTTTTTGATTTGAAGAATGGTACCAGCACCTTCATTACGAGGAAAAAGAATACAATGGTCAGCACAGCTACAAGCAGTGCCACAAAAATCTTCGTTACTAGGTCCCCAGCATTCTCTTCGTGCAATGGCCATGGCGTTTCGGCTGTACCGATGGAGTAGTCACCTGTGCCAGCCTCCATCCCTTTCCATTCCGCTGAATAAGATACGCGTCCAGTATATGCCTTGCCTTCTGTGGCACGGTATGTGAAAGCAAAGTCATACATGGCATCTTTCACCACTTGCTCGAAATTGCTCAATACATTGCCGAGATCTGCCGAAGGAATGTAGGAACCCTTGCGGTCACCTAATACCTTACCATTGGCATCACGTGGAGTAGATACACCTTGTAAAGTCAATTCGACATTCTCATCTATACCCTCCCCTGTGTAATAAAAAGCATAGACACGAGGTACTAACTTCGAAGCATCCGATTGATAGTCGGTCACCTCAATGAATGAAATGATTTCATCATCTGGACGCTTGTTGCCCTCGGTGAAAATAAAGAGGATGTTTTTGTCTTTTGCCCGTTGGGCACGAGCCGTGATGGCAGCATTTCGACTATAGTTATCAGCCGTGTTTACCTCGCCTTCCATCTCCGCTCCAGTAGTATTGAATTCAGCCAATTTAGCATAGAGCGCACCATAAAAATATTTATTCTCAGAGTGCGTTTTGAATTTTGACTCAAAACTCTTCAGGTTCTGCTTTGTCACCAACTGACTGGCTGTAACGTCATCGCCAAAGAAAGAGAGATACACACTGCTGTCTGGAGCACTTTCCACTAACTGCCCAAACGCCTCATAAATTTGACCTTTTCCCTCTTCGGGAATGCTAAGATCAACCAGCACTGAGAAGGTGAAATCGGATGGAATTCTCTGTCCCGAATTTACAAACGAAATATGCCGGCGGTCTGGTGCAATGATGGCTTTGTCCTCATATATGACCAGATATTTTTCTAAGTCGCTTGGTGATATTTCCTTGCAAGATTTACCTTCAGAATCCACCACTTTCATAAATAGCGTAATACTGTCTCGCCCGATTCCATATTCGTATTTCTTGTCGCAGAATTCAAGTCGCGACACATCTTGTGCTGCTACTTGCAGCACCATGGCGCACAGAACGCCCATTAACCATAATTTCTTTATCATTGTTTTGTTCTTAATTGCTGGAATATTGATAACTGGCTCCATCCGAAGAAGTCGTGGTGGATGTGATGGTGGGAGCAGGTTCAACAGGTGTCTCAGTTTCTGTCTCCGTTGTGGGTTCTTTGGGCGTTATCGGTGGTTCGGCAATGCTCTGCTGTGCCCATGCGTACCATTCCTTCAATGAATACATCTTTGTCAACTCATTCTTGGAGTTGATGTTTCCGTCACGACGGAAGGTGAAAATACCCACATCTTCTTTTGGCGTGAGCGTGTCAACCACAAGAGCGGTGAGGAAGTTCGGATGAGTGGGGTGTTTCAACTGCATTTGTACACTCAAATCGGAGTTGCTGAAGAATACGGACAATCCAGGATGAGAATGCACCCAACAAGTGAGGTCGTACTGCATATTGGTTTCACGACGTAAACGACGCAGTTGCTCCAGTACGCTTAACTTGATTTTTCCACCGAAGTTCAACTCGTATTCCTTAAAGATGGCGTCGTCACCTGGCATCACCAACTGTTCAAGAGATACATAATATTCGCCAGATTCAGTATCGTGAACCCATCTACCCAATACCATGCAACCGTTTTCTTTGGCATTATTAGGATTGGCCAAGTCACTTGCGTACATGTTATATAAATCTATAATGCATGTGTTTTTAATATAGAGTCTTCTGACAGCCGACTCCTCACAAAAATCAATGGCATCCACTTTCAGATAGGCTGGGTTTTCTATCACATCTTCCAGACTCTGCTTCTTGAGAATAGTGGCAGTCTTGCGTCGAACGACGATGCCAGCAGTATTGCCGCCAGAACCTCCATTGGAGGGCATGGGTTTAGGCTGTGGAACAACTCCTTTTTGTTTCCTTCCTGAAAGAGAAATCAACAAGATAATGCATATCAAAAGTACGGCCACGATAATCACCCATGTCCAGTTTATCTTATCGAAGAATGATTGCTCATCATTGTTATTCATTTCTCTTTCAAGCAGATTTAGATTGGTCTCACACATGCCAGTGCGATCATTGAGAACAGCGAGCAAACTATCTCGGCAAGCTTGCTCGTTCTCAATACCTTGCTCTGCATATTGCAACAGAAAATCGTCAATCATGGCATAAGCACTATTTTGGTAGTATTTCAATGAGCCTTTTTGACGATCCAGATAATCTTGAAGTTCATGGTCTTTGATATATGCTTCCTTGTCTGACCAGTTCTGTAAGCACTTTACATGTTCGCTGATTTCTGTATTCAACGTCTGCATGTTGGCTTCGTTTAAATAAGGTATGGCTTCGATATGTTGGCGAAAATCCGAAATGATAACGGTGTTTTCCACTTCTTTGGCCGATAGTACGTTAAGGCTTACAGATAGGAAGCCTACTAAAAAGAATAAGAAAAGTCTCTTTTTCATTGTGTCAAAATATGAGGGAAGAGTGTTGTTAGGTATTGGGTGTATCTTTTCGTTTGGGTGCCAAACGTTTATATTTAGCAGGTATGGCATCGTTGAGAGAAGTGTGTGCTTGAGGTTTAGCTGCAACTTGTGGATGTGATGTTCCAGTTACTTCTTGTAATGATGTGGATTGCTCCATAGTTGAATCGGCTTTTCCCTGTTTGGCTGCTCGCAGGCTTATCAACTTTTGCTTAGCAGCCTCAGCTTCTCGGCTCAAAGTGCGCGTCTGTTGCTGAACCTGTTGGGTTGTTGATTTAGCGTTGTTGATGGCTTGTTGAGTATCTTTCACGCCTGGAGTGGCGGCAGCCGCTCCGCCTAAATTAGTGAAGTCTAGCATCTCTTCGTTCGCCCCAGGCATTCCTGACATACCATTTAAGCCTGGTATATTTGTCATTGAATTCGTCTGTTGCTGGGTAATCTTCATCATCTTCTCCATCATCGCTTTTTGCTGCTTCTGGAGTTTATTCTGATTGACCATTTGCATGATTTGCTTACCACCTATAAAGAGAAGGACGAGTGCGCCAATGCCACCGCCAATCCACATCATGTTCTTCTTGTCTTCTTCAGATTGCATGATTTGTGCAGCAGAAATAGAATCGCTACGTGCCTGAGCGGCTTGTGCTTCTTGAGCTTGCTGGGCCGCCTGTGCCTGCTGGTTGGCTTTGGCTGCCCCAGCCAGTTCTTTCTTCTTGGCATCGTAGAGTACGAGTACCTCTGTTATCTGCTTGCTGACATCTTCATCGTCAGTGACTTTGAAACGGAGTTCGCGCAACATGGACACTTCATGTGTCAGTTCCTCATCGAAGGGGTATTCTGTAGCCTCTTCCAGCATGGACTTCACGCCATTAATACGAATGAGTGCTTCTTCTGACGGAGAAAGTCCCTCATCCACGAGTTCCTCAGAGGTGATGCCCTCAATCTGGATGTTGTCAGCATTGGCTGCATGAATATCGCCACTACCTCCTCCGTTACTTCTGCTACCACCTCCTTGGCTGCCACCACTTTTCTTCGTCTGCTTGCTACTCAAGGCAAGTGTGCCACATTGGGTGAACACCTTGTAGTGACGTTTCCCTTCGTAACTGGCCAAATAGATAGGCAGATTCAATACGGCATCTTCGTTTTGTGCCACAGTGAATAGCAGGGAGGGATTATCGTTGATAAGGAAATAACCATCTCCAGAACGGGAATAAGTTACATTGGCTGGTACCATGAAAGCTCGGGTTTCCATACCGTCGAACTTCATGTCTGGGTAGTTGCCGTTGCGGTCGAAGAACACTACTGCTACCTCATCCAGTTTCTTATATTTTTTCTGGTTGCTTTGACCGAGTTTCTTCTGAGCGCCCGTAAAGCGGACACTCATTTGATTGCCAGAATGGGTGACATTGTAGGTGAGGATGATGCGATCGCCAGAGTTGGAGTAGAGCGTGTCCTTCACTTCTTTGGCAGAGGCAGTCACGCAGCTGAGGGCAAACGCACCTATACAGATAAATTTGAAAAAGCGCATTGTCATAAGTTGGAAATGCGGTTGTAGCGTTCGATGATTTTAGTTTTGTACTCACCTCCGCTCTTCCATGCAGAGGCATGTTTACTACAGGAAGAATCTGTGCAGCACTGGTAGAGTGCATTCACCTCCTTGATGACCTTAGCTTTGGCAGCCTTGCGATCGCTGCTGCTGTATATCTTTTTGTAGTAATCATCCATCTTGTGATAAATCTGCTGGAGTGACAATGAGCAGTAAGAACAACTATGACCACTTGTACCACCACCACCTTTGTGGCGTCCGCAATCGCGTTCACGACTACTCAAGTCGATGGCATTGAGTTTGTTCTTCAGGGCGGTGTAGCGAACGTATCCACCATCTTCTTCCGTCCAATTGTGAGAAACAATCTGTTGATCAATCTCAGCCTTTAAATCATTGATCTTCTTCACATACACAGCTTCCTGTTTTTCCAACGAAGTCTTATGTTTAGGATTGGGACAAAATGTCTGACGATTAATCTCATTCTCAAGTGTAGTGAATTTGCCCTCCAGTGCTACATATTCAGGACTTGGTTTTAGGTCTGCCTCGATGTTCAACTCAATGAGTTGCTTTTCCAACAGGATCACTTTCTTCCCCTTCAGTTTGGCGATGTAGATAGGAATGAGGCACACAGAGTTCTCACCATTGGTCACCGTCACCTCCGTCAATTGTGCCTTATCCGATGGTTTCACTAATTGTACGCCCTCCATCGGTGTCGTACATGGGTCAATGAGTCGATTCTTGGTTTTGCCACCAAATGTCTTGTCATAGACAATGGACATAGACTTCGACATTTTCTTGATGATCTTTTCTGGATAGGCACGGTCGAAAACGATGAGGGCTTTAGACTCGTCAAGGTTCTCCAACTCAATACTTACAGTACCTTCCTCATCTTCTGCGTTCAGACGGGCAAAGATGTTGCAGTAGCCCAAATTGATGGTCCGCTCGCTCTGATCATTGCTCAGCAGCACCTTCTTCTGCTCATCGGCCATTGCGATAAGACTGAACAGACAGCATGTGAATATGAATAGAACTGTTCTTCTCATGTTTGTGATAGGTTTTATGGGTCATTAGTAAAATGCTCTGATTATATGCTCAACGAAATCTTAGGTTTCGTAGGCTTTTCCTCTTCCACAGGTGTCTCAGCGACAAGTTTGGGCGTCTCTGGTTCAGGTGTTTCCTGCGAGAATTTCACCCAGCCGTTGGGTTCACCTTCTTCGCGTACCCATTCTGCCACACTTTGGTCTTCGGGGTAAGGATAGGTGTTCTGGGCATGATACATCTGATATTTCAAATAACGTTCCACACGCAGTACCAAGTCCTTGATGGAAGCCAATACACCCATCTCCTTGATGGTGAGACAAACATGTCCCTTAAAACTACCCGAGTAACGAATGTTGGGGTGCCAGATATCTGTGATGAACGTAAAAACAGGGTTACCGTCAGCCGATGGGTAATTGTTAGGGAGCACTACGCTCATCTTGTGCAGATTGCCGAAAATGGGTTTACGTGGTGGCTCTGTATCTTCGACACCTACGATGGATTTCACACGATACCAGATTTCATACTCGGTGGGCAGCCCCGTTGCATTCTTACGGCGTATGATATAAGAGAGTGAGGGTTTGCGGATGTCTGGGCTGGAGGCTCTGCGTTTGGTGCACACGGCATCGAGTTCTTTCCACTCCTGAAGCAGGCGCGCATCGCGGCCTGACAATTCTTTCTCGTCAAAATTCTTTATGGCAGGATTCATCTTCTCATTTACAATTATACGATTCACAAATTTTGAATATCTCAGCCTGCGATAGGCACAGAGATGAGGTGCAGATGATCCATTGGCTGGATGTCGTAGTCAATAAGTGCCATTTCACGACCATTCTCATCCTCAAACTCCAAAATAGCGGGTTCCTCGTCATCTTCCATTAACTTGCCCAATAGGTATTGGATGGGATTACCACCATTATCCATCTTGGGCAATTCGAACACCTGCACGATGCTGTTGATCTGGTCACGAATCGTTCTGTTCGGGTCCGTCACTTTCACTTCAATCTCGTCGTAAGACGTGCCGTCTATCGTCAACAGCACGATAAACTCTTCTTGATAAAATTCTTGATCTGTCATAGTTGGTGATATATATTTTATTTTTCATTTGTTTCTTTGTAAGAATCACTTCCATAATCGATGAATTTGTCGAATTCATCAGCAGGAAGTCCCGTTGCAGCCTTTGCGATGTCAGTGTTGTCCTCAAATCCTGTTGGTTCGTCTGAACTCAATAGGGTGCTGATGCCTTTCTTCGCTAAATTCTCGGTAGTGTCGCCGATGTCGCTGGCAACCTTCTGACCTACGGAGTTTGCCGACTCGCCAAAGACGTTGTGGGTGAGTTTCTGCCCGAGGGGTGTGTCGACGGCTTTCTGAACTTTCTGTCCGAGGTTGCTTCGGTTGATGGAAACGAGCGCGTCGTCAATCTTTAGCCCAATGTTTTCGGTGTTGACGCCCATTTTATTGAAAATTTTGCTGGTGGGCTTGCCGGCAAGTTTCCCTATTTTTTTGAGGGGAAGGATGCCCAAGGCTGCATCAAGGTATTTGCCGTTGTAAACGTTTCCGGCTGCCTCGTAGAGGCTAAGGCCTGCTCCCCAAGGGGTAAGTCCTGCCACGGTGCTCACACCTTCGAGCCATCCGGGCAGTTCGTAATTGCTTTCTTCGGGCTTACAGGGTACAGCTATGGGGTTGACTACTCCTTGCCCTGAGTGAACGATATGGATGTTCCCTCCGAAAGCACAAAGGAGGGTGCAGGTCTGGAGAAGGTAACGACTGGTGGCGTTGAGCACGTTGCTGGGTGGAGGACTCCAGCCCATCATGGCCTTGACTCCTGGACAGGCTGCTGGGGTGAGTGTCCCCATGGCAGCGAAGGTGGCGGCTTGCACGGCGGGGTTTACGATGCTGGTGCACATGCCAAAGACGGGGATGTTGACGAGGGGTAGCTTGTCGGACTGCACGGCCATCTTGTTCTTTCCGATGGAGGCTCGGGTGGGGTCAACGACATTGAGTATGGAGGTCATGAGTCCGAAGGGGCATCGGAGGATGGCGTTCTGCGTAACGTAGGGTATGCCTGCTGAATTCTTAACGGTGTTCATGGTGAGGTAGGGGTTAGTTAAGCTCGATTTGCAATCCTTTCACGATGACGCTGCTGGTGCCACTGATGCTGACGCTTTCGGAGGAGGTGAGCTTGGCTTCGAAGTTGGCTGAAATGTTGACATTGGTACCTCCGTAGAGGGTGAGGTCGTTGCGTGAACGGACATTGACATTTCCGTCGCTCCTAAGGTTGAGTTCGGAGTCTGTGGCTGTGATGAAGCTGCCAGGAGTTTCTGACGTTTCGGAATGTACTTCCACGTTGTACTCTTCGGAATTGAGAATATAGGTGGGGGCTTTGACGCGTCGTCTCTTGGTAGTGAGCATGCTAAGGAATTCGGCTTTGACGCGCTGCTCGAAGCCGACATAGTTGTAGTAGTAGTTTTCCACGTTGAGGACGAAGGAACCTGAGTCGCCTTCGTCGAGGTTGTATCCGTCCTTGGGTTTTCCAACATTGATAGTCATGTTGTTCCCTGCATTCATGACAATGTCTTTCTTTGCAGAAAGTTCAATGTTGCCAGCTGATTCTAATCTGATTAGTTTTTTGTCGGTATCGAGCGTAATGACATAGTGGTTGGACTGATGGTCATATATCTTGATGAATCCTCCTTTATCCTCGTCTTTGTCATGTACCTCAATGGTGTGTCCACTGGCTGTGCGAATAGCTTTAATGTGGTTGTGCTCTTCGTACCATTTCTCGTCGTCTTGGTAAGCGGAGGAATAGTGCGTACCACATACATAAGGACGTTCGAAGTCGCCCTCTTCAAAATTGACGAGTGCTTGACTCCAAATTTCAGGAATGAGGTGCGCACCCTGTCCCGCATTCATACCTGTGTAGGGTTGCAAAACATGTACCCATGGCGTTTGGCCGTTTTTGTCACCTTCTGCATATTGTTTGCTTTGCCATGGAAATTGTAATCGCACACGTCCCCAATGCTTGGGATCTTCATTATCAACCACGTATGCCTTGATAGGGTGATCACAACGTGGATGTATATCTCCTTTTTTGTAGGGAGGGTGAGGATAGGCTGCAGTTATTCCCCTAAAAGAATTCTCATATTGTTCATTTGCTTTGAAAACATGAACCACTTCCGTGATAATAATTTCGTCTTGTTGGACCTCGCTTTTGTTATTTGCTTCGTTATTACTGATGTAGTTGTCCTTGATGGTCAGGTGTACTCCAATTTCCAGACGTGAACAGTATGTCTTACCCTCGTAGATAAGTTGGTTTGCACGCTGACATAATTTCTCGGATTTCGGGTCTTCGTAAAAGGTGGGCTTGTCCAGACTGGAATTTTCTGATTCTTTATCTGATTCAAGATATGCAGCAGGCATCGTCTGAATTGTTTCATGTGGATAATTCTCAGCAGAGGCTTTAAATGCTGCATCGCTCAGTGTGTTGCCAATTTCCTCTTTGGTATTTTGTGCGTATTCAAGATTGTTCCCGTCTTCGTTATAACAAATGCCTACTTGAATGAAATTGGGATGAAAGGTTTGTAATCGCACTCCATAATAGGGAATGTCACGACTGGGATATACGAGTTGTATGTTTTCGGAATTTTCAATTTTACCGAAGTGAAGTAGCGTCCCATTGTTAAAAAACCATTCGCTATGTCTGCGTGCCATTCGACGCAAGAAATTGTAGTTCGTCTCGTTATATTGTGCTGTGTAGAATATTTCATCTTCCATCTCGGGCTGTATCTCCTTGTCATCAAGTTTAGCAACGGAATAAATGGTCTTGATGATATCTGCTAGCTTTTCTTCATTGAAGATTTGGCAATGAGGATGATCTTCGAGTACAACGTCTTTGCTATAAGCTGTAACCATGATTGCCTGTTTGCTTTCGATACGTGTACCACGTGTTGAGGTTATGAATCCCTCAAATTCGATTTCTGACGTCTTGCCCTCGTCTTTATTGTTGGTGATTTCTGTTTCCATCTCCTCTGTTTGAAGAGTGAGACGGATTTCTTTACCGATGAGATAGCTGCAGATAGAGAATTGGGGCTCACTGATATCCTCTATCGGGTCTTTGAACATGGTGAAAGCTAACTCGCATGGTTGCATAAGTCGTTGCCTCATGCGGAAGTTGTCGAAATGATAAAGTGCTCCATCCAACTGCATCTTGAACTTGTTGGAATTGGTTCCATCGATGCTTAAAAGAATATTTTTGACAGAAATGGACATGAGAAGAATTTATTATACATTATTACATATATAAGTATAAGGGATAGGTGCGTTAGGTCCACTCATTGTCATATTCAGCCGTATCGTTGCTACCCATCTTAATCTTTTCCGCAACGATGGTGACGGTGGTGCGCATAAGAAGACTATCGCTGTCGTTGAAGTGGTCTTGTAGTTCCGTACAGTAAGCATTCTCGAACTGGAGAGTCTTATAACTGCGCTTGTTGTTGGAGGAGTAAACAACGAATTTGAAATAACCTGACTGCACTTCTGTTTTGCTGAACATCCAACGGTAGAAAAACATGCTGTCATCACTGAGCGATGGCATAATGAAAGTAATGGCTCCCCCACGTGGGCGTGAGGATGGTTTGCCTGTATTGTCCACTGTTTGTGAGAACTTGTAGGTGCAATCGACAATATTGAATTTACGGTTACCAATTTTTAGCATACCATGGAAAGCTGAATCTTCCAAATCTGCTCCGCCGCCGAGGGCTGTTCCACCCATAAAGCCTGCTGCCATTGCCCCTAATGTGGCTTCTGTGCGATCGGAGAGGGAACTTAAGTCTCCCAAAGCATCTTGCAAAGCTCCGGATACAGCTTGCTTTGCCTCGTTATAGGCGTTGCTGATGGCCTGCTTTGCTTCATCGTATGCATCGCTGACTGCCTGTTTTGCTTCATCGTATGCATCGCTGATGGCCTGCTTTGCTTCATCGTATGCATCGCTGACAGCTTGCTTTGCTTCATCGTATGCATCGCTGACGGCTTGCTTTGCTTCATCGTATGCCTCACTGACAGCTTGCTTTGCCTCGTCATAGGCATCACTAACTGCTTGCTTTGCTTCATTGTAAGCATCGCTGACAGCTTGCTTTGCTTCGTCGTATGCCTCACTGACAGCTTGCTTGGCTTCATCGTATGCATCACTGATGGCTTGTTTCGTTTCTTCGTATGCTTCGCTAACAGCCTGTTTGGCTTCTTCATAGGCTTCGCCTGCTTGTTCTTTGATGTTTTCGTATGCGTCAGACGCAGCCTGCTTGGCGTTTTCAAGGGCTTCTTCTGCTTTGTTCTGTAGTTCGCCAAGTTTTTCTTCTGCGGCGTTTTGTATTTCGCCGAGTTTTTCTTCTGCAGCGTTCTGCAAGGCTTCAACCTTTTCTGCAGCGGCATTTTGTATCTCGTTTAGTTTGTCGCTGGCGGCTTGCTGCAGTTCTCCTGCTTTGTCTTGCAGGGCGTTGAGTTTCTCTTGTGCGGCATCTTGTATGCCACTGACGGTGTCGCTGATGGAGTCTTGCATCTCGCTCACCGTGTTGCTGATGGATTCCTTGGCTTCATTCAAAGCACTCTCAGCCTGTGCCTTCATGCCTTCTGCAGCTTCTTTTGCCGAATCAACAGCTTCTTGTGCCGCATCTTTAGCAGAGTTAGCCGCATTCTGTGCCGTCTCTTTGGCAGAGTTGATGGCATCGGTAGCCTGTTCCTTGGCAGCATTCGCAGCCTCTTTGGCAGAATCGAGAGCTTCTTGTGCTGCATCTTTGGCTTGTTGTGCAGCCTCTTGTGCCACATCCTTGGCTTGTTGTACAGCCTCTTGTGCTGCCTCTTGTGCTGATTTAACGGCTTCTTGTGCTGTCTCTTTAGCCGAGTTCATGGCCTCTGTTGCCGCTTCTTTGGCAGAACTAGCCGCATCTGTTGCTGCCTGTTTTGCGGAGTTCACGGCATCAGTCATTTGACCTTTGAATGCGGTAGCCTGGTCTTTCACGGAATTTGCCACGTCACTGGCAGCAGACTTGACCTCGCTCAGTGCACTATTAGCCGTTGCTTGCGCATCCTTGAGCGCTCCGCTTGCAGCATTGGAAGCTGATTGTGCAGCTTGACTTGCTGTTTTTCCTACAGCCTCGGTGGCATTTCCAAGGCTGTTGGCAGCACCACGTGCAGCACCTTCGACTGATTTTGCTGCTCCCTTAGCGGTACTTTCAACCGTTTTGGCTACACCTTTCGCAGCACCTTTCGCGGCTTTCCCTGCTCCGTCAAACAATTCAGAGATTTCTTTGCTGCCGAATATGTCCGATAAATCCATAAGCGATAATTGTTTTTAAATGGGTGTGCCAAACACGTTTCCATGTTGGCACACCCACTCGGAGAGAGGATTAGTTGTCGATAGTCCAGCGGTTGTTATGACGAGCGTTGCCAATGGCGATTTCCTTGGCAGAGATGGTAAACTCTTCATACTGCTGAGTTTCATTCTTGTTGTCGTAGGTCTCAGCGTATTCCACCATATAGCCCTCTTTGAAGTCGAGGTGCTTCATTTCGCCACCTTGACGATTGGGCCATGAGATAGTACCGCTCTTGCTCATGTAAGTGTCGCACATCCATTCGAGCAGGTCTGTGTTTCCATCATCGTTAGACTTGACCTTGAAGTAGATTTTCCCACCACGAGTTGTGCCTGTGGGCTGACCTTCAACGTCAGTCTGCTGGCTCAATTCATAACGTACATACATTACCTCGCGCTCGGCAATGCCGTCAGCGTTAAGAGTTACAGTTCTTGTTGCCATAATGTTTTTTGTTTTAATTGATAGTTGTTAATAAAATAGGTTTTGTTTTATTGTACATTCTGTTCCCATTCCACGCCTGCATCTCCGTTGTGACCTGTGAGTTCGATGAAGAAGTTCTTGGCTGCAAAGAAAGGCTTGAGTTCCACCTCAATCTTGATATCCTTAGTGCGTGGATCTTGATTGATGCCCTTGAGATTGTAGTTCTCGATGAGCTTGCCAGGACCCTTGTAATCGCTCAGGAAGTCGTGAATGGCTTGCTGCAGTTCTGCTTTCACAGATGAGTTCCAGTTGATAAATGCTTCGTCATTGAAGAAGTTCTGGAACACCTTACCAATCCAGTCAAAAGTGCGGACGATAGGATATTCTTGTAAACCGAGTGTGGCACCATTGTAAAGTGAACGGTTGGAGAATGCCATTGTGCGACCATCTTCTTCCACCATAGGAATGACACCTTGATCGATGAGTGCGGCAATTTCAGACTTGCGAAGGTCAAGACGTGCACCTTTCACGTTGCCCAGCGTACCATATTTCTTACCTGCTGCACCCTGTGCGATAACGGTTTCCTCAGTGTTACTCATACGACCAGCCAATGCAGCTGATGCAGGGATATACACGTCGTCATCCTCGCCAGCGAGTTCTGACTTTTTGCGACCAAGAATATAGTTGCAAGTCATTACGACGTTAGCCATCTTAGCTTCCTGGCCTTGCAGATTGGCATCGTCCAACTCGTCTTTCAACATGCTGAAGTTCTGGCTGTCCTTGAAATCAGTCAAAAGAATAACCTTGTTGCGGTAAGCTGTATCAGCCCACATGCGCACGGTCGTAGCATCGCCCAGATAACCAGGAAGAACCACGAGACTGTAGTTGTTCTTCAGACTTAGACGGTCATAGTAACGTTCCAACTCGTCACGGATAGCGAGCGTGTCCTCAGAGTCATTGTATTCCAACTCTGTCTTGTTCACATTCATCAAAGTGAGACAGTCAATCTTGCCTTGTCCTGCATTGGAGAAAAAGGAATCGAGAGAACGGTATGTCACTTCAAGGTTGTGTACTTCGTCGTGGATGGCGAAGAGGTTGTTCTTAAGGTTCTGTTCTGCTTTATCGCATTTGCTCTTGCATGAGTCGATGATGGCCACGGGGTCAGTACCTCCTGATTCGAGAATGGATACCCAAAGTGCCAGTTCGTTCTTCAGTTTTTGACGATTGTCAGCATATGCGGCATCTTGGAGGAAGATGTTCTTGATGGCCTTGCGGCGGGGATCCATATTCTCAACGCCTTTAATAAGCCCCTTGAGCAATTGGAAACCGCCGAACTTGTCAAGCCCACCAAGGCTGCTTTGCAAGAGTTCCGCAGGGTTTTCTATTTTTTCTTTCTCGCGAAGTTCCAAAGCCTCGCCCTGGGCTTCTTTTTTCAGTTCTTCTGCTGCCATAATGTTTTCTTATTTAATCAGTTATATTTTACTACTATTCATTATGCCTCTTCAAGTTCTGCAAGCAGTGCTTTGAGGGCATTTTTCAAATTGCCACGAGCAGCCTCGTCTTTCAACGTGTTGCGTAGAGTCTTGTTTTTCTCCAATTGACGGATAACCGAGTTGTAGGCATCAATACGCCCCTTTGTTTCACTCAAAAGTTCGCTTTGGGCGATGAGTTGCTCATCTTCGAAGTCCTTGATAGACTTGAAATCAAAGTCTTCATAGATGGCTCCACCCTCTTCAGTTTCGAGTGTCACACCGTTCTTGCTGGGTTGGTAGTGCTCAAACACTTCTTTCATGCTTTTGGCCTTGAAACCCTCACGGTCTTCGTCGCTCGTTGGAGCTTCGTCTGTGAACTGATCGGCATAGAGCGTTCTGTTCTGTGGAAACTCGATGATGCCGTCTTGTGCTTCAACGTCCAAGACTTTAGTAATAACAGTTTTTCTTGCCATAGTTTTAGTGCTTAAAAATTAATAATATGGATTTTGTTTATTCTGTTGGTTCTTCGTCAGGAGTGTCTATATCCCAACAAATCTGCTTTTGCTCCTCGTCATACTTCATGATAACAGTGTCACCTGGGGTGATGTCGCCAGAAATGATAAGTTTCGAGAGTGGACGACGAATTTCCTTACGGATGATACCGAGGATTGGGCGTGCGCCATAATGGGCATTGAAACCGACCTTGGTCACATACTTACGTGCAGACTCATCAATTTCTAGTTTCACGTTCTGCTCGTTAAGTGTCTTGAGCAGGTTTTTGATGTGGATGTCGAAGATGCGGTCAATCATCTCTTCAGTAATAGGCGAGAACGGAACAATTTCCGTCAAACGAGCTAAAAACTCTGGACGGAACTGCCCCTGCATCACTTCGAGCATTTGGTCGTGAGTCGGCACCTTACCTTCGCCAAACGATTTAAAGATATAGTCACTACCGATGTTTGATGTGAAAATGATGAGCGAGTTAGAGAAGTCACCGACGCGACCAAGACGGTCGTGGAGTTTACCTTCGTCCAGAATCTGGAGGAAAAGGTCAAATACGGACTTGTGAGCCTTCTCAATCTCGTCAAACAACACAACGGAATAAGGGTGCTGGCGAATCTGATTGACCAACAGACCACCTTCTTCGTAACCTACGTATCCCGGAGGCGCTCCATAGAGCAGAGCCACAGAGTGTTCTTCCTTATATTCAGACATGTCAAATCGAAGAATGCTGGTTTCGTCGTTGAACAGAAATTCTGCCAAAGACTTGGCTAACTCTGTCTTACCTGTACCCGTGGGGCCAAGGAAGAAGAATGAACCCATGGGTTGTCCCTTCTTGTTCAAACCGGAACGAGACTCGTACACTGCGTCAAGGATGCTCTTAATTGCATGATTCTGACCTACCACACGCTTGTGTAAAATTTCCTCAGCATTAGAGAGGCGTTCACGTTCCTCTGATTGGATGTTGCCCATAGGGATACCTGTCATCTTCGATACGACATCGCGCACTGCATCCTTTTGGAGTTTTTCTGTTTTGTTGAAGGAATTTGTTTCTTCAGGGTTCTCGGTCAAAGCTGCCATCTCATTGGCAATCTTTGTCGATGACATAGCACGGTCGAGTAGGTCGAGAGCCGATGATGGTAAATGACGGTCTGGCATATATCGCTTAGCCAAACGGACAATTTCCGCAGGCACTTCGTCCTCAATCGGCAGGTTGTGGAATTTCTCGTAACTTTCGCGTTTGCTTTGGATGATTTCAACAGCCTGCTCTTCTGTGGGTTCTTCCACTGTGATTTTCTCAAAGAAAGCCGTGAATTCCTTGTCTTTTTCTATATCTTTCGTGTAGCCGTCGATGGTTGATGTGCAGAGTACCTGCAATTGATTCTTCGACAACAACTTTTTCAAACCAGGGAGAATTCCGTTCAATGTAGACTGTTTATCCTCTACTCGGTGGAAGTTCTCGATCACTAGTAACGGTTGTGTTTCAGCTAACAGAGCCTCCGTCACCTTCTTAAAACGATCTTCAATTTCACCTTTGTAACTTACACCTTGGCTCAGTGCGATGAGATCGAGTTCGTAAGGTTGCAGATTTTCCAACGATGCAGGTACCTTTTTATCGCGTAGACGTTGCAGAATGCCGTCAATAAGACTCGTCTTTCCCACACCAGTCTCACCTACGATGAGGATGTTGGCACGGTCTTTGCGTGCCAACACTTCCACGACTGAAAGAATTTCCTTATCAAAGCCCATAATGGGTGCTTCTGGTACTTCAGATAACATGGAAATACAATATTCATCCATGCCGCCAGCAGCCTGTGAGGCTGATGCAGGTTTGGGTGAAGAACTTGTTGCAGCAGGCTTGACTGGTGCTCCACTTTGAATGACCTTTTTGATTTTGTCGGATTGTAGTGGAAGCGTCTTCAGTTGCTCATAAGAGAAACCAATACCAGGAGTGACCAAAGAAGCAAGGAGGCTTTCAAGCGTTACACTGTCAAGCCCACATGTTTCACTGATCTCTTGCGCCTCTTTGATGACATTCTGCGTGTCATGAGAGAGCTCGATGCCTTTCATCCCGTAAGGTGACTTTTCGCATTGTTTCATGCGCATGTCAGCCCAGTCCACCATATAATAGTAGTCCTCGTCGAGTGTGTCCTCAATGAATGAAACGAGACCAACGCTCTTATGGAGCAAGGCGCGTAAAAGGTGGGCTGGTTCAATTTTGGGTGACTTGTTGTCTGTTGCATACGATTGTGCAATGTGAAGCAAATCAATAGGGAGATTTTCCAACAATTTAGAATATTTGTCCATAGGTGATAGGTTTAATATAAGTCTAGATTCTTAAATATGGAAGTATGCTGCTTTTAATATGTCGCCACCAACTTTTTCTGAGTTAAATGCATATTCTTACTTCACCCTACCTGTTTGCAAGAGGGTGTCTTTCAGTCTATTAACTGCATACAGAAAGGAATAGGGCTCGTTAAAAGCCGTCATGGTTTTGGTGAATTCCTTTTTTGCCGAAAAGAGGTAAATTTGTCGCAAAGATATTGAATGTTAATAGAAAAAACAAATATTTTTTAGAGAAAAAGGTTAAGGAAAGCGAAAAAACTAAAATTATTCTTGTAATGTAGTCGAGAATATTCAAATATTCGCTACCTTTGTCTTCAAAATCGCTCAAATAAATGAAACAGAACGTCTTGATTGTTTCTATTTTTCTTTTCTTATTCAGTTTGGATTTGATTGCTCAGCCTCAACAAGAGGAGGTGATACATATGTTGGAATTGGCAAATGACCATTTCATGCAGAAATACCCTGATCCGGGAAAGCCAACATTTGTGGGAAAGGAACGCCCGTCGAATCTTTGGACGAGAGGCGTGTATTTCGAGGGATTGATGGCTTTGGCAGAGGTGGAACGATTGATGGGGAGCACAAAACATGAAATCTACAAGAAATACATTTATGATTGGGGTGAGGCGCACAAATGGCAGCCACGTAATGGCGTGACCACACGTGATGCGGACGATTACTGCTGCTGTCAAACCTATCTTGATATCTATCAGTATGTTCGATCGGCTTCGACGAGTGCGGCAGAGCGGAAACGGGAGGATAAGATTCGTGGGTCTGAATTGCTTATTGCGCCCACGAGGGAATGTATGGATAATGTGATTGCGGCAAATGACATCCCTTGGGTGATTGGCGGTCAAGATAAGTCTGCTGGTAGTGCAAGTGATTGGACGTGGATTGATGCGATTCAAATGGGATTGCCAGTGTTCTCAAAATTGGCAAGATTACGTCATCTCGAAGGCGATAAGGAGGCTTCTCGTTATACGGAGCAAGGTTGGAAAATGTATGAAATGGCACGCAATACAATTGGTGGAGGATTGTTCAATACCACTGATGGATTGTGGTGGCGTGACAAGGATTTTGTGCCTCCATACAAAGAGCCAAACGGGGAGGATTGTTATTGGAGTCGTGGCAATGGATGGGTGTATGCAGCCTTGGTGCGTGCGATGGATGCGATGTTGCTGGCTGATGGTGCTCAAGTGCCACAATATTGGGAACTATTGGGCACAAAAAAGTGGACGGATATTGGTGTGGATGCCCATTTCAACGATTATAAGAAGGATTATCTGGCAATGACAAAAGCACTCGTGAAGTGCCAGCGTTCAGATGGATTCTGGAATGTGTCATTGCATGATGAAAGTAATTACGGTGGTGCAGAATTATCTGGTACGGCTTTGTTCATTTATGGTATGGCTTGGGGTGTGCGTCACGGGTATCTTCCAAGGAAAAAGTACACCCCCCTTATTTATACGAGTTGGGAAGCGATGGTGAAGACTTGTCTGCATGCGAATGGCTTCTTGGGTTATGTGCAGGGTACGGGTAAGGAGCCGAAAGATGCACAACCTGTCACTTATACAAAGGAACCCGACTTTGATGATTTTGGGTTAGGTTGCTTCTTGCTTTGTGGAACAGAAATCTTTAAATTATTGGAAAAATGAGACATTGTATATATATATTAATGTGTGTGTGCCTGTTGGCAAGCTGTTCATCGGGCAATGAGAAGAAATCTGCCGTAAAAGGAAAGGTGCAAAGTGCACCTTACGAGCTGTTGGTGGTCGCTGATAAGGAGTGGCTGAAAACCGAAATGGGACAGCATTTGGTGGAAGTGGTGGAGGCGCCAATTCTTGGACTTCCACAGCGAGAAGGCAATTTCCGCGTGACGTACATCAATCCAGAAGCTTTCAAGGGAACGTTCCAATATTATGCCAATATTCTGACGGTGGATATTGACAAGAAAACAAGGGAACCAGTCATGGGTGTGTTGCATGATAGGTATGCTCGTCCCCAGGTGGTGGTTCATCTGCTTGCTCCTGACTACAAGTCTCTTGTGACATTGGTACAACAGGAAAGTCAACAATTGTTGGATATCTTTAACGAGAATGAATTCGCTCGCGAACGTGCTTTGTTAGAAAAACATCATAGTGGTGTGGTGACAAGAAAGACACAGACATTGTTCGGGGTGAGCATGAATGTGCCAGAAGAAATTGATGACATGAAAGAGGGAAAGAATTTTCTTTGGGCATCGGCAAGCAAACAAGATTTCAAACAAAATGTGTGCCTTTATACGATTCCCATGCAAGACTTGACAGAAGAAAGATGGGTGGAAGTGCGTGACTCTGTGATGAAGGTGAACATCCCAGGTGACAGAGAAGACCAATGGATGGAAACAGATTTCCGAACCGTGTCGGTTCGTTCGATGAAGGTGGAGGAGAATGATGTGCTCACCATGCGTGGTTTGTGGGATATGCGGAATGATGCGATGGGCGGACCTTTTGTGTGCTATGCCTATCCCGACATTGTGCGTGACCGTTTGCTGATTGTGGAAGGTTTTGTGTTTGCTCCCGACAAAAAGAAACGTCCCATCATTCGACCCTTGGAAGCCGCCTTGCAGACAGTCTTTTTTGTGCCAGGTACTCATAAATAAGTATGATTTTGGTGGATAAAAGCATTTTCTCTACCTAAAATTTGGTAGGAAACGAAAAGTTTTCCTACATTTGCACCCTCAATGAGAGATTATAAATAGTAAATAGTAAATTGTTAAATTGTAAATTATTTTATGGCTTACGTAATTAGTGACGATTGTGTAATGTGTGGAACTTGCGCAGGTGAGTGTCCATCAGGTGCTATCAACGAAGGCGATGGCAAGTATGTTATTGATGCTGATGCATGTGTAGATTGCGGTACTTGCGCTGATGCTTGTCCTGCAGGTGCTATCGCTCCAGGTGAGTAAGGATAGTTACCGTGTTTATTTACACGTGTTTTTATGATTTTAGCGGCATACTCTTGTGAGTTTGCCGCTTTTTTTATACCTTCGCACACAAAATCACTAACTAACAATGAGAAATGACCTATTTATTGTAAGACGATTGGAGGCTTGTGCCCTTGTTCTATCTTTCTTCTTGACGAGTTTTGCTCAATCGATTGATTTGAGCGGAGCATGGGATTTTCAGATTGACCGAGAAGGGAAGGGTGTGGAAGAAAAATGGTTCCTGCCTGATTACAAATTGAATGATGTTATCACGTTGCCCGCTTCGATGCCACAGCAACTGAAGGGCGATGATATCAGTGTGGATACGAGATGGGTGGGTTCGCTGTATGATTCCAGCTATTTCTATAATCCTTATATGGCGAAATATCGTCAGCCAGGAAAGGATATGAAATTGCAGTTTTTCTTGACGCCCGATAAGCATTATGTGGGGAAGGCGTGGTATAAGAAGATTGTACGATTGCCAGAGAATGAGGTTGTACCCATGTACACGCTGTATCTTGAACGTCCACACATCACAACGGAGGTGTGGGTGAATGGTGAGAAAGTGGAGAGAACTCAGAACTCACTGTCTGTCCCTCATGTATTTTATTTGTATGGTTTGCTGAAGCCAGGAGAGAACACGATTGCTATCTGTGTGGATAATGATCCTGAAACGGTGAAAGTGGGACAGGATTCACATTCTGTGACTGATCAGACTCAAGGAGATTGGAATGGCGTCGTCGGAAAGATTGAATTACAGCCGTTTAACTCAATTGACGAGGTGAATGTTTATCCCGATATCGATTCGCGAACAGCACGGGTACATTTGGAGATGCTTGACTACAAATCACGGAAAGCAACTGTCACATTGAGGGCTACAGCGTTCAATACCGATAGACAGCATGTGGTGGAAAGCAAGCCTGTGGAGGTGATGCTGAATGACTCAAAGGTGGTTCTCTGCGATATTACTTTGCAGATGGGGGAGGGAATGTTGCTATGGGATGAATTTAATCCGCAACTTTATCGATTGGAAGTGGAGGTGAAAGCCAAGGATGGAGATGTATGTCGTAAGGAAACTGTTTTTGGAATGCGGAAACTGGAGATAAAAGATAAGATGTTCTACTTGAATGGGCATGAGATTCTTTTACGTGGTACGGTGGAGAATTGTGACTTCCCTAATACAGGTTATCCTCCGATGGATGTGGAATCTTGGCTGAAACTATTCAGAACTTGCAAGTCGTATGGTCTCAATCACATGCGTTTCCATAGCTATTGTCCGCCAGAAGCGGCATTCCTTGCTGCCGATATGACAGGCTTTTATCTTCAGCCAGAAGGTCCTTCATGGCCAAATCATGGAGTGAGGTTGGGTAGGGGAGAACCCATTGATGAGTACCTGATGGATGAAAGTATTGCTATTGTGAATGAATACGGTAATCATCCATCGTTCACTTTTTATGCTTTCGGCAATGAGCCAGCAGGAGATTGGGTGAAATGGTCAACGGAGCATGTGGCTGCGATGAAGGCATATGATCCTCGTCATTTGTATTGTGGATTCAGTGTCGGTGGTGGATGGGCTTGGCAGCCAGGTAGCGAGTATGCGGTGAAAGCTGGTGCCAGAGGTTTGAGCGAATGGTCAAGAAGTGCACCAGAGTCGGTGGTGACCTTCGAGAAAAACATCACCACTTATAATGGGAAAGATATGCCAAACACTCCTATCACGATGCCGTTTGTCAGTCACGAGACGGGTCAGTGGTGTGCCTTTCCTAACTTTGACGAAATTGGCAAATACACGGGTGTGAACAAAGCAAAGAATTTCGAGATATTCCGCGATTTGTTGAGGGACAATGGTATGGAGTCGCGAGCTCGTAACTTCATGATGGCGTCGGGAAAACTTCAGGCATTGTGTTACAAGGCAGAGATTGAACGCACGTTAAGAACACCCAAGTATGCAGGTTTTCAGTTGCTCTCGTTGAATGATTATTCAGGACAAGGTACTGCTTTGGTGGGTGTGACGGATGTTTTTTTTGATGACAAGGGATATATGACGAACAACCTATTCCGTGAGTTCTGTTCTCCTGTCGTACCATTGGCGAAAATGGAGAAGTTTACATTCAAGAATGATGAAACCTTTAAGGCAAGTGTTGAGTTGAGTCAGTTCTCGGGTCATGAAATGAAAGGTGTGACACCATCGTGGACAATTTATAAGACGGGTAATGTCGTTCTGAACCAATCTGTGTCATCCATTCCTTCAGAGGAGGTGTATGCAGAAGGTGAACTACCAACCCTTGATTTGCCTATAGGTGGAAATATTGAGTTGGGAGAGATATCTGTGCCACTTGATGATGTCAAGGAACCAACAAAAATGACGCTTGTTGTTTCTGTTCCAGGTTCGGAGGCTGTTAATCGTTGGAATTTTTGGGTTTATCCTTCTGCACCTTCCGAGAAGATTCAGAATGAAAAGAAACTTGAACCTAAGGGCGTTTATGTGACGGATTCCTTGGATGAGAAAGCAATAAAAACATTGAACAAAGGCGGGAAAGTGTTAGTGTGTGCTGCTGGAAAAGTCACTTATGGTAAAGAGGTGGTGCAACAATTCACGCCTGTTTTCTGGAATACTTCTTGGTTCAAGATGCGTCCGCCGCATACGACTGGCATCTTTGTGGAGAACACCCATTCCATCTTTGACCTGTTCCCGACTGATTATCATTCGGATATGCAATGGTGGGAGTTGGTGAATCGCGCACAAGTGATGCAATTCACGGATTTCCCAAAGGATTTCCAGCCTCTTGTGCAAAGCATTGACACATGGTTTGTTTCTCGCAAGATTGGCATGCTTTTTGAAGCAAATGTGGGGAAGGGAAAGTTGGTGATGACGACAATGGACATCTCGAATAATCTGGATCGACGTGTAGTAGCTCGTCAGATGCGAGAGTCCATACTTCACTATATGCAATCTGATCAATTTATGCCGCAATGGACGATAGACACTCAACGAATAGCCGATTTGTTCACGAAAGTGGCAGGAGAAGTTAATATGTACACGAAGGGCTCGCCGGATGAATTAAAGCCGACGCTAAAATGAGTACATAGTTAGGAAAAAATAATTCCCTCGTTAGGAAAAAATATTTTCCCAGTAAGGGAACAAAAAATGATGCAAATGAATTTGTTCGAACAACGATTTTTTATCCTCTTTTTCTTGTCGATTCAGACAATCTTTATGCCTCTAATGGCACAGACTTTTTCCTTTGATGGAAGAGATAAGGAGGCTATCCAAGTGAAGTTTTCAGATGTTTATACCGAAGAGAAAGGATACGGATATGATTTTCAGGAAGTCATTGCTGAGGCTCGTAAGTCTCAGAATGAAACCTATCGCTTGTCGGATGGAATCTTCTATTTCTCTGTTGCAGTACCAGATGGAAATTACAAGGTCACAGTTACGTTGGGCTCGATGAAATCGAAAGGAAATACAACTGTTCGAGCAGAATCACGTCGTCTTTTCATCCAAAATGTAGAGACGAAAAGAGGAGAATTCAAAACGTGTTCCTTTGTGGTGAATAAACGTAATACGACCATTCATCTTCCTGATGGTAAAATGGACTATGTGCGTATCAAGAAGCGTGAAGAAGGAAAGATGAATTGGGATGATAAGCTGACGATAGAGGTGAATGGTGATATGCCTGCAGTTTCTTCTATTACCATAGAACCAGCAAATGATGTTCCGACAATTTGGCTTTGCGGAAATTCTACGGTTGTTGACCAAGATTATGAACCTTGGGCATCTTGGGGACAGATGATCACTCGTTGGTTTACTGACCAGGTGGCGATTGCAAATTATGCGGAAAGTGGGGAAACTGCAACATCTTTCATTGCGGCTGGACGTCTGAAGAAAATTGTCTCCCTGATGAAGGAAGGTGATTATCTCTTCATGGAGTTTGGACACAATGACCAGAAGGAAAAACGTCCTGGTAGTGGAGCTTTCTACAATTATGTGTATGCATTGAAGCAATTTGTTGATGAGGCTCGTGCTAAAGGAGTGACTCCTATCTTTGTCACTCCTACACAACGCCGATCGTTTGATGGAAATGGGAAAATACAGGAAACACATTCCAATTATCCAGAAGCAATGCGATGGGCAGCAAAAGATTTGGGGGTCCAATTGATAGAACTTCATGATATGACTCGCGTGTTTTATGAAACGTTGGGTGTGGAAAACAGTAAGCATGCTTTTGTTCATTATCCCGCGCACACCTACCCAGGTCAAGCCAATGCTTTTGAAGATAACACGCATTTCAATCCTTATGGTGCCTATGAAATTTCCAAGATGATTGTTGAGGAAATGAAAGGGCTGAATCTCCCGATTGCAGAGTTTCTTCGTGAGGATTATACACCATTCACTCCATCTAAACCTGATGACTGGCGCACTTTTCATTGGAACGATGGACCCTTCGTGGACATTGTAAAGCCAGATGGCAATTAAAAAGAGGAAGAAGCCCTAGGATTTAGTACTTGCATAGTCTGTACCTTGATTTTTTTCTCATTTTGTTTGTTTATATTTAAGATTTTTTTGTAAATTTGACCCTGATTTGAAATTAAGCATTCGAAAAAAATGACTTTTTGTGGTCTGAATATGTTTTCCTTTGCTTCTAACGCTTTGATAGACACTCTTTTATAAATAAAGGGGTGAAGTAAGGTTGTATTCAATAGCCAGAATCTATATAAATCGCGAAATGTCATTGTTTTACAGATAACTATTATTTTCAGAAAGTTAAAAAATATTAAATATGAAAAAAGCGCATTTGTTTCTTGGAATCACTTTTGTGGTTATTCTCGCAATGTTGAGCTCATGCTCAGTACCCAAAGACATTGCTTATTTCCAAGATTTTAATCCAGGTAAATCCATCGTTGTTCAGAATCCAGTGGAGATTAAGTTCAAAGCTGACGATGAAATTAGAATTATGGTGAGTTCGGATAGACCTGAACTCGCCGCTCAGTTCAGTTTGTCTTCTGGAGGAAGTGGTGGAGGCGAAGGTTCTCGTTATACAATCGACTCGGAAGGCTGCATTCGTTTTCCTATGTTAGGTAAGATTCATGTGGCAGGTTTGAATCGCCAAGAACTTCAGGAATCCATTCGTGAGCAGATTATGGAAAAGGGGTTGATTCGTGATCCGATCGTGACAGTTGATTATTCAAATTTATATGTAATAATATTGGGCTCAGCTGGTACTGGTCGTGTCCAGATAGATAGGGACAAGTTCACGATTCTTGATGCCATTGGCTCTCAAGGGGATTTGAACATTAATGGGTTGCGTACCAATGTGAAGGTGATTCGTGAGAATTACGGAAAGAAAACGGTTTATGAAGTGAATCTATGTTCTGCAGAGGATTTGTATTCCTCACCCGTATATTATTTGCAACAAAATGACGTGATCTATGTGGAGATGAACAAGAAAGAAAAACGGAATGCGACTGTCTTGGGTAATTCCACTGTTCAGCCATCCTTCTGGATAAGCATGGCTACATTTATTGTTAGTGCAATTGCTTGGTTCAAATAACTCTAAACCCTCAACTCTAAACTCTAAACCAAATATGTTACCTCTAAATAATCAACCCGCAAATACTGGATATCAACCCACGGGTGGTTCTTTGGCATCTGCGCCCAAGGGTCCTTCTGCTTATGCAAAAGTAATTGACATGTTGACGGTCTATGCGTCAAAATGGTATTGGTTCATTCTTTGTTTGGCATTAGGACTTGCGGGTTCCTACTTTTATCTTCAGATGACCCCACCGATCTATACTCGTACAGCATCTATCCTTATCAAGAATGATTTTCAATCAAGTTCGAGTGGAAATACTGCCGGTTTGAATATGTTTGGCGGAAGTGTGGATGTTCAGAATGAACTTTTTACACTTCGCTCCCCAAGTCTGGCAGAATCTACGGTGCACAATCTCCATTTGGAAGTGAATTGTTATGCACAAGGACGTTTTCATGAAGAAATTATTTATGGCACGGCGCTAAGTGTACAGATTGTTCCACTGGATTTGAATGATTCAGAGTCAGCGGAGTTCATGTTCGATATGAAGAGTGATGGAACGTATATGATGAGCAATTTCGTTCGTGGAGGTAAGAAGGTTTCTGGTTCTATCACAGGAAAAGTGGGACGAACGGTTAGAACCCCGATTGGACAGATTGAAGTGAATAAGTCGGTGAATTATTTCCCGCAGGAGATTACGCTTCGAGTGGAGCGTATCCCAATTCATGCTGCAGTGAATGAGATTACAAGTGGCTTGAATGTAAGTGCTGTGAGTGAATTGTCTACCATCATCAAACTATCTTATGATGACGAAAGTCCTCAGCGTGCGGAAGATGTGCTTTCTACCATTATTGCCGTCTATAATGAGAACTGGGTGAAAGATTGTAACCGTAGATCAGTTTCTACATCAGAGTTTATAGGTGAACGTCTGCAGGCCATTGAAAAGGAATTGGGTAATGTGGAGGATGATATCTCAACTTTCAAATCTGAGAATTTGATTCCTGCAGGTCAAAGTGATGTGGCGGGAATTTATATAAGTCAAGCAAGTTCTGCCACTGCCCAATCGACAGAAATTAGTAATCAGTTGCACATGGCACGGTATGTGCGAAATTATTTGACGAACGAAGCGAATCGATACACATTGATCCCTGCCAATCAAGGTGTGAACAGTCCCAATATCAGTGGTCAAATTGCAGAATATAATGCTTTATTGTTGTCTCGAAACAATTTGTTGAGTGCCAGTTCTTTGCAAAACCCGATTATTCAGGAAAAAGACCTTCAGTTGGCTGAACTTCGCAATGCACTGATTGCTTCTGTTGACAATCATATTGCATCCTTGAATGTGGAGTTGCGTTCGGCACAGTCTATTAGAGGTCAGGCAAATAGTAAGATTGCTTCCTCTCCGTCACAATCGAAATACTTGTTGAATCAGGAACGTCAGCAGAAGGTGAAAGAGAATCTGTATTTGTATCTCCTGCAAAAGCGTGAAGAGAACGAGCTTTCACAGGCATTTACAGCATATAATAACCGTGTCATTACACCAGCGAATGGCTCGAATGTTCCAACATCACCAATCCCTAGTATGGTATGGGCAATTGGCGCCATTGTGGGTATTGCCGTTCCTGCTTTAATCATCTTCTTGTTGGAAGCCATCAACAATCAGGTGCGTGGACGTAAAGATTTGAATGAATTATCCATTCCGTTCATTGGTGAGATTCCAATCCATCGTCGTCATCGTACTTTGAAAGAAAAGATGTTTGGCCCTTGGAAGAAATTGTGGCACAATATTTTAGTATTGTTGAAGCTTGCTAAGGACGAAGAGGATAAGACATTGCATATATTGGTGAAGGATCATTCTCGTAATGTCATTAATGAAGCATTCCGCGTGATTCGAACAAATATAGAATTCATGACAGCCAAGGGGAATCGTGGTAAGGTCATCATGTTGACGTCCTTTAACCCGAACTCTGGTAAGACATTCGTAATTACTAACCTGATTACTTCTTTTGCCATCAAAAAACAGCGAGTGGTGGCGATTGACCTTGACCTCCGCAAAGCATCTCTTTCTGCGATGGTTGACAAGCCTAAGATTGGTATTGCGGATTATTTGTCAGGTGTGACGGATAGTTTTGATGATATTGTGATTCGTAATGCGACGCACGATTATTTGGATGTGGTACCTGTAGGAACGATTCCACCGAATCCAACGGAGTTACTCTTTGATGAACGTCTTGGAAAACTGCTGGATGAGTTACGGAATCAGTATGCTTACATTCTTCTAGACTGTCCACCAATCGAGATTGTGGCTGATGCAACGATTGTTGGTCGTTGTGCTGATTCAACACTTTTCATCATTCGTGCTGAGAATCTTGACCGTAACCAACTTCCAGATGTGCAGAAGTATTACGATGATAACCGTTTGCCAAAGATGTCTATCATTCTGAATGGAACGAATGAAGGCTTCTCCTATTATGGATCTGGCCGTTATGGTTCTCGTTATGGTTATTATGGCGGATCTGCATATGGTGGATACACGAAGGATGATGATTAATAATTAGTTAAGGTTAGGGTTAAGGTTATCGTTACAAATAAACTTTATTTCGAATAATATAAAAAAAGATAGTACTATGAGTAATTCTAAGCGTAAAATTCTATTTCTTGTTGAAACCCTTGATTCTGGTGATGCGGGGAAAGCTCTTTCTGTATTGGTACAGTACATAGACAAATCAAAGTATGATATCACGGTATGTGCCATCAATGGTGGTGGACAATATGAAGCGATCATTCGAGAAAATGTAAATTATAAGGCTGTCCTTACAGAGCCAGATGGATTCAAACATCAAATGGTTTATGGCGGTCTTCCTTTGTCTTGGGTTTACAAATTCTTTATTCCTCAGGGAAATGATGTGGAGATTGCCTACTCCGAAGGTTTTGTGACGAAATTGTTGAGTCATGCCTCAAGGGGAAAGAAGAAACGATATGCTTGGGTGCATTCAGATTTGGCAAAGAATCACTGGACCAGTGATTTCTTTAGTGGAATTAAAGAGGAGACAGAGGCATATAATAAATATGACAAAATAATTGGTGTCACCAATTTGATTACCGAAGCTTTTAAGAAGCAATTCCCTGACGTGAAAGTCCCAATAGAAACTGTTTATGATCCGATAGATTCTTTATCTGTTCGTCTGAAATCATTGAACGCTAGCAACCCTGATGAAAATCCTGTGAAGATACGTCTGATATCACAGGGCAGATTGGAACCTCAGTATCAGTATGGTCGTCTGCTCCGTATTATTAATCGATTGGCTAAAGAGGGTTATGACCTCGGACTTTGGATATTTGGTGATGGAGTAGAACGTGTTGTCTTGGAACGTTATGTCCAAGAGAATGATTTGCAGACTCGTGTGAAATTTTTTGGCGCTCACCCCAATCCCTATCGATTTATGATTCAGGGTCAACTTTTTGTTTGTTCTGCTTACCATTCAAGTGTGATGAAGGCATTGATTTTAGGCTTGCCCGTGGTGGCAACAGAAACGCCAGAATTGAAGGAAATTCTCAAAAATGGTGATAGTGGCTTGATGACGCCAAATACCGAAGAGGCATTGTATAAAGGCATCAAGAGTCTGCTCGATGATCCAACTCTTTTGGAGCAATATAGGCAGAAAGGCGAGGCGCGTGGTTGGGACTTTGATATAGAAGCCCTCATGGCGCCCTACGAGACCCTTTTCCAAGCATAAGTGTGATATAACGTGTCTTCTGTTTCGGATAATGAAAAAACATAAACAATGGTCACGAATAACGAAACTCTCACGGTTACTTCCCCACTTCTTCCTGATTTGAAAGATTTTTATTCAATGCTGGAGGAAATCTGGAAAAGTAAGTGGATTACAAATAATGGTTTTTTCCACAATCAGTTGGAAAAGGCATTGGCGGAATATTTGAAAGTACCATACGTGAGTTTGTTTACCAATGGTACTCTACCACTTATTACCGCATTACAAGCACTTCGTATCACTGGTGAAGTTATAACGACTCCTTATAGTTTTGTGGCCACTACTCATTCCTTATGGTGGAATGGCATTAAGCCTGTTTTTGTAGATATAGAACGGGATACAGGTAATATGGATCCGAATAAGATTGAGGCGGCAATTACACCTCAAACTACTGCCATTATGCCTGTTCATGTGTATGGTCAGCCTTGTAAAGTAAAAAAGATCCAAGAGATTGCTGACAAATATGGATTGAAAGTAATCTATGACGCAGCTCATGCTTTTGGTGTGGAGGTGGATGGTGAGAGTATATTGAATGCAGGGGATATGGCTACTCTTTCTTTCCATGCAACGAAGGTGTACAATACGATTGAAGGCGGGGCCATGATTATGCATGATGAAAAGACCAAAAAACGTATTGATTATTTGAAGAACTTTGGTTTTGCTGGTGAGACAGAAGTTGTTGCTCCTGGCATTAATTCCAAAATGGATGAAGTGCGTTCTGCCTATGGTCTATTAAATTTGAAGCATGTGGATGCCTCTATTGAGGCGCGTCATCAGGTGGCAATTCGTTATCGTGAAGCACTTCGTGGGGTGGATGGTATTGATTTTTGGGAAGATGCGCCTGGCGTAAAGCACAACTATAGCTATTTCCCCATTTTTGTAAAATCTGAAAAATATGATATGACTCGTGATGAGTTATATCTCAAGATGAAAGAACAAAATGTTCTTGGAAGAAGATATTTCTATCCCCTTATTAGTGAATTCTCCACTTATAGAGGATTGCCGAGTGCTGTTAAAGAAAACTTACCTGTAGCCACACAGATGGCAAGTGAAGTGATTTGTTTACCGATGCATCATGCTTTAAGTCAAAAGGATATACAGCGTGTAATAGATTGTATTATCTACAAATAGGTGATGAAAGAAATTTACGCATTAGGGGTTGGGCGTGCAACACCTATTTTCATTGAACTTGCTGAGTCATGTGGGTATAGAGTCGTTGGTCTGTATCATTATGATGATTCTCGTACGGGTGAAATGGATCATGGATTCCCCATTTTGGGGTCATTCGACGACCTTTTCAATTCTGATGTGAGTGGGCGTAATTTTGTGTTAACAATGGGAAATATGAAAATCAAGCAAGACGTTAGCTCTCGCCTCATACAGATGGGAGGTGTTACACCAACCTTAATCCATCCTACCGCTATCATTTCCAGATTTTCTATGATTTCTCAAAGTGGGGTGTTGGTGTGTTCTTATTCAGAAATTCATTCCGATAGTACGATTGAACAGGGATGTGTACTGTGGTCCAACGTAATCATAGAACATGGTTGTCAGATACACGAATATGTTTTTTTCGGTCCGAAAGCATATGTGGGAGCGTATACAGAAATAGAGGAGAGAGCTTTTATAGGTCAATGTTCTGTTCTGATTTCAGAAAAGGCTAAACATATTGGGAAAAATACATTAATTGGGGCTGGTTCTCTTGTTACAAAGCCAATGCCAGATGAGATTGTGGCAGCAGGTAGTCCAGCAAGAGTGTTAAGGGAGAGATAACAGAGTTTCGAATAATCTCTGTATAGTAGAACTGAAAATGGAAACGTTAATCAGTATTGTTATTCCAGTATATAATGCAGGCACGAAGATAAATCCATGTATGCGGTCTTTGCTGGCTCAAACTTATAAAAATGTGGAAATTATCTTGGTGGATGATAAATCTCCTGATAGAAGTACTGTGGAAATCCTTCGTGAGTGGACGAAAAAGGATGCTCGTGTGAGATTATTGGAGAAGGATGTTAATGGAGGTCCTCGACTGGATGGTATAAAAATTGCACGTGGTGAATATATTGTTTTGATAGACCAAGATGATTGGATGCCAAAAGATGCAATAGCAACGATGTACAAGGCAGCAGCCGAACAAGATGTAGATGTTGTGATAGGTCAGGTGTCAAAGGTGTTGAAGATTGGACCGTGGGTACAAACTTTTCCTCCCAAAAAATTGTTGCCTGATACAGGAAAAGTTTTGGAACATGACGAGTTGATGGGAGAGTATTTTGAATCGTATTTTGGACATAACATTTTGCCTGTATCGGTTTGGGGGAAAATGTATAGAAAGGAACTTTTTGATAAAGTGGATTTTCCGTCTCCCTGGCCTAAGATAGGTGCGGATGATTTATATATGTCAATGCTTTTGCATCCTCATATTCAGCGGTTGACAATTATTCCTGATGTTGTGTATTCATATTTGATAGGCCTTCCTGGAGCTTCACCAAAATATCTGAATGGATGGCTTGACTTAGCATGCGTATTGTTTGATCTAAAGTGGAAAATGCTGGAGAAATATAATTTTATGCGTGCATATAGGTATCAGGCGATAGAGATGGTGAACTACATAAAAACTTTTGTACGTAATTGTACCATATTTGATGCTGATAATAGAGAAAAAAGGTTACAGCAATTGACAAATGCCTTGGAAAACCCAATATGGAATAGAGTTCACATTTTGAAAGGGGAAGATTACAAGGAAGAAAGTCTTGTAGAAGATATTCTCGAGAAAAATGCAAGAAACATCTATGAAACCTTGGAGATTCGATATCGTCCTAAGTCATTGAAAGAAAGGATTGAACATAGTCTACTAAGATTGTCTGCTAAATTTAAATAGTTTGAAGTAGTTTTTCTTCATTGCTGTCTATGAGAAAATTGGTATTAGGTTTATATCCAAGACATAAAATAGAGTTTTGATGGAAGATTCATTAAAACAAAGGACATTCTCTGGATTAGTCTGGAATTTCTTGGAAACTTTTGTGCTACAGGGATTTGGTTTTGTCCAAGGTATCATATTGGCCCGTTTATTGATGCCTTCAGATTATGGTCTAATAGCGATGACTGGTATATTCTTTGCTGTTTCATATACATTGATGGATTCAGGGTTTACTTCTGCCCTTATACGGAAGAAGGAGAGAACCGAGATGGATTATTCGACAGTCTATGTCACAAACCTCGTTCTTTCATTCATTCTATGTGCTATCTTGTGTATATGTGCAAGATGGATAGCAGACTTTTATAACGAACCTATATTACAATACATCGTATATGTAAATGCTGTATTGTTGTTTTTATGGTCTTTTGTAGCAGTCCAGACAGCTCGTTTAAGTATTCAACTGAATTTTAAGGCAAAGAGTATTATCAATGTAATAGCCACTGTTGTTACAGGACTCATATCAATTGTCTTGGCTTATATGGGATGGGGTGTATGGTCATTGATATTTCCTAATTTCATCTCTATTGCTATTCGTTTTGTATTGTATTGGAGGTATCAACGTTGGTTGCCTAAATTGAATTTTTCTTGGGCCCTATATAAGGAATACTTTTCTTATGGCTCTAAGTTGATGCTGACAAACATGTTAAATACGATATATGGAAATGTCTATCCTCTGATTATTGGTAAATACTACTCATCATCGAGGTTGGGATACTATACAAAGGCTCAAAACTATGCAGGTTTGTCTTCTTCTGTATTAGGAGGGGCCATTTATAGAGTGACATTTCCCGTTTTATCGAAAATACAAGACGATGATGAGACATTGAGCGTGATTTATCGTAGAATGATACGTGTGACAGCATATGTGGTGTTTCCTTTGGCCTTCCTCCTTTTTGTTTTGGCACGTCCATTTGTAATAGTGCTCATAACGGAAAAATGGGTGTCTTGTATCCCCTATTTGCAAGTGTTGTGTTTTGCTGCTATGTGGAATCCTATACATTCCCTCAATCTAAATCTTCTGCTTGTTAAAGGACACTCCGATCTGTATCTGCGTTTGGAAGTGATAAAGAAGATTATAGGTGTTACTGTTTTATTTATAACGATACCTTTTGGCTTATTAGCGATGTGTTATGGTCAATTAGGTGCAGCCATCTTATTTTTGGTCATGAACACATATTATACTGGAAAGTTTATAAATGTAGGTTTCTTTAAGCAGATGAGGGATTTGTTTCCGACCATATTATACTCAATATTCATGGCTTTATTAGTGTGGAGTTTGACATTGTTTATCTCTTCGGGAGTTCTGCAATTAATATTTGGTCTGATTTTGGGTATAATGTCTTATGTGGCTCTTTCTAGGATGATGAAGTCAATGGAACTTTTTTATCTTGTTGATATTGTCAAACAGAGTGTGTGGAAGAAATATGTTTCACGGAAAGATTCTTAATCGTAACAAAGGATGTGCTACGAAAATTCGTCGAGGCTGCATAGAGAGAATTAATCCACTGAAAGGGTGTGAAACTTTAGTAAGTTAATAAAAATATAACAGAAATGATGAACACGGAAGCCACTGCTCCTACAAAACGTATTGAGTATATTGATGCCATGCGTGGATTTACCATGATGCTAGTGGTGCTACAGCATGTGTCGTCTTTGTGTATTGGCCTTGACGATACTCCTGCATATCATCATTATTTACAACAATTACGTATGCCATTGTTTTTCCTCATCAGTGGCTTTGTGCTGTATAAGGCAGGAATAACATGGAACCTAAAACATATTGGGGGCTTCCTTAAAAAGAAGTTCTCTGTTCAGATACTATCCACGCTATTATTCTTTACATTATATATTCACTATTCAGGTAAGGACTTCATGCATGGAATTCTTGACACCTACAAATCTGGCTATTGGTTTACATACACCTTATTTATCTTTTTTATATTCTATTCTATTATCCGATTTACATGCAGAAAATATGAGGAGATTGTAATCATTATCATTGCTGCGGTTTTCTATGTAATCAATTGGCCACCACTCTATGATTCCATACCATTCACTACTGATGTAAAAACGGCTCTTGGAATAGAACAATGGTATTATTTCTGTTTCTTCCTTATAGGTACACTTCTAAAGAAACATTTTGATCTTGTACAACATTTATTGGACAAATGGTATACTTTGACAATATGTGTCATTGTATATTTCTTATTGAACATTTATCGTGATCTTATACCTTCAAGTGGAGTAATGGGAGTCGTTTCTCTGTTTTGTGCGTCCTTTTCTGGTGTTCTTATTATAATTTCTTTTTTTAGACAGAACCAGGCATTTTTCACAAAAGAAAAGATATTAGGCCGTTCATTACAATATATAGGCAGACGTACGTTGGACATCTATTTAATTCATTATTTCTTCCTTCCTTATCAGTTGGTTCATGCAACGTCTGTGTTCAGAGATTATCCAATGCCTGCTGTGGAGTTTACCTTCTCTCTATTCATTTCTTTGATTGTTATAGGATTTTGTCTGATTGTCAGTAATGTTATACGACTTAGTCCCGCACTCGCCCATTGGTTGTTTGGAGTTAAAAAGACATAATCTATGCACTGCGTCCCTTACTTCCTATATAGTTGCTTTCAATAGTGCAACCATTGCTGCGGGTTCTGTCCTGACAAAGGATGTGTCGCCTTATGTAGGATTTCCTGCAAAAATAATGCGAAAGAAATGTACAGATGAAGAATTAGGACAGATGAATCAGATAGCATGGTGGAATTGGTCTGATGACAGCATAGAGGAACGTAAAGATGATTTTCAATAGTCTATACTTGGATTCATAAAGAAATATGGATAGTAAAAGACGTGTTCTCTTTTTTATAGACTCTCTCACATGTGGAGGTGCTGAGAAAAGTTTGATTTCATTGCTCCCATTGCTGGATTATTCAAAGGTACAAGTTGATTTGATGCTTGTCGTACGAGGAGCAGTGTTTGAACAATATGTGCCGAAAGAAGTCAATGTGATGAGTGTTCCACATTCTTGTAGTCTTGTGTTTCGTATTGGGCAAACGTGGTTTTCAATACTTCAGAGAATGATGAGAAGGCGTCATGGAGCAGAAATCCGTTGGATGGCTATGCGTGGGATGTATGAAAAATCAAAAAAAGAGTATGATGTGGCCGTTGCTTATCAGCAGGGATTTCCTACGTATTATGTGGCACGGAAAGTGCGTGCGAAAAGGAAATATGCATGGGTGAATGCGGATTTGAAAAATGCTGGTTATTGTGAGGCTTTTAACAAACCTTTTTATGATTCATATGACAAGGTGATTCCTGTAAGCGATGTTTTGTGTGATTTGATGAAGAATACACAATATGTTGATGCAGAGAAGTTGTTCACGGTTTACGATGTTCTGAATGTGG
The DNA here is from genome assembly GCA_017651245.1 of Bacteroidaceae bacterium. Lineage (GTDB taxonomy): Bacteria > Bacteroidota > Bacteroidia > Bacteroidales > Bacteroidaceae > Minthosoma. Next base: position 55,380 of record JAGCDQ010000051.1, on the reverse strand, counting down.
ACTTAATTAGGAGAATGAGTCAAGAGGAACATGAAAATTTATCCCATCCAGATGTCACTATTGTAACAACAGGAAGGCTCGTTCCCCTCAAAAACTATGTATTGGCCGTGGAAACTGCTGCGCTGCTGAAAAAGAAAGGGATTGATTTTGTGTGGTATTTTGTGGGCGATGGTTCTGAGAGGGGGCATATAGAGAAGTTGATAAAGAATGAAGCGTTAGAGGAACAAGTGAAATTGTTGGGAATGAAACCTAATCCCTATCCATATATGGCCATGGCTGATGTGTATGTGCAAACTTCTTCATTTGAGGGTTTTGGACTGACATTGAATGAAGCGCGTATTCTCCATCGACCTGTGGTCAGTACTAACTTCCCTGTGGTATATAATCAAATTAAAGACGGGGAAAATGGATTGATTGCAGAGATGACTCCAGAATCTGTTGCAGAAAAGATTTTGATGATTGCTCAAGATGAAGCATTACGCAATCGGATAATTGAGGCAACGAAGCAGGAGGTTAATACGACTTCTGTGACTGAGCCTAAGAAGGTGATGAAGTTGTTGTTATAGATTTCCTAGGGGAAGAGGAGAATGAAGATTTGTACGATTACATGTCAAAATGCAGATAATCATGGTGCCCGTCTGCAATGTTATGCATTGGTTAGACATTTGCAGAAGCAGGGGCATGATGTTAAAGTCATTGATTATAGGCCATATTATATGCGAGGGTTTCGTCTCTGGTATTGGCCAGGAATCTCTATTAAGGGTTGGATAAAATTCTTTTGGTGCTTTCCTGATAGAATGCGGAAAGTGTTACGACACAGAGATTTTGATGCTTTTTCTAAGAAATATATTCCTCTGACACGGGTATATTATTGTATTGAGGAACTCCGTAAGGATCCTCCTGAGGCTGATATGTATATAGCGGGTAGTGATCAAATCTGGAATACGACATTTCCTAATGGGACGGATCCTGGCTATTATCTTGACTTTGGATCTAAGGAGGTGCGCCGTGAGAGTTTTGCTGCTAGTTTTGCCACGACGGAAGTCGTTCCTTCTGCTCGTGAGTTTGTTAAGGAGAATCTGAAAAGATTTGATAAGATTACCGTCCGAGAACAATCTGCGTTGAAAATATTGGAGGACTTGGGGTGTCATGGGACATTACAAGAAGATCCTGTATTCTTGCTTTCTGCAGAAGAGTGGAATGAAATAGCAGATGGAACAGGAGAGGGGGAAAAGTATGTCTTGGTGTATGATTTTTATGCTGATCAAAAAATTCGAGAAGAAGCACAACTTCTTGCAAAAGAGAAGGCTTTGAAAATCTATGCGATATGTCCTCACGAGCTACGGTATGCAGATAAGAATTTTGTATATGCTGGGCCAGAGACTTTTGTTTCATTAATTAAGAATGCGTCTTATGTCGTAAGTAATTCTTTCCATGGGACGGTTTTTGCTATGATCTATCATGTCCCTTTCAAGGTTGTTGATCGGCCTGATGGATTGAATGTGAGAATGCATGATTTGTTGGAGAGACATCTTTGCTGATATTAATGGAAAAATTTGCAATCCCTAGGGACTGCAAAAATTCCCCTTAAGGGAAACATTTTTTTTCTGCCTAACTGGAGAAAAATTTTTTCCTCGTTGGGGCGTAAAATTTTCCCAACGAGAGAACAAAAAAATGTGGATGATGTTAAAACATGGTGCGGAAAAAATGTTGAATTCTGTACAAACACCTAACAACCTCACCAGATGCCAATCAAACCGAGATGTACAAAGGGATTGCAAGCGATTGAATGAGGATAAAGCAAAAAATTGTTTAGGTTAACGTTAAGGTTAAGGTTGACAACAGATTATGACTTCATTGAAAGATCGAGAATATTGGATAGATGCCGTTCGCTCATTTGCATGTATTTGCGTGTTGATGACACATTCTCCGATCCCCAGTACAACAGGAGGCCGCATGTTTATACCGGTATATAATTTTGTGGCTGTAGGAGGTGCGTCTATCTTGTTTTTCATGATATCAGGAGCATTGGTTTTGTATAAACGTCAAGAGTTTCTCACCTTTATCAAAAAAAGAATAAGTAGAATAGTCTTGCCAATGGTGATTTGGACTATTATCTCTTTGATTGTGGCATGTTTTGAAGGAAAGATGATGTGGTGTGAGATGCCTGAGAGAATATTGAAAATTCCATTTTGTCCTCAAGTCGGGACCTATTGGTTTATTTATGTGATATTTGGAATTTATCTTTTGACTCCAATTGTATCAACATGGTTGGCAAACACGGGGAGAAGAGAAGTCGAGATAATGTTGCTTATATGGGGGGGGACATCAGTTTTCCCTTTCATTCAATCTGAGGTGGTACATCGACTGGTGGCTTTTAATGGTGGCATATTTTACTATTTTTATGGTTTCTTGGGATTTGCTTTATTTGGCTACTATTTGCGAAGATATGTCAATTCGAAAAATTCTCGTGGAAATTGACGGTGGCTCCACTGATTATCATTGCTTGTGTGATGGCCATTTATCCCACAAACATGATTTCTCATGCAGTATTGCAAGATCGAATGGCATTGCCAGCAGTATTATTAGCAGGATGTTATTTCTTGTTGTTGAAACACGTGTCACTGTCTTCAAGAATGAAGAAAATTGTATATCAATTTGCAAGGCATAGTTTTGGAATATATCTTGTTCATATATTGGTGATGCGAAGTGTCTTGTGGCCAATTCTTGAGCCAATGCAAATAAACCATGCTTTAGCAATTCCTCTAATTACATTCTTGACTGCGTTGTTCTCTTTTATGGTGGTTTGGGGAATTGGTAAGGTTGTCCCGTTTAGCAAGTATGTTGTCGGGGTTTAATTTTATTGACGAATTTGTGAGTTAATGTAACCTCTGGAAGTTAATTAAATGGAAATAAAGAAGAAGCGAGAAATCGTCTTTCTCCATAATGGGCTTGGTAATCAAATGTTTCAGTATGCTTATGCTCACAAAGAACGATTAGCTGGGCATAAGGTGTCCTGTTGCTATGGACTTTCAGAGAAAAGAGGGAATCACAATGGGTACGAATTGAATCATGTTTTCAAGGGAATTGTAGCCAATCGAGGTGCTGTTGTTGTATTTATACTTCGTGTACTATGTTACATGATATATAATTATAAATTAGCATCATAAAAAAAATGCTAAATGCGTTATCATGGGATTTGATTTGGAAGGACACAGACTTCACAAATTCAACATGCCGAAATTTCTTAGTAGTGGGTTTTTGGCAATCTAGTGAATATGTCTGCGATCGCTCCATCTTCATTTTTCAAGAAGAAAAACTCTCAGAAAAGACAAAGGCACTTCAGCAAAGTATAGAAGCCGGCAATAGCATTTCCCTTCATGTTCGACGTGGAGATTATCTTTCTCCGAAAAATAAAAACTTGTCTAATGGAATATGCACTATAAAATATTATGAGAAAGCCATTCATCATATGTGCGCGCATGTAGAGGAACCGATTTTTTATGTGTTCTCGGATGATATCCCATGGGTTCGCGATAATTTAGCAATACATAATGCGGTTTATGTGTCGCATAATCAAGGAATGGATTCCTGGCAAGATATGTATTTGATAAGTAAGTGTAAACATCATATCATTGCCAATAGCACATTCAGCTGGTGGGGAGCATTTCTTGGCACCAATCAGGAAAAAATAGTTGTTTGTCCTCCTAAATTGACAAATAGAGGTGATTCCCCAGATTTGTTTCCTGATGAATGGGTAAAAATAGAAGAATTGTGATTCATTTTTCGGAAACACCGATTTATCTACTTCAGATTCCTTTTATTTTCAGAACAGGTGGAGCTTGCGAAAGTTGAATGATGACAGACGAAAAGATAGACTTTGTGATAACATGGGGCAGTAACGACGACCCTGAATGGAGAAAACAGTATCGTTATCGTTAAAATGCTTCTAGCCATACTCTAGCCAGCTCCTAAGCTGCTCCTAAGTAGCTCCTAAGCTGCTTCTAGCCATACTCATGAGTATGCCAACAGTATGAGTAAAGCGAGAGAAAAGCGAGCCAAGAATCCGCGTGATCCGTACCATCCATGAGCAACAACAATTATCCAGTGAACCCCTGATAAATCTCTCACAGATACCCACAGATTTCACAGATATGAGCCTTGCGAGGCTCATTGCAGGCAGAACACGTAGTAGTCAGCTGCAATCCGTGTGATTCGTGCCATCCGTGAGAAAACCAACTCCAAGAAAGCTGAAGACATGATATTAAGAGATGTGACGTACCAGATACGCGGGGCAATATTTGATGTGTATAACGAACTCGGTCCAGGATTATTGGAGTCTGTGTATGAGGAGGCACTTGTTTATGAATTACAAGTGCGTGGAATGAGAGTTGAACGCCAACAGGAAGTACCGATAATGTACAAAGGTGAATCTATAAATACCAGTCTTAGATTAGATATTTTGGTGGAAGACAAGGTGATTGTGGAACTGAAAAGTGTCAAGGAACTTCAAGATGTGCATTTTAAGCAGCTGTTGACGTATTGTCGGTTGGCGGATAAACGACTTGGAATTCTTGTGAATTTTAACACAGATGACATAGAAAAGAGTATCCGAAGGGTGGCTAATTAAATCCAGTTAATGTTTTCATTCTCTCACAGATATTCACCGATTCCACAGATAAGAGCCTTGCGAGGCTCAAGCCCAACAGAACACGCAGCAGTAGGCTACACATCCGTGTGATCCGTGCCATCCGTGAGCAAAAAGAACAGTTAAGGTTATAATTTATGAAACCACGAATTCTGATACTGATGCATTACATGGAGTTGGGTGGAGCCGAAAGCGCTCTGCTCGGACTCTTGCAGAGTGTTGACCCTGCAAGGGCGGATGTGGATGTGTTCATCTATGATCATCGTGGAGAGTTGATGAAATATATACCCATGAACAAAGTTCATCTGCTACCAGAATTGCCAGCCTATAAGATGATAGAACGGCCATTCATGGAATGTGTGAAGTCCGGTCAGTTCGGTGTGGCATTAGGACGATGGTGGGCAAAGAAAACTGTTGATAAAAGCCCCGTTCCTAAAGGCAAATCTGACATACGCATATTCTCACGTGTGGCAGATTGTGTAGAATGGTGTATGCCTAGAATTCAGCCTCAAATAGAGTATGACTTGGCCATCTCCTTCTTGATGCCCCACCATTATGTCATTAGTAAGGTGAGGGCGAAGAAGAAGTTGGGATGGATTCATACGGATTACTCGACGGTGTATGTGGATGTGAAGAGAGAACTCCCTATGTGGGGACAGTTGGATTACATTGCGAGCATTAGTGATGAGGTGGGGCAAAAGTTTGTTGAAACATTCCCAACGTTGAAAGATAAGATTATTTCTATAGAGAATATTTTAAGTTCAAGTTTTATTCGTCAACGTGCAGAGGAAGAGACCGTTTCTTTGGATCTCCACCCATCGACCATCAAGTTATTGACGATAGGCCGTTTTTCGCAACCTAAAAAGATGGAGGAGATTCCATTGATATGTAAAAAGTTGGTGAATGCTGGTTTGGATGTGAAATGGTTTATCATTGGGTATGGGAGTAAAGAGATAGAACAGGTGGTACGAGAAAATGCGGAACGGGAGGAGGTAAGTGATAGAGTGATTTTATTAGGAAAGAAAGAGAATCCCTATCCTTATATCAAAGCGTGTGACATTTATGTGCAGCCGAGCCGTTACGAGGGTAAGTCCATTACGGTGAGGGAGGCACAAATTCTTTGCAAACCTGTGATTGTCACAAACTATCCAACGGCTTCCTCTCAGATTCAAGATGGTGTGGATGGAATCATTGTTCCGATGGATGTGAATGGATGTGCACAAGAGATGGCAGCCTTCATCCGTGATAAGGCGGAACAGACGAAGATGGTGGAATATCTCCAGACTCATGACTATGGGAACGAAGATGAAATAAAGAAGATTTATCAGATAGCAGGAGCATGATACGTACAATCATTCTTATTATATATAATGTATGTAGAATCGCTTTGAACAGATTGGCTCATTGGGGACACTTTGATGTGCATTGGTTGCAGCGCGTCAGTCCCTTATGTGCCTTGAAAGTTTTTCAGCGTGGCGTCGTTCGAGTTGGGCGGAATTGTGAGTTTGCTGCTTATTGTGATTTCGAAGTTCATGGAAAGGGTGTCTTGGAAATTGGCGAGGGGACGTACTTTAATCGTTATTGTATGATTAGTGCCCACGAACGTGTGACTGTGGGCAAGCATTGTATGTTTGGTCCAGGTGTGAAGATATTTGACAATAACCATCAGTATTCCCCTGAGCATGGTGTGAGTGGGGCATTGACAACGGGGACCATCTCCATTGGCGACAACAGTTGGGTGTGTTCTGATGCGATTATTTTGAAAGGCGCACAGATTGGTAAGAATTGTGTAGTGGGAGCAGGGTGTATTGTGAGGGGGAACGTTCCTGATGGAAGTGTGGTGGTAAATAAACAAAAGGTGGAAATAAGATGATTCCTAAAATCATACATTATTGTTGGTTCGGCGGAAAACCGTTGCCCAAGTTGGCGGTGAAGTGCAAGAAAAGCTGGGAGAAGTTTTTCCCAGATTACGAAATCAAAGAATGGAATGAACAGAATTATGATGTGAATGCAAATCCATATACAAAATATTGTTATGAGCATCAATTTTGGGCGTATCTGAGTGATTACGTGCGTCTGGATGTAGTGGAGCGTGAAGGAGGAATGTATGTTGACACCGATGTTGAAGTGGTGAGGAAGCCTGCAGAATTGTTGGACACCTGTTATGCTTATTTTGGATGGGAAACGAGTGACTATATCAATACGGGGCTTGGTTTTGCGGCTGAGGCACATCATCCTGCAGTGAAAGCAATGCTTGCAATGTATGATGGATTGGTGGTGGATGGCACATACCGATATGAAAGAATGCAAGGATGTCCGCAGTTAAACACGCAGGCATTGCTTCCTTTCGGATTGAAGCAAGATGGAACAAAGCAGGAAGTGTGTGATGCGAACATTTTGCCGATGGATTATATGTGCCCGTTTCAGGACGCTACAGGCAAGATGAACAAAACGGAGAACACATTCTCTATCCATTGGTTCAGCAAATCTCCTCATGGCAAATGGGCTGCATGGAAAATGAATTTCACGAGACCATTGCATAGGTGGTTCTTGAACTAGTTAGTTAAAAACAAAAAGAATACAAAGATGAAACGTGAATTGTTTTTTCTTGACGGAGGGCTTGGAAATCAAATGTTTCAGTATGCATTTGCCAACAAAGAAGAGCAGGGGGGACATCAAGTGACATGCTGTTATGGGTTATTAGAAAAGAGAAAGACCCATAACGGATACGAGTTGGATCGAGTGTTCCAAGGTATTAAGGCCAAAAGAATGATTGTGGCTACGTACATGGTTCGTGTATTATATTATCTGATATTCATATATAAACTCTCTTTCTGTAAGAAAATATTGAATCTCCTTTCGTGGGATTTCATCATGACTGAAGAGGAGATGGATGCTTCAACGTCAAAGAACCTTTTTGTCGTGGGTTATTGGGCATCGTGGATGAATGTCCGAGACGTGTCTATTTTTAAATTCAGAGAAGATGATTTGTCTGGAGAAACCAAAGAAATCCAACAAGGTACAGTGTCCAGCAATAGTATATCTCTTCATGTTAGACGTGGTGACTATCTGTCCCCCAATAATCAGTGGTTGTTTGGTGGAATATGTACGACAAAATATTATGAGCAAGCCATACAATATATATGTGAGCACGTACAGAATCCGGTCTTTTACGTCTTTTCAAATGATATACCGTGGGTTCGGGAGAATTTAAACATTCCGAATGCTGTCTATGTGACACATAATCAAGGTGCAGATTCGTGGCAGGATATGTATCTGATGAGTAAGTGCAAACATCATATCATTGCCAACAGCACATTTAGTTGGTGGGGGGCATATCTTCATCAGGATAAGCAGAAAATCGTTATATGTCCTCCTAAATTGACAAATGTAGAGGGAGGCTCTCCCAATCTGTTTCCAGAAGAATGGATAAAAATAGAAGGATGATAAACCAATTATACCCCAACATGTATTTGTTATTGACAATGGGGTCTATAGAAAACTGACGACATGACTGCTTTACCACTAGATCCTCGATTATTTGGTGTTCTTCATTTTTGGGTGACTTCTATTTTTTGTCTTATCCTTGGCATGAAATATGTGTCATCTGATTCCTGTGAGAATCTATTGCAGAAGAAAAGCCCTGCAACAGCATTCGTTTTTTGTTTTATATGGATTGTTTTTCTTGGACTGAGACCGCCTCATATTGTGTTCGGAGACACAGTGAACTATGCACGTACATATATGGTAACCTCTCCGGAGTTTGGAGAAATCGATTTCAATAAAGAATGGTTGTTTGTGTTGTATAGAAAATGGTGTCGATCTATGGGATTTAGTGTGAACACATTCCTTCTTTTAATAGAGGTCGGCTATATCGGTTTTTCGCTGTTGGCTTTTAAAAAATTTTTGTGGGAAGACACTTTATTTGCTGTGTTGTTTTTCTTTAGTGCTTTTTCTTTTTATGTATATGGAGTGAATGGAATCCGTAATGGTTTGGCGTGTTCGATATGTTTAGCTGCTTTTGCGTTTATTATAAAAGATAAAAATTATTTGATAGGGTGCCTATTGTTATTTGCAGCATTTGCTATACACAAGAGTACGTTACTACCTATTGCGGCCTTGGGAGCAGCTCTGTTTGTCATCAAAAAACCCAAATTAGCATTGTTGTTTTGGGTCGCAAGTATTCCTATATCTCTCGTTGCTGGTGGACCCATCTCAAACTTCTTCATGAGTTTAGGATTTGATGATAGAGCCGAGGCTTATCTCTCTGGAGAGAATATGAAGTATGGTAATTTCTCCAATACGGGTTTCCGATGGGATTTCTTGTTGTATAGTGCCATGCCTGTCTGGCTGATTTGGGAGGCTATGAAAAAGATTGAGAAAAGGAGAGAAGAGATGGGTGGATTTTGTTTAGAGGAAGAAGAAAGTGGTGTGTATGGTGCTGGTATTTTGGCTGATACGCAGAGCATGAGAATTTTTAATACCCTTTCCACCATTTATTTGTTGACAAATTCATTTTGGGTAATGGTTGCAAAGGCCTCGTTCTCGAATCGTTTCGCATATTTGAGTTGGTTCATGTATCCCTTGATTATCGCCTATGCTGTTGTACGATTGCATCTGTGGGATGATCAGGACAAAAAGGCAGGGTGGATACTGATTGCTCATGCAGGCTTTACGATGTTTATGTTTCTGGCAAATAAAATGTAATCCAATGAAAACGTTAACAGTTTTTACACCGACATATAATCGGAAGCATACTATTGGTAGGACATACGAGTCTCTTTGTCGTCAATCAAATGATGATTCTGAGTGGTTGATAATAGATGATGGCAGTTCGGATGGAACACGGGAGTGGGTTGAGAGCCTTGGGGAGAAAGTTGTTGATAAAGGAAAACGATTTGATTGGATGGGGCGTGAGTTGGGTGGAGAAGATGATAATCATTTTGTGGTGGACACAAGAAAAATCCGTATAGAATATGTTTATAAACCTAACGGCGGACTATATACTGGCTATAATACGGCGTATGCAACGATTCGAACAGAATTATGTGTCTGCATTGACAGCGATGATTATATGCCAGATGATGCAGTGGAGAAGATAGTGAAGAGATGGAAGGAACGACCCCAAGAGAAGGAGTATTGTGGTATTGTGGGTCTCGATTTCAATGTGGTGGATGGCAAACCGATAGGTGGTTTGTTCCCCGATAGTCTATCAGAAGCCTATCAGACGGAAGTTCATCATACAGGGGATGTGAAGCAGGTGATGAGGGCAGACTTGATGCGCAGGGTCGCTCCACAGATTGGATTCAAGGGAGAACGGGATTTTAATCCTTTCTATATGCTAATTCAGGTATTGGACAAATATCCGATATTGATTTCTAACGAGAACTTCTGTTGGGTGGAATATCAGATAGGAGCAGACAGCATGAGTCAGGGTATATGGAAACAGTATATCCGTTCTCCTCGTAGCTATGCGAAATATCGAATCAACCAAATGACCTTGACACATGGCAATTCATGGAAGAATAAATTCAGATTGTGTGCTCATTATGTGTCATCTTGTATTTTGAGTGGAGATACTCAATGGTTAAAGACTAGCCCATTGAAAGCTTTGACATTACTAGCCGCACCTTTTGGAGTCGTATTGTGGATATTGGTTCTTATAAAGAGTAAAAGATGATACGTGTTCTCCATATCCTTCATTCGATGAATCGTGGTGGGGCAGAAGCGATGCTGATGAACTACTACAGGAATATTGATAGGACTCGTGTTCAGTTCGATTTTTTGCTGACGGAACAGAATCGATGTCAATATGAAGAGGAGATAGAGAATCTTGGTGGAAAGGTTTTTCGTGTTCCTTTATTGACTTTCAGTAATCCTTGGGCATATATTCATGGTGTGAGAGATTTCTTGCAAAGTAACTCTGAATACCGAATAGTTCATTCGCACACATCAAGCAAGAGTGCAGTTCCATTGTGGGTGGCAAAACGATGTGGTATTCCGGTGAGAGTCTGTCATGCGCATAGTAGTGACTCTGGTCATGGAGTGGAGGGTTTTGTACGTTGGGGACTGGGTGTATGGCTGAAAAGAGTGGCGACGGATTTCATGTCTTGCGGTGAGGGTGCCACGCTTTGTTGGTATGGTAAGGAGTATTTGGACAAAGCCCATATCGTGCCTAATGCTGTGGATATGGACAAATATGGTTTTGATGCCTCTGTGCGCCAAGCCAAACGTGAAACCTTGGGATTGTCTGACGATGATTGCGTGTTGGGAATGGTCTCTCGATTTCATCCTGTAAAGAATCATCTTTTCGCTCTTGATGTGTTGGCACATCTGAAAGCACATGGTTGCAAGGTCAAACTGTTGTTTGTGGGTGACGGGGAATTACGTTCTGCTATAGAAGAGAAGATCGCGTTATTAAATCTGAAAAATAATGTCATCTTGGCGGGATTGGTGACAGATGTTCCCAATTATCTTCAGGCGATGGATGTCGTTCTAATGCCTTCTTTCCATGAAGGGCTCCCGGTTTCTTTGATGGAGGCGCAAGCCAATGGCTTGTCTGTTGTGGCCAGTACGGGTATACCCCATGAGGTGGATGTGACAGGTAATGTAGAGTTTCATCCTTTGGAGGTAGGTGTATGGGCGGATAGTTTGGCAGCCAAGATTGGCGAAGGTGTGAAACGGGATGCAGAAGCTATTGACAAGGTGCGAGCTGCTGGATATGATATTAAAACAGCTAGCAAATGGTTGGAGGAATGGTATTTAAAACGTTTTCAACGTGAGAAATAATTACTTGAAGAATCATGAAAAATGTTGTAGTACTTTTTGCGGGAGGAGCAGGAAAACGGATGAATACTGTATCTCGTCCTAAGCAATTTTTAGAACTTCAGGGAAAACCCATTATTATTTATACATTGGAATTGTTTGATACCCATCCAGATGTTGATGGGATTGTTGTCGCTTGTATAGAATCATGGATTCCTTTCCTGAAAAAGCAAATTAAGAAGTTTGAGATAACTAAGGTGGTAGAAATAGTTCCAGGTGGTAATACTGGACAGGAAAGCATTTATCATGGGCTGATGGCTGCGAAAAAGCACTTCCCTGACACTGCTTGTGTGATGATTCATGATGGCGTTCGCCCACTTATCACGCAACAGACAATCACCGATAATATCCGAACAGTACACGAGAAAGGAAATTGTATCACTTGTGTGCCCGCGACAGAGACATTTGTGGTATGTAAAGAGAATGGAACTTTAGATATACCTTCTCGTGCGGATTCTCTTATTGCCAGAGCACCCCAAAGCTTTATTATGTCGGATATATGTGCTGCGCATGAAAAGGCGAGGACAGAAGGTCGGAATGACTTTATTGACTCATGTACAATGATGAGTTATTATGGATATAAGCTGCATACCATCATTGGTCCTATGGAGAATATCAAGATAACGACCCCGACGGATTTTTTTATTTTCCGTGCGATGGTGGAAGTGCATGAAAATCAACAAATATTTGGCTTTTAAAGAAGATAAGGAATAATGGATGATATGAATGCGGTTGTTCTGACAGTTGTTGTACCAGTGTATAATGCCGAAAGATATTTAGATAGATGTTTGGATAGTTTAGTGAAACAGTGGAACTCTCATGAAGGCTATGAGATTCTTTGTATCAATGATGGATCAACGGATAAATCCTATGAAATCCTATTAAGATATGCTACGATGTATCCTGAGTATATTAGGATAATTAATCAAGAAAATAAGGGAATCATAGCTGCGAGAAATAGAGGAATAAAGGAGGCTAAAGGAGAAATAATTGCGTTTTGTGATGACGATGACTTTTTGAAAAGTGGAGCTTATCAATATTTGTATGATCAATTCTGGAACGATAATATAGATGTTGTTTCTTTTTACTCGATTACATTGGATAGATATGTGCTTAAGAAATGGAAAGAAACGACGGAATTGTATGGAGAGATTGTTTTTCAAGGAACAGGAAGGGAATATTATCAAAGAGGTCGGCAAATGTTTGTTTGGAACCAGCTATATCGGAAAGAGTTTCTTGTTAAGAACAACATAGAATTTACTATTCCGAGGTATGAAGACGTTCAATTTAATATGGATGTGTATATGCATAATCCCAATGTAATTGTAACGAATGCATGTCTTTACAGATATACTGTAAATCCTGAACAGACAACAAAAAAAAGAAGTGCTTGCGTCTATCGAATTATAGTTGATTCTGTTCTGTCATTGACTGATTCTATAGAAAAATATAAAGGGCAATGCGGAAAGGATGAAGAGGAACTGAAATCCAATCTTGACAAGATAAAAGACGAGATGGCGGTTCGTTGTCTAATAAAAGGGTTGGGAGGGATGTATCTAAAATATGAATATTCGACATTAATGGTTAAATTACAAGAAAGAGCATTTTTGCCAATTCGACATATTGGGGGGAAGCAGGCTTTCTTGTTAAATAATATTTATAAAAGTTATTTTTCTTATAAAATCGCAAGTTGGTTGTATAGAAAAGTGTTTGTTCCGTATGTGATACCTCGACTAGCTCAAAACTGATAAAAAGAGGTGAAAAGATGAATAAAGTCTTGAGAGATGATATCAATGATTTCGTGAAGTCTTTTGGGTTGGCGAAAGATTTAAAAGATTCAACTTTTCTGATAACAGGAGGGACTGGGTTAATTGGCTCCGTTTTGATTCGCTGTTTGTTGGCACTGGATAAGAAAATTCGGATTATCGCCCCTGTACGTAATAAGCTTAAGGCTAAAACACTTTATGGTGAAGATGCTTCAAAAGTGGAATTTATAGAGTGTGATTTGTTGACATTCGATTATGATACAGTTGGTGATGTTGATTATATTGTTCATTGTGCAGCTCCAACAGCATCACGTTTTTTCGTGAATCATGCGGTGGAAACTTTTGATGCTATTGTTCAGGGAACATCCATGTTGTTACAATATGCTAGTAAAGTATCTGTGAAAAGTTTTGTCTATTTGTCTTCATTGGAAGTGTATGGGCGAATTGATGATGAGAGTCAATATGTTACTGAAGATGTACAAGGCTATTTGGATCCCATGGCTGTTCGTAGTTCCTATCCTATGGCAAAGCGGGCCGCTGAGACCCTTTGTCATCTTTATGCTAAGGAATTCCATGTTCCAGTGAAGATTGCACGTCTGACACAAACCACTGGTGCCGGCATTGCAAGGGATGACAATCGAGTGATTGCTCAATTTGCACGGTTGACGGCCGAAGGAAAGGATATCGTTCTTCATACGACAGGAGAGTCTGCACGTCCATATTGTTATACGATGGATGCCATCTCTGCCATTTTGTATATTCTTTTGCGAGGTGCGGATGGCGAGGCTTATAATGTAGCCAATGAGGAAACATATATTTCTGCAATGGGAATGGCGCATTTTCTGAGGGAAGAGTTCTGTCCTCAACTGGACGTAAGGGTTGAACTGAACGATAATATGGGTTATGCACCACCAACCAAACTACGATTGAGTACGGATAAGTTACAGGCATTAGGCTGGCGTCCACAGTATGGGCTACGTAGAATCTTTAATCAATTGATAGAGTATCTGAAATCATCATAATGTATGTATTCATATAAAGAAAGATTGAATGATTTGTCCAAGAAATCATCTGTGCTGAGGCAATTGACGGAAGATGAAGAGAAAGAACTGAAAGCACAGTTGACAAAGATGTTGGTTGATTTTATCAGTTTGTGTGATAAGCATGGTTTAATTTGGATGATGGGTGGAGGTAGTTGTTTGGGTGCGGTTCGTCATCAAGGATTTATTCCATGGGATGATGATCTAGACTTGAATATGCCTCGACGTGATGTGGAATACTTGAAAGAATTGTTGGAGAAAGGAGAACTTGGCCCAGATTATGAATACACTTGCCCGAATAGTGGAAAGGATGCGCCAAGCATGTTTTTGAAGATTTTTAAAAGAGGTACCAAGATGGTGGAGATGGGTCAAGAATTCTCTGATTATCCTAAAGGAATCTTCATTGACGTCTTCATTCTGGATGGAGCTCCCGATTCTGTGTTGTTGAGAAAACTAAAGGGCGGTGTGGCCAACGTGTTGAGATTGATAGGGAATATGGTGCTGGAAGCAAGATTCCCATTGAGCGAGATTCAGAAAGATTTCTTTCAATATGATCACAAAACCAATTGTGTGATGAAAATCCGTAGAATGATCGGTCATGTTTTTGGAATCTTCCCCCACAAATTTTGGATTGACATTTTCGATTCTTTTGTAAAAGATGCTGATACGGACACAGGGATGGTCACCTTTCCAACAGGGAGGAAATTGTATGGGGGAGAGACTCTTCCCGCAGACATATTTTGCCCGGTTCAAAAGGCTGTCTTTGAAGGTGTCGAAGTGAATGTGCCAGGGCGTGTGGGAGATTATCTTACCAATCTCTACGGAGCAGATTACATGAAATTGCCACCTGTGGAGAAACGCGAGAGACATTTTATTGTAGAATTTAAATTGAGATAACTATGGATGCAATGTGTTATACGGAAGATGAATTGAAGAAGCTGCATTTGGAATTGTATGATATTTTGAGGGAAATACAGAGAGTGTGTGATAAATTAGATATTAAATGTTTTATTCAGGGAGGGTCGGCAATTGGCGCATTTTATGAAAAGGGTATATTGCCATGGGATGATGATATTGATGTGGGTATGTTAAGGTTGGACTTTGAACGTTTTCTTCGTGAGGCACCAGCACTCATGAAATCTAAATATTTCTTACAATGGGTGGGTTCTGAGGAACATTTTCCACAAACAATGGCGAAAGTAAGAAAGACTGGGACGGAATTCAGACAACATTATTTTTGCAATGTTCCGATGCATCATGGCATTTTTGTTGATGTCATGCCATATGACAAGGTTCCGGATAATCGAATTCTTCAAACGGTTCATCGTTCTTTTTTGCGCTTTTTGTCTTTATGTATGCTTAACCAAGAAGTGTGGGGATGGAAATTTTTCAAAAAAAGTGCTGTGGATAAGCCTGCCACTCAACGTTATATAACAGCATTGGGCGTGTATGTTGTATCTTCTTTGTTCCCGAGAAAAAAAATCTTTCGTTTCTTTTCTATTGTAAGTGCGATGTTTAATCGTTATGATATGTATTATTATAATCAGGCGAAAGAATTTCGTGATCACATTAGCGTGAAGAGTCTGGAAAACTTGCAATTAGTTCCGTTTGGCCCCCTTCAAGTGTATGTGCCAGATGATTTGGAAACCTATTTACGTCATCATTATCCCAATTTGCGTAGAACGATACCTAAAGAAGAACAATTTTCACATGGACCAGATGTCCTGAAATTTAGTAACGATTTCCCTGATAATGTGTTTGTCTGATATAGACTGATAGAGGCGAAGAAGGCATGATATACGAAATGACCCATTGGCTACAAAAAAGGGAACTCAAATGAAGTTGTTGAGTACATAAAGAATATGTTGTACGAATTTGCACATTGGCTACAGAGTAAGTGTCCGTTGATTTGGACAGGCGTGGAAGCTTTTAATTCTTTCGTTTGTGGCGTAAAATTCGGAAACAGGAAGAAGTTGAAGGCGTGTGTTGTTGAGGGTGTTAGAATTGCAGATACCAATGATGCTAGAAAATTGGCAGAGTTCTTTGCTCGTCAGCCCGAGGACAACTTCAAGTGGTTTCGTCCACATGCGTTTGATGAAGGTACGTTGAAGAAATTGTTAAAACAAAAATCTTATATCATATATGTGCAGGAGGAAAACGAAGAGATCATTGGATATGCTTTTTTAAGATGCTTTATGAACAAGACTCTTTTTTTGGGTAAGATGGTGGATGTTAACCATCAGGGGAAAGGTGTATGTACAAAGCTGTGTGCTGTAGGTATGGATATGGCAATTGCAATTGGATTTAGAATGTTTGAGAGTATCAATAAACAAAATATAGGGTCAATGAAGGCAAGTCAGAAAGCTTGTGATGTAATTGTGCTGGAAGAATTAGAGAATGGCGATTTGTTGATAGAGGATAGGCCTAAGGGAGCATTGAAACCTTAACGCCAACCTTAACGATAACTTGCTCTAAACTCTCATCCATTAACTCTAATCTGAACAATGAAATGGTTATTTGACAGGTTCGTGGCTTTTGTGGGTTTGTGCTTCCTATGGCCGGTATTATTGGTGGTATGGGTGTTGATTCGTATGAAGATGCCAGGGGGGCCAGCCATTTTCAAACAGAAAAGAGTGGGTAAGGATGGAAAACTATTTACGATGTACAAGTTTAGAAGTATGACGGTGGGACATGGGGGCAGTTCGGTTTCTGTTGCGGGTGAGAACCGCATCACACCTTTAGGGGCTAAATTGAGAAGATATAAATTGGATGAGTTGCCTGAACTGTGGAATGTGTTGATTGGCGATATGAGTTTTGTGGGACCACGTCCAGATGTTCCAGGCTATGCGGATCAATTACAGGGTGAAGATAGACTTATTTTGAAGTTGCGCCCTGGTATCACGGGTCCTGCTTCTTTGAAATACAAGAATGAGGAAGAAATCCTTGCAAAGGTGGATGACCCTCAAAAATATAATGATGAGGTAATCTATCCTGATAAGGTAAAGATTAATTTGGAGTATTATTACCATCATTCATTGATTGGGGATATAAAACTAATTGTACAGACGGTCTGTGGGTAAGAAAATAATACGTGCTGCGACAATAGGCATGTCGTTAAACATTTTCTGTAAGGGACTTCTACGCGAGTTGGCGGATGAGGGTTATGAAGTGGTTGCACTGACCAGTCCTGATGATGATTTGAAAGAATTAGGAGAAAGAGAGGGTGTGCGGACGATTGGGGTGAGGATGGAGCGACACGTGAGTCCGTTCAAAGATTTCATTTCTTTGGTAAAATTGACTCGAGTGTTAAAGAAAGAGATGCCTGACATGGTGCATTCGATGACGCCCAAGGCTGGATTATTGTGTATGATGGCGGCGAAGATGGCGGGTGTACCTATTCGATTGCATACGTTTACAGGATTAGTGTGGCCGACTGCAAAAGGACTTTCACGTAAGATACTGATGATGACGGATAAAATGACGGCTGCTTGTGCTACCCATATTATACCTGAGGGAGAAGGTGTGAAGCAGGATTTACAGCGTTGTATTACGAAGAAACCAATGGAGGTGCTGGGATATGGAAATGTGAGAGGAATAGATTTGGATTATTGGAAAAGGAAAGTGGAGAAAGCTGATAATGGTGTGCTCACGTTCGTATTTGTCGGCAGAATTGTCCGTGACAAAGGTGTTAACGAGATGGTGGCTGCTTTTGTAAAACTCAATCAGTTGTTTCCAAATACTCGTTTGTTGTTGGTCGGTCCCTGTGAGGATAATCTGGATCCAGTGTTGCCTGAAACCCAAAGCCTCATTAACACGTGTGATGCAATTGAGTCAGTGGGCCGTCAGGATGATGTGCGTCCTTTCTATGAACAAAGTGATGTGCTGGTGTTTCCCAGTTATCGTGAGGGCTTCCCGAATGTGGTGATTGAAGCAGGAGCTATGGAACTGCCAAGTATTGTGACGGATATCAATGGGTCGAGGGAAATCATCGAGGATGGGAAGAATGGTGTGATAGTGCCTCCATGTGATGAGCAAGCGTTATATGAAGCGATGAAATGGATGACGGAAAATCCTCAAGAGCGGGGAAAAATGGCGACAAAAGCTCGTCCCATGGTGGCGAGTCGCTATGAGCAGGGGTTTGTGAGGCAGTGCCTTAAGGATTATTATAAGGAAATTTTGTCCGTTTAATAGATTAAACACAATATAAAACCGACTTTTTATGATACTATCTGTTATCGTTCCAGTTTATAACGTGGAGAAGTTTCTTCCCCGTTGTCTTGACTCTCTCTTGCGTCAAGGCT
Organism: Bacteroidaceae bacterium; assembly: GCA_017651245.1. Classification (GTDB taxonomy): domain Bacteria; phylum Bacteroidota; class Bacteroidia; order Bacteroidales; family Bacteroidaceae; genus Minthosoma. Next base: position 36,800 of record JAGCDQ010000051.1, on the reverse strand, counting down.
TGGAACTGGGCGAATGGGAAGTCATTTGCGTGAATGACGGATCCCCAGACAACTGTGCTGATATTCTTGCGGAGTACGAGGTTAAGCATCCTGGCATATTCAAGGTCATTACGCAGAAGAACCAAGGATTAAGTGCTTCTCGCAATGCTGCAATGAAAGTGGCACAAGGAGAATATATCGCTTTTGTTGACAGTGATGACTATTTGATAGATGGGGCTTACGCTTACATTGCATCTCATTTTCTGGAAAACCATCCAGATATGATTGGGTTCAGTTCAACACCTGTATGGAGTGATGGAAAGACTATCGTGGATCCTGATGCCCAGCCAGATGGTGTAATTATCTCAGACCCTGCTAATCCTTATGCTTATACACCAGACATGCTACCTTATGTGTGGATGAAGTGGTATAAACGCGATTTTTTGATGACACACCAGATATTCTTCCCTCTCGTTATTTGTGAAGATGTTCTTTTCGATATTGAGGTGTTCCGTCATCGTCCTCATACCATAGTGGTTAGCAGTAACATCTATCGATATGAGCAAAGTAATGCAACTTCGATTATGCGACTGACTGATAAAGAGAAATTGACCCGCCACTTGGTAGATTTATTAGAAAACATTTATATTCTATGCGACTTTCTACAAAGCGGACCTCCAGAGATGGTGCCTTTTGCGCGCCATGGCATTGACAATTATTTGAGTGCGTATTATACAAAGATGTTAAAGGCAAGATTTACACGTGTGGAATGGAAAGCCTGGAGAGGAAGATTATACAAAATGCCCGTTCATACGATAAGTTTTAAAGGAAATGTGTTGGCTCGTCTCATCATCTTGATGAAGAACCTATCGGGCTATTCCTTTGCCTTTTATTTCATGATGGAGTGTTTTAGAGAAGATTTCTATGCCACAATCCTTTTCCCTCATCTTTTTCGTACCGTTTCTCAGTGGAAGAACGTGAGGAAAAAAGAGAAATAGTACTAGGTCGGTTTTGCCTCATAGATTATGATGAGATTATCCGTAATAGTTCCAGTTTATAATGTAGAGAAATTTCTTCCTCGTTGTCTTGATTCTCTCCTGCGTCAAGGTATGGAGCAGAGCGAGTGGGAAATCATTTGCGTGAACGATGGTTCACCAGACAAATGTGCTGATATCCTTGCTGAGTACGAACGGAGGTGTCCTAATATCTTCAAGATCATTACACAAGAGAATCAAGGATTAGGCGGAGCAAGGAATACGGGTACAGCACAAGCGCAAGGCGAATATGTGACTTATCTTGACAGTGATGATTATCTCATTGATGGTGCATATAGTTATCTGTTGGATCATTTCTGCCAAGATAAACCAGATGTCCTCTGTTATGATAAAGTCCAGATATACACCAATGGATTAATCCTGCACGATCCAGATGCTAAACCCGATGGGGAGATTCTTTTCGAGGGTGATGGAGCAAATGCATATAATCGCTGGCCTCTTCCGAACGTGTGGTCGAAATTTTACAAACGCTCTTTTATAGAGCAGCATCAAGTCGTGTCGCAGATTGTGGCGTGTCAAGACGAATTGTTCAACTTCGATGTTTTTTGCCATCATCCCCATACACGTATTGTGACATGCCGTGTGGTGCGCTATGAACTGGGGAATGAGAACTCCATCCAGCGTACCACTGACAAAAAGAAAGTGCTACGATATGCGGAGGATATGTTCTTTAATATCGACTACATACGTGCTTATTTAGACCGAGGCGAGACAGAAATGACTCCTGCGGCTATGCGTGATATCAACAACTTCTTAAATGTGTATCACCACAAATTGTCGCTAGCGTTTATTCCATATGGGAAATGGCTTTCTTTTCGCCGAAAAATGAGGAATCTACCTCCTTATAAGCCCGTAGTGGAGGGCGATTCGAAAAATGCGCACAGGTTGGCTGCATGTAAGAAGTTGGCGGGTAAATCATATCTTTTTTATATGTTGTTTACCTTTTTGCGAAAGGTCGTGTTCTATCAGTTCCTTCGTCCTTTGTTGCTAAGAGAAAGCAAATAAATAGGCACAAACACATTCAAGCGATGAAAATAGTATATTGTACGGATAAGATATATAAGATGGGAGGATTGGAAATCATAACCATCGTCAAAGCCAATGCGTTGGCTGAAATCCCAGGTAATCAAGTGTGGATAGCTTTGGCGGATAATAGGTATTCGGCAATAGTGAGACTGAAAAAGGTGTCAGTATTTGATCTTGCAGTTCGATATGATGAAGAGGATAGTCGAAGTTACTGGCATGCTATTATGGATTTGCGGAGAAAACGTAAGTATCATCGCCAACGATTGGAACAGATGCTCAATGACATCAATCCAGATGTGGTTATTTCAACAGGACTCTCTACCAAACATTTTCTTCCCAAGATGAATATTAATTCCCATCCGGTTTACATCATGGAACTGCATAGTTCTCGTCATTTGGCTATGCATCAGGCACAGCGATGGTACCAAAAGCTTGCGGTGAAGTTGGGAGAACTTTATAACAACAGATTTACTTACCCAAAGTATGATCGGGTTGTTGTGTTGACAGAAGCTGAAAAGGCGGGAGCGTGGGCAAAATTCAAAAATATAACAGTAATGCCCAATCCGCTCATAAAACCAGCTCCAGGTCAATCCACATGTCAAGCAAAAATTGCCATTACAGCTGCTCGATTCGAGTGGATTAAGAATTACGAGTCTCTCATCAACATTTGGGAAAAGGTCGCTCTCCGACATCCAGACTGGTCGCTTCAATTATGGGGACAGGGTCCTGATGAAGAGAAATTAAAGAAACAAATAGAACGAATGGGCTTGCAGAATCATGTTTTAATAATGGGATACACTTCTGAAGTGCAACAGAAAATGAGTGAAGCCTCTATCTTTGTTCTAACATCTCGTTCTGAGGGTTTCTCGATTTCAACGATTGAGGCCATGTCTGTAGGAATACCCACGGTTGTATACAATAGCCCAGGTGGTCTCCCTTATGTGGTGAAAGATGGTGTGACAGGTTATCTCGTACCACTGAATGATGAGAGTACTTATGTGGAAACTATATGTAAGTTAATCGAGAATGAAGAATTGAGGAAGGTGATGGGGCAAGCTGCACTAAAAGAATCGGAAAAGTACCAACTTGATGATATTATTCAACGTTGGATGGAACTATTTCAATCACTGTTGGACAAGAAACGAAAAATTATTTGTAAATGATAAAAATAATTGTTATATCTTTTGTGTTGTAATCATTTATTTGTAACTTCGCAAAAAATACGGAATAACAATGGATAGAATCTATTTATGTCTTGCTCACATGAGCGGCAATGAAATGCAATACATACAGGAGGCGTTTGACACGAACTGGGTCGTGCCTCTTGGGCCTAATGTGGATGCATTTGAAAAGGATTTGGAGAACTACGTGAATGGAAAGGGAGTGTTGAACAAAAGGGTTGTTGCATTGAGCGCGGGAACGGCGGCGATTCATCTCGGATTGATCATGTTGGGAGTGGGAAAAGGCGATGAGGTGATTTGCCAGTCATTCACATTCGCGGCAAGTGCCAATCCGATTACCTATCAGGGAGCAACGCCTGTTTTTGTCGATAGTGAGCCTGACACTTACAACATGGATCCGCAGTTGCTCGAAGAGGCTATCAAGGATAGGATCCAAAAGACGGGAAAGAAGCCTAAGGCTATCATTCCGGTCTGTTTGTATGGCATGCCTCCGAAGATGGATGAAATTATGGAAATAGCGAACCGCTATGAAATACCTGTATTGGAGGATGCCGCTGAGGGCTTTGGCTCGAAATATAAGGGGCAAATCTGTGGAACATTTGGCGAGTTTGGAGTCATGTCTTTCAATGGTAATAAACTCATCACCACAAGTGGAGGAGGTGCATTGATTTGTTCAAACGAAGAGGCAAAGAAGCGCGTGATGTTTTATGCGACTCAAGCTCGTGAACCTTATCCTTATTATCAGCACGAGCAAATAGGCTATAATTACCGTATGTCTAATATTTGTGCGGGAATAGGTAGAGGACAGATGACGATTGTGGATGAGCATATTGGACATCATCGATGGGTGCATGAACAATATGTGGCGAAGTTGGCAGGAATTAAGAGTGTAGTGGTTCATAGCGTTCCGGAAGATGATATGGAACCAAACTATTGGCTGTCAACGATAAGGTTTGAGAATGGCAAGCATACGATAGATGGCGATTTGTTGCCATTGATAGGAAAACTGAGTGACGCAGGTATAGAAACGCGCCCATTGTGGAAGCCGATGCATTTACAACCTGTATATAAAGATGCACCTGCTTATGTGAACGGTGTAAGTGAACATTTGTTCTCCTGCGGACTATGTTTGCCAAGTGGACCTTTTGTCGGTACAAGGGAAATCAATTATATAACGAACAACATTATTGAGAATCTGTAAAACGAAATAGGAGAAAAAATGAAGAGGCTCTATTGGATATTGATATTGTCGATCTTTTTTGTTGTTGGGTATGCACAGCAACAAAAGTGGAAGGCACCCAAACGTCCCAAACGCCCGAAGTGGGAGGCCCCCAAGCAGGTGGCTCCCGAAGTGATTGATGTGTGGAGACCATATAATGTTTCAGATAATTGGTTCCTGGATTTTTATGGAGGCGTGAGTCTTTCTTTGGCGGAGAATATGAGGGGACATGATTTTGGAAAGTTGTGTCGTCCAATGTTCGATTTTGGGCTTGGAAAGCAGTTCTCCAATGTATGGAGTACACGATTCACTATAGGATATAAGAATCAGAAGGGTTGGGCTAGTAAACAGGCAATTGCGGTAAGCTCATTGTTGGGTGATGGTGATTATACATATCAAGTTTTGGTCTTTTATGTGGATGAGATGATGAGCCTGACAAGGATGTTTTGTCCCTATAATGAGATGCGTAAACTGGATGTGCAGATGTTTGTAGGTGCAGGTGTTAATTATTCCTGGCATTTCGATGACAAGGTAGATAAGTGGGGCCGGTATGGTTATCCTGTAGATGGAAGAGATCATGTAAACTGGGCTGCAAGGGCTGGTTTGTTGGCTATGTGGAAAGTGAGTGAGACGGCGGATTTGTCATTGCAGGGTTCATATAATATTGTGAATGATAATTTTAATGGCGTGAAGCATGTTAATCGTTTTGCATTGGATTCATATACGGACGTGGTGCTAGGAGTGAGACTTCATCTGGCAGATCATTATGGGAATAGCCGATTCTATAAAGTGCGTCGATGGGAAGCCACATCTTTGAGAGCGACTGAATATAAAGTAGCTGATTTGTTGGATAATGAGCGGGCGAAAGAATATGAGACGAGAGAATCGGCAGAAGTCGTTGCTTTTGGTGAACTAATGAAAACACATATATCCTTTTATGTGGACAGAAGTTTTGTGAATGATTATCAGATGGAAAATATCCGTATCGTTGCTGATTTCTTGAAGAAGCACCCAGAAGTGAACCTCATTGTACGGGGGTATTGTGGAGCTTCAGCCAAGAGTGAGTCTCCTGATATGCATTTGGCAGAACGAAGGGTTGCTTCGGTGAAGAAGGCACTCATTAAATACTATAACGTGGATTCGTCTCGTTTTGAGACATGGTTTGACGAGGAAGCGACTGCGCCTTTCCCAATGAAAGGAGAATGGATTGACGGCGTGGTTTTTGAGATGACAAGAAAATGACGGAAATCGTATAAAAATGAAAGTTTCAAATACAAATTGATGGCAAAGTGATAAATTTTATGTAAAAAACGAAAAAAATTCGTGTCTTATTTCTTTAATGAGCATTTTTTTTGTAATTTTGCAGCGTTTTTTCGTTCCGATGCAATGAATACGAAGATATATATGTGAAAGATGTGATGAATTGTAGGAAGGAATTGGGCATATTTAGAATTGAATAGAATAATATAAGACAAAATTTGGGCATGGCTAAAAAGATTGTAATTATGATGCTTACGTTGCTTGTAAGCATGTCTGCTTTTGCACAGAATACGGGCGATTCAATTGTTACATTGTTTGATGATTTGAAAGTTCCTTTGGTGGAAAAGAAATATGTGGCAAATACTAATTTTCAGGATAACTGGTTTGTCACGTTGTATGGTGGTGTGGTTTCAAACTTTGGTAGTGATGATTCGCACTCTGGTTTTTTCCGTTTGATGGGACCTGCTGCTGTGATTGCAGTGGGTAAGGATTTGACTCCTATCAGTTCGGCGCGTTTGGGAATTAGCTATGGACGTAATACGGGTGTGACGGATGATCAGTTTGGTATAGGAAAGGATGGTGTAGATTATCGTTGGATGGAACATAATCGTTTTAAGTGGAATTCATACGGATTAAGTATTGATTATTTGTTGAATTTTACGAATTTGATTTTGGGTTTTAGAGAAAACCGAAAGTTAAATCTTCAAGGTATTGTGGGTATAGGAGGTTCTGTGTCAAGAAATTATACAACATCGCAATATGCATTGGCACAATCTATTGACAATAGTCACGATGCAGAATTGGCGAATAAAGATAAATATGATAATCGTCAACACTCTTTGATCCATTTGCGTGGAGGTCTGTTGGGTACAATTAGGCTTGCCCGAAATTGGAATCTGAATGTTGAAGCGGTATGCCATATATTGGACAATTCTTTCGATAGTAACCCAACCACGAATAACACATGGGATGGTCATATTGATTATCTGTTGGGTGTTAGCTACCGTTTCAATAATAAGGGAGGTCAGGCTCCTGGTTTCTATTATCCTCGCCATGATATGACAGAGTATATTAGACAGATGAGGAATATTAATGAAACACGTGATAAGACAAGGCGAAGAAGACAAGAACTGGAGGAAATGACTGATACAATTGATGTGGATGCACAAGTAATGTACACATTAATTGCATTTGATGAAAATGATACAGCCATTGACCGTTTGCAACAGACGAATATTTATACTACTGCATACGCTTGGGCAAAAACTCCAAGAAGTTTTATATACATAACGAATAGTACAGGTGTGGATGATAAGTTATTCCGTAAACGTGCCGAGGCTATTCGCGATATATTGCTTGAGCGTTATGAGATTCCTGCTTCGAGAATACGGGTGATAGCAAGCGAAAAAGATATACAACCCGTGGGTGACTATATTGAATTGATTGTGAACGATTGATATGGGTAAAATAGAGTAATATTGTTTATTAGGATATGATGACAAAGAAAATATACATATTAATGACCGCACTGCTGTTAAGCATAGCAGTATATGGTCAAGGTTATCAAATTGTTGACTCAACGTTTACGCATACGAAGTTGGATCAAGACAGTTTGTATTATGATGAGATGGCATATCTCGATGATTACCACTTTCATGACAATCTTTTTCTGTTGGGACAGTTCGGTATTAGTCATTCTATGTCAGAAAACACCCGTTTTGGTCGTTTCTTTGATAATGAAAAACTGAGTTTCAATATCGGTATTGGTAAATGGTTGTACCCTGCATTTGGTGTTCGTATTACAGCGGGTTTGCACCCTCAAGTTGGTCGTGCAGAATGGGAAATTAGTGATGCATTTCCTGATTATTTTGGGAATTATAGTTATAATATGTTCTCAGGGTATTTGGATGGCTTGGTGAATTTTACGAATATTATATTGAAGTATAAAGAGGATCGTGTTTTCAACCTTATCGGAATCGTAGGATTGGGCTATAACCATGTTTTTGGTTTTGATAAAGACAAATGTGCTGTGATGAGAAGGGGTGTAAGTGTTGTTGGCGGGAAAACAGTGCCAGGAACAGATGAAAATCCAGGTACAATTCATTATGATGTCAACACCAGACCTGGCAATTACTTTGCTGCTCACGTCGGTCTCCAAGGGCGTTGGAAGGTAAGTAATGCATGGGATATCATTGGTGAAGTGACTTTCAATGGTACGGATGATAAGTACAATGGACATGAATATGACCGTGTGTACGATACCTATTTTGATGTACTGGTGGGTGCGCAATTCCATTTGAAGGACTGTCATGGACGTCGTCGATTCCACTATGTGAAGAATCTCAGTGCCACGGTTTTGGAACGATTGGCAAAGATGCAGGATGATGAGAATGAAAGACTCAACGAGGCGAACATGGCTATCCCAGAAATCTTTGAAAAGATAAAGTTCAATGAGGCTTTGCAGACAACGGTTTCTTTCTATGTGGACCGCTATTATATCACAGACGCTCAGAAGAAGAACATCAAGAGTGTGGCAACTTTCTTGGCTACCCACCCAGATATTAACCTGGTTGTCACTGGATATGCGGATATTGAGACAGCTTATCCTGCATACAACCTTCGTCTTTCTCAGAAGCGTGCACAGGCTGTTTATGACATGTTGGTCAACGATTTCCATGTACCAGCCAATCGTCTTCGCATCGATTATAAGGGTGACACCGTTCAGCCTTATGCTTCGGTGAACGAATGGAACCGTGCCGTTATCTTCTTCCTTGATAGAAATGGTGGAAAGAGTCAGGTTCTTGAATCTGAGACGGGAACAATTATTGAAGAAACAATAACACAATGAACAAGATGAAAAGATACATATTTTTAGCATTAGCATTAATTTCTTTCGCTTGCATGAAGGCGCAGGAGGAAGATGTGCTTGTGGAGGAAGCAACTATCAGTGGTGATGTAATCATTCCAGCAGGTCAGACTTCTATCCCTGATTCAGCATATTATAAGAATACAGAGATAACCTCTCTGACGATTCCTGCATCAGTCGAAAAGATTGGTGACAATGTTGTTGATCATTGTTTTAAACTCGTTTATATCAGTGTAGATGCAGAGAATCCAAACTTCAAGTCGATTGGAGGTGTTGTCTATTCAAAGGATGGCAAGACGCTGATTTTGTGCCCTCCAGGAAAAAATGGAGAGTTTGTGATTCCCGCTCAGGCAACGACGATAGCTCCTTATGCTTTTCGCACCTGCAAGAAAATCACTTCAATCGTTCTTCCTGACGGTATCACAGAGATTCCTGATGGCGCCTTCATGGGTTGCTGGGGCTTGGAGAAGGTCAATCTGCCTCAAGGTTTGAAGCGCATCGGTAAGCATGCTTTCGATGGCACGATTGTGCAGAAGATGAATATGCCAACCACGATGGAGTATATTGATGATGAGGCTTTTGTCAACACGAGTCTTGTGGAGGTGAATCTCCGCGTCAATCAACCATTTGCTTTGGGTGAAAACGTGTTTAGTGAGATTCATGTGACTCGTTTGAATGTGCCTGCTGCAGGACTTCAGAACTTCAAGAAGGATCCGAAATGGGGTAAGTTTGGACGTATCACGCCAACTCATAGTTATTGGACTGTAAAACTTCCATAAAGAGAAAAGAACATTTTGTTGTAGAGCATAAAGAGAGGGTGACTGACAATTGTTGGTCGCCCTCTTTTTGTTGCTCTCTCTTCCTCCTTCTTTTTCCCTTCCTACGTCTACGCTACGATATAGTTTGGATATCTCTGCTCTCTTGCACCTTCTTATTTAATCACCCTGATGTATTGAGGTTCAATATGTGTGCCTAGGGCGCCGAGCATTTCGAAGTTGATGAGGAACATGCGCTTGGCTCTACCTTTGGCTTTGAGGAGGGTGCCTTCGTAGCCATCGAAGAGCCCTCCGACGATTTTGACGCGGTCGCCTTTCTTCAGTTCCACTTCGTCGGGATGGAAGTAGGCGATGTCGTTCTTCATCTTGGATGACGAGTCGATGAAGAGTTCCATCTCTCGTGTGGGAACTTGCAGAATCTTGAATTTCCCATCCACCTTCTTGTAGCAGTAGGTGATGAAGGGGTGAAGATTTTTCACGGCGTTGAGTTGGCGGAAAGGCGCGAACACAAAGACGGTGTTGGGGATGAGTGGACGTTCCACAATCACTTTCTTCCCTTGGATAGTTGTGTCGGTGGATGCCATCGGACAATAGGCTCTCATGCCTGCCTTTTCAAGCGTGGAGATAGCCAACGATTCTTTTCTGCTTACTTTCAAGGCAAACCATTTTGCCTCGTCCATTAGTTCTGATGAAGATGCTTTTGTCTCTGTGGAACTGTCCATGAGTGAGTGAATAAACTGATATAACGAAAAAACAGGGCAAAGGTAAGGAAAAAAAAGCTATGCCAAGCCAAAGGTTGTCATAAAATTTGTACAACCCGCGAAATAATTGTATTTTCGCATCATAAATGGAAATCTAACAGCTCAAAATGAAGACTCTAACGAATTATCCTATCTATTCTATACTGGCAAAAGCCTTTCTGTCATTTTGCTTCCTTATCGTATTCAACATCGGTGTTCATGCCCAGCAGTGGATTCCCATTCCGCTGGAGGCGAAGCCTTACACCCGTTGGTGGTGGTTGGGCAGTGCGGTGGATTCAGCGGGGTTGGAGGCGAACCTGGTGGAGTTTGCCAAGGTGGGCATTGGGGGCGTGGAGATTACGCCCATCTATGGGGTGAAGGGGAATGAAGCTAACGACATTCCGTATCTTTCGCCCCGTTGGATGCGTATGTTGAAATATGTGGAGGAGAGGGGAACGGCATTGGGGATTGAAACCAACATGGCGACGGGTACGGGGTGGCCGTTTGGTGGTCCGCTGGTGTCGAAGGAGGATGCGGCAAAGAAGATTGTCTTCGATGAGCAGCAGGATGCGTTCATGGGGCAGACGGAGCAGAAGGTGAAGCGTGCAGCACCTGGTGGAGAGGGGCTGGTGATTGACCATTTCGATGGTGATGCCGTGAAGCACTATTTGGAACGCTTCGATGGGGTGTTTGCCAGTCAGGGCGTTCCGTTCCCTCATGTCATGTTCAATGATTCTTATGAGGTGTACGGGGCGGACTGGACGCCCAGCCTCTACGATGAGTTCGAGAAGCGGCGCGGCTATGACTTGCGTCCCTTCACTTATATATTGAACAAGCAGGACTCTCTCCGCACTGATGCCGACCGTCGCATTGTGAGCGATTACCGTGAGACGCTCGGCGAACTTCTCTTGGAGAACTTCACCACGCAGTGGACGGATTGGGCGCATCGTCACGGCAGCATCACGCGGAACCAGGCGCATGGTAGTCCAGCTAATCTGCTCGATGTCTATGCTGCTGTGGATATTCCCGAGTGCGAGGGCTTTGGGCTCAGCGACTTCGGCATCCTCGGACTTCGCAAGGACGAGGGCTTCACCAAGAAGAACGACTCCGACATCTCCATGCTCAAGTACGCTTCCTCTGCCGCTCATGTGGCGGGGAAGCGATTCACGTCGTCCGAGACCTTCACTTGGCTCACCGAGCATTTCCGCACGTCGCTCTCCCAGTGCAAGCCCGACCTCGACCTCATGTTCCTGTCGGGTGTCAACCACATCGTTTTCCATGGTTCCTGCTATTCGCCCAAGGACGAGCCGTGGCCTGGATGGCGGTTCTATGCCTCGGTGGATATGACGCCCTACAATCCCCAGTGGGATGCCATGCCCGCCTTCTGCCAGTACATCCAGCGCTGCCAGTCGTTCCTTCAGTGGGGCGAGCCCGACAACGACGTGCTCGTGTATCTGCCTTACTACGACATACTCTACGACCAGCCCGGCACGGTGGCGCTCTTCGACATCCACAGCATGGCGAAGCGTGCGCCCAAGTTCATCGAGACTGTGCAGACCATCATCCAGAGCGGCTACGATGTGGATTACATCTCCGACCGATTCCTGGCTGAGGACGAGGTCACTCGTCGGTATGCCGCCATCATCATCCCCGATGTCCATTTCATGCCCCTTGCCACCCTGAAACGCCTCTTGCAGATAGCCAAGCAGGGCGGGCAGGTCATCTTCGCCCGTTCCTTCCCCGTCTCCGTGCCGGGCTATGGCAAGAAGGCGGAGCAGGACGAGTTCCGCCAGCTCATGGCGGAGGTGCAGCGTACCGTGTTTTTCCATCCCGACCAAGCCATGCAGACCTTCTGGGGACAGGGCAGCATCGTCACTTCGCCCACCTACAGCGACGGGCTTCGCTTCAGCCAAGCCAAGCCTGAACCCATGCGCACCCAGCAGGGGCTCAGTTGCATCCGTCGCTCCAATCCCGATGGCTTCCACTATTTCGTGTCCAACCTTCAGGGCAAGGACATCGATGCCTTCGTCACCCTCGGCGTGGAGGCGGAGCAGGTGGTGTTCTACCATCCCATGAACGGCTCGGTTGACCTTGCCCAGCGCGATGCCGAAGGACGGGTGCACCTGCAACTCAGAAGTGGCGAGAGCCTCATTCTCCGCACCTTCTCCGCCACCCCTGCCGAGCGTTTCCCTGCCCATCGCTATCTGGGCAGGGCCACTGCCACCACCGTGCTGAAGGACTGGACCCTCGCCTTCAAGGCGTCCGCTCCCATTGCTCTCCAGCAGCACTACAAGATGGACGTGCCTTGCTCGTGGACTTCCCTAGGCGACTCGCTGCTCCTCTCCACGATGGCGACGGGCGTCTATTCCACCACCTTCTCGCTGCCCACTCTCTCGCCCGCCTCTGCCTACGTGCTCGACCTCGGCGATGTGCGTGAGACGGCTCGGGTGTTCGTCAACGGACAGGATGCCGGAATGCTCTTTGCCGTGCCTTTCCGTGTGGACATTACTCCTTATCTCCACGCGGGCAGCAACACGCTCAAGGTCGAGGTCACCAACCTCCCTGCCAACCGCATCGCCCAGATGGACCGCGACGGCATCGTCTGGCGCTGCTTCAAGGAAATCAACGTGGTGGACCTCAACTACAAGACCACGCGTTACGACCGTTGGGAGCCCGTCCCCTCGGGACTGAATAGCCCCGTGCGGCTCATCAACTATAAAATAATTGGAGAATAATTTGGAGGAGTGAGCGGACTTCTCCAGAGTGAATAAAACAGAAACCCATCGGATGCTCCTTGTTTTTTATCTCAGGAGGTAGGTGACCAGCAGGGGGATGGTGAGCATGGAGAGGAGGGTGGTGATGAAGGTGATTTGGGTCATGAGGGTGGTGTCCTTGCCGTGGCGCAGGCAGAGGATGGTGCCGTAGGTGGCGACGGGCATGGCGATGACCACCGTGTTGATGCCCACGACAAAAGGGTCGAAGCCCAGGAGGGTGAAGAGGTAGTGGATGCCGACGGGCAGGATGGCAAGACGCAAGAGGGTGGTGAGGTAGATGGTGGGATTGCCCAAGAGGGAACGCAGCGGCAGTTGCGACATTGACGAACCGATGATGAGCAGGGCGGCTGGCACGGTGATGTTGCCAATCATGGTGAGGGGCTGGCTGATCCATGCGGGGATTCCTGTGATTTCCAATGCCACGATGAGCATGGTGAGGTAGGCGGAAAGCATTGGTGTGCTCCACAACACCTTCTTCTGGAACTTGGGACCGTTGACGGTCTTGCCCGTGATGAGGATGGTGCCGACGGTGAAGACGGTGAAGGTGTTCACCACGTTGAGCACGGCGGCATAGAACACTGCCTCATGACCGAAAATGCTTGCCACGATGGGGTAGCCCATGAAGCCGACGTTGCCGAACATCATGGCAAAGCCCAACACGCCCTCCTCGTCCTTCTTCTTGGTGAGGAGTCGGGGCAACCAGATTGCCACGCCCGTGAGGAGCACGTAGGTGAGGGCACTGATACCGAGCAAGGGGAGGATGTAGCGGCGGTCGGGCAGTTCGCCTGTCATCGCCGAGGAAAGGATGAGTGCGGGGCAAGTGATGTCGATGACGAGCTTGGAGAGGCGCTTGTCGAACGTCCCTCCCATGTAGTCGTATTTGCCTGCGATGAATCCCACCACCACAATGGCAAAGAGCGTCAGCATTACTTGGATGATCATACGTGCTCTCCTATGATTTTCTCCATCCAGACCACGTCATACCAGCGGCCGAACTTCCTGCCGCACTGGTGGAAGTGGGCGACTTTCTTGTAGCCAAGGCACTGGTGGAAGTGGATGCTGTCGTGGGTGAGGTATTCGTCCTCCTGCTCCACGTAGGCGATAGCGGCTTCCATGTTGAGGATGCCTTGTGCCTTGAGGGCTTGCTCCAAGGCGTCGTGCAGTTGCTTGCCGATGCCCTTCCGCTTCTCGCTGCTGTCCACGTAGATGGAGGTCTCCACCGACCATTGGTAGGCAGCACGACCATGGAAGATGTGGGCATAGGCATAGCCCACGATGCGTCCGTCTGCCTCTGCCACCAAGTAGGGGTAGTCCTTGCCGAAGTCTGCGATGCGCTGGCGAAACTCCTCCTCGCTGGGCACCTCATACTCGAAGGAGATGGCGGTCTCTGCCACATAGGGGGCATAGATGGCGAGCAAGGCTGCTGCATCGTCGGGGGTTGCTGGTCTGATGTTGATTTGTTCCATCGTCGTGTTGCTTGAATCCTTTTTGAGGCTGCAAAGTTAGAAATTCCTGCCGTAACAAGCAAGAAAAAGAATAAAATGTAGTATCTTTGTGGCTAAAATACGAGACGACGATGAAAAAGACCTTACTGACATTTGCGATGTGCCTGCTGGCTGTGACCCTGACGGCACAGACCCTGCACTACGCCCGTCCTGCCACCTACTTTGAGGAGGCGCTCCCCATCGGCAACGGCACGATGGGCGGCATGGTGTATGGCGGCACGGAGAGGGAGCGCATTTCCCTCAACGACATCACGCTCTGGACAGGCGAGCCCTGCAACATGAACGTCTATTCGCCCGATGCCCACAAGACCATCCCCGCCATCCGCGAGGCATTGCGCAACGGCAACTACCGCGAGGCTGACCGCCTGCAGCGCGACGTGCAAGGGCATTTCTCGCAGAACTACCAGCCCCTGGGCGACCTGACCATCGAATACCTCGACACCCTGGAGCAGGTGAGCAACTACCGCCGCTGGCTCGACATCGGCAATGCCACCGCCCACACCGTGTGGCATCGCGGCAAGTATCAGTATGCCATGGAGTGCTTCGCCACCCATCCCGACTCGGGCATTGTCATCCGCCTCACCACCGACAATCCCAACGGCATCCGCGCCAAGGTGTCGATGGGTAGCCAGCTGCCCCACCTGACGACCGCCATGCTCGACGGCACACTGGTGGTGGACGGCTACGCAGGCTATGCCTCCCTGCCCAGCTACTACGATGCCAAGGAGAAATTCGCCTACGACCCTCAGCGCGGCATCCACTTCCGCTCGAAGGTGAAGGTGGCTGCATCGGAGGTGGGCTTCAGCGACGAGGTGATTACAGTCAATGGCGGCAAGGAAGTGACCCTCTTCATCGTCAGCGCCACGTCCTTCAACGGCTACGACAAAGACCCCGTGAAGGAGGGTCGCCCCTACAAGCAAATCGCCGATGCGCGCTTGGAGAAGCTCGCCTCGCAGAACTACAACGACCTGCTCAACCGCCACATGAACGACTACAAGTCCATCTACGACCGCGTGAAACTCTCCCTCGGCACGGAGAAGGAGGACACGCGTCCCACCGACGTCGTCCTACGCGAATATGTGAACGAAGGCATCTTCAACCCCGCCCTCGAAGCCCTCTATTTCCAGTACGGACGCTACCTGCTCATCTCTTGCTCCCGCACGCCCAACGTCCCTGCCAACCTGCAAGGTCTTTGGAACGAGAGCATTCTGCCTCCGTGGTCGTGCAACTACACGAGTAACATCAACGTGGAAGAAAACTACTGGGCAGCAGAAACGGCAGCGATGCCCGAGATGCACCTCTCGTTCCTTTCCTTCTTGAAGGAACTGCAAGGCTCTGGCGAACTCACCGCCAAAGCTTACTACGGTGTGGATAAGGGCTGGTGTCTTGCCCACAACACCGACATTTGGGCGATGACCTGTCCCGTCGGTCTCCATACGGGCGACCCGATGTGGGCGAACTGGAACATGGGTGGGGCATGGGTGAGCACACACATCTGGGAGCACTACACCTTCTCGCTCGACAAGGATTTCCTGCGTGAATACTATCCCGTGCTGAAAGGTGCCGCTGAGTTCTGTCTCGGCTGGCTCATCTCCACCAAGGACATGGGCATCGAAAGGGAGGAATACCTCATCACTGCCCCCGCCACCTCGCCCGAAAACTCCTTCATCACCCCTGAAGGCTACCACGGCCGCACCTGCTTCGGAGGCTTTGCCGACATCGCCATGATTCGCGAATGCCTCACCGATGCCCGCAATGCCGCCACCGTCCTCGGACTCGACAAAGCCTTCATCGCAGAGGCTGACCAAGCCCTTGCCTGTCTTCTCCCCTACAGAATTGGCAAGAAAGGCAACCTTCAGGAGTGGTTCTACGACTGGGAGGATGAAGACCCGCACCACCGCCACCAGAGCCACTTGTTTGGCGTTTATCCAGGGCATCAGATAGAAGACCCCAAATTTCTCCATGCTGCCTCCAAGACCCTTGAACTCAAGGGCGACCAGACCACAGGCTGGAGCACAGGCTGGCGTGTCAATCTCTATGCCCGTCTGCACGATGCCAAGAACGCCTACCATATCTATAGGAAACTTCTCTCGTACGTCAGCCCTGACGGTTACCGAGGTCCTGATGCACGTCGTGGTGGCGGCACCTATCCGAACCTGCTTGATGCCCATTCTCCTTTCCAGATAGACGGCAACTTTGGCGGTTGTGCTGGCGTGGTGGAGATGCTGATGCAGAGTGAATACCAACTTCCCAACACCATCTTCATTGAACTCCTGCCCGCCTTGCCCGAACAGTGGAAGGATGGCTCCGTCTCAGGCATCCGTGCTCGTGGTGGCATCAGCGTCGAGATGACTTGGAGAGACAGTAGGGTCACCTCCCTCATCCTTACGGCTCAGAAGGCACAAAAAATTCAGCTCACTGTGAATGGCGAGCTGAAGCAGTTGAAGTTGAAGAAGGGAATTAACAAGATTAAGCCATGAAATCACTGCATCCCAAGAACCTTCTTGAATTTCTCTATGAATTGCTTGGCTTCATCTATGGAGAGGCAGAGCGGTGGCAGCAGACGGATGACGTTTGTACCCGAGCAGCCGGTGAAGCAATGCTCTTCCTTGATGAGGCGTGTACGTGGCTCTTTGTAGGGGATGTCCAACTCGATTCCAATCATCAGACCCTTTCCACGGACATCGACCACATGAGGTAGGTTGCCCGCCTCTTTCTCCGCCTTGAGCGTGTCAATGAGGTATTGACCCACTTTGGCGGCATTCTCTACGAGCTTCTCCTCCTCGATGATGTCCAGCACAGCCAATGCGCCAGCGCAGCCGAGATGGTTGCCGCCGAACGTGGTGCCCAGCATACCATAGACAGGCGTGAACTTGGGTGAGATGAGCACACCACCCATCGGAAAGCCGTTGCAGATGCCCTTGGCTACGGTGATCATATCGGGCCTCACATCGAAATGCTGATGGGCAAAGAACTTGCCGCTTCGTCCGTAGCCACATTGAATCTCATCACAGATTAGCACGGTGTTGTGCTGGTTGCAGAGGAAGCGTAATTCTTGGAGAAACTCCTTGGTGACCGTGCGGATGCCGCCCACACCTTGGATGCATTCGAGGATCACGGCGCATACGTCGCCCTTCTCCATTTCTGCCTTCCAAGGCTCGATGTTGTTGATAGGCAGGTAAGTCACGTGCCCGTTGCTGTTGATAGGCGCGATAATCTTGGGGTTGTTTGTCACCTCGACCGCCAATGAGGTTCTACCGTGGAACGCTTTCTCCATTGACAGCACACGAGTCCTGCCGTTGTAGAAGGAAGCCAGTTTCAATGCGTTCTCGTTTGCCTCCGCACCCGAGTTGATGAGGAACAGCTGGTAGTCCTCATATCCCGATGCCTTTCCGAGGCGGATTGCCAATTCCTGTTGGAGAGGATTCTGCACGGAGTTGCTGTAAAAGCCCAGTTTGTTCAGTTGCTGAGTCATTGCTTCGACATAATGTGGGTGACAGTGTCCCACACTGATGACAGCATGACCGCCATAGAGGTCCAGATATTCCTGACCCTTCTCGTCCCACACGTGGCATCCTTTGCCGTGATCAATGGCGATGTCGAAAAGTGGATATACGTCAAATAGATTCATGATTCTTTATTATTAGAAGGCACTTGCCTTGAGATTGAGTCCGGCTTTCTCATCGATGCCGAACATGATGTTCATATTTTGTACAGCCTGACCAACCGCACCTTTGAGGAGGTTGTCAATCATGCTGGTAATCACAACCTTCTTGCCGAAGACTTCCACGTGCACAAGTCCCTTGTTGGTGTTCACCACCTGCTTGAGGTCGAGGGCTTTGTCTGAGTAGTGGGTGAAAGCGGCATGCTGATAGAAGGTTTTGTAGAGCGCAATGAGGTCGCTTTCTACGGGACGTTCGTTCAATGTCACCACTTCCGTGCAGAAGATGCCACGTGGGAAATCTCCTCTGTAAGGAATGAAATCAACCGTGATGCCATCTGCCTCGTAACCCTCATCCAGTGTGTCCACAACATGAGGTGCCTCAGCAGGTTTCAGTTCATTGAGCGTCTGACAAATCTCATGCAGATGCTGGTGCGTAAACAACTTATACACTGAGAAGTTATTGTCTCTCCATGAGAAATGGGTGGTGGCACTAGGTTTCTGACCTGCACCTGTCGAACCAGTGATGGCATTGACCGCGATGTCCTTTGTCAGCAATCCTGCCTTCGCCAGCGGCAAAAGTCCCAGCTGGATGCAAGTGGCAAAGCATCCAGGATTTGCCAAGTGCTGACACTTCGCAATCTCCTCCCTGTGCGTCTCAGGCAAACCGTACACATAGTCGTGGTCTCCCTTGATGCGGAAATCCTGTGCCAAGTCAATAATCTTCACGTTCGCAGGAATCTCGTGTTCCTTCAGGAATGCTTCGCTTTTCCCGTGTCCAAAGCAGAAGAACACCACATCCACTTGGTCGAAAGGCATCTCCGACGTGAATTCTAAGTCCGTCTCGCCGAGCAGACCTTCATGCACGTCGTACACCTTGTTGCCCGCATTCGATTCCGAATTGGCAAACACGATTTCTGCCTGTGGGTGGTTGATCAGCAGACGAATCAACTCGCCGCCCGTGTAACCAGCCGCACCTAATATACCTATCTTTACCATTATCTTTCTTCGTTTGGATGTGCCAAGTAATAAGCGCGGAGTGGGGTGGAAGTGACCTTGATGAAGCCCTTGGCATCCTCAGATGACCATGCCTTGGCAGTCTCACCATACTCACCGAGCTTGTTCTTCACAAGGTCGTTAGGAGAATCCACACCGACTGTCTGGAAGCAAAGTGGACGGAGTTCGAGTGTCACCTCACCCGTCACGTTGCGCTGTGAAGAAGTCAGCATTGCCTCGATGTCTGGCATGACAGGCTCCAGATACTGGCTTTCGTGCAGGAACATACCGTACCAGTTGCTCACTTGGTCTTTCCAGTATTGCTGCCACTTCGAGAGTGTGTATTTCTCCAAGAAACGGTGTGCACCGATAATCAACATAGGCGCAGCAGCCTCGAAGCCTACACGACCCTTGATGCCGATGATGGTGTCACCCACGTGGCAGTCACGACCGATGCCGTAAGCTGCACCGATTTCTTCCACTGCCTGAATCGCCTTGATCTTGTCGTCATATTTCACGCCGTTTACGCTGCAAAGTTCACCCTTCTCGAAACCCAACTTCAAGAGTTCTGGACCTTCTTTGGTGGGGTGCTTCAAGTACGCTGACTCTGGCAGACCTTGGGTGGAATCGAGAATCTCGCCACCGCAGATGCTGGTGCCCCAGATACCCACGTTGTAAGAGTACTTCAGTTTGGTGAAGTCGGCAGCGAAGCCGTTCTTGTTCAGATAGTCGATTTCCTCCTGACGGCTCAAGTTTCCGTCACGGGTCAATGTGATGATTTCCACACCTGGAGCCATCACGAGGAAGGTCATGTCGAAACGGATTTGGTCGTTACCCGCACCTGTTGAACCGTGGGCGATGGCGCTGGCACCAATCTCTTTGGCATAACGAGCGATTGCCAATGCCTGGAAGATACGCTCAGACGATACCGAGATGGGGTAGCAGTTGTTTCTCAGCACATTGCCGAACACCATATACTTGAGTGACTTCGCGTAATACTCCTGCGTCACGTCCAAAGTCACATACTTTGTTGCACCCAACTTGTACGCATTCTCCTCGTTGGTCTTGAGCTGCTCAGCCGAGAAGCCACCCGTATTGGCGCATGCTGCATACACTTCATAACCTTTCTCTTTTGCCAGATACATCACTGTGTAGGAGGTATCCAGACCGCCGCTGAAGGCAACGACAACCTTTTTCTTTTCTGCCATAATATCTTGTTTTTAACTTTTCACTCTTCACTTTTCACTCTTAACTCTTCACTCTTCACTCTCACATCAGCCCTCTCATCACCATCTCCTTCATGATCTCTTGGAAGATTTCCACAGGAGTTGGCTCTCCCTGATGCTGTGCAGGGTCGTACAGCATGCCCGTGCAGATACAGAACTTGCGGTTCTTCATCTCCAGGATAGGGTGGTTCACGCATCCACGGCATCCGCGCCAGAACGCATCGTCATCCGTGAGCTGGTTGAAACTTACGGGCACATAACCCAATGCTGTGTTCATCTTCATCACGGCATCGCCGCTCGTGAGCGAGAAAATCTTGGCATGCGGCCAGCGTACACGAGCCAATGTGAACGTGTGGTCCTTGATGCGCTTGGCGATGTTGCGTCCCTGATAGTCAGGATGCACAATCAGTCCCGATGTGGTCACATACGACTTGTTTCCCCACGTCTCGATGTAGCTGAAGCCCACGAACGTGTCGCCCAGCTCCGTCTGCTTGCTGGGGTCAAGTGCCAGCACAGCCTTGCCCTCCTTCATTTTCGTCGCCACATACTCATGGGTACGCTCGGCAATGCCCGTTCCGCGTTTCTTGGCTGCCTCGCGGATGGTGTCGAGAATCAAATCGACATATTTCTCATGGCTGGCATCTGCCACAATCACCTTAATTCCGTCTTCGTATATCATAATGATTATATATCTTCAATCTTTCAATTTTTCTTATCGTATCTTTAGCACGCTTGGCTCGTCCAAGAATCTTTCAACTCTTCAATTCTATAATTGGCTTCCCGGATACACCGGTACAATTGTTCTCAAATTCGCTTCTAATGTGTTTTTGTTGAATCCCTCTTCCAGCGCCAGGAAGATGGTGTCATCTCCGGCAATGGTGCCTATCACCTCAGGAATGTGGGCATTGTCAATGTCGCTTGCCAGTCCGCTCGCATAACCAGGTCGGCACTTGATCACTGCCAGCTGACCCGAAATGCGGATGGACATGAAACCGTTGCGAATCGCTGTTCCCTCCTGCCGATGCTCCCTCACCCTACGGTAATAGGGATTCTCTGGCAGCATATAGATGGAACGTCCCTTGGGTGAGAAGCCCTTCACCACCTTCAGCAGCTTCAGGTCGCGCGACAAAGTGGCCTGTGTCATGTTCACCCCCTCCTTTGAGAGAGCCTGTGCCAGTTCATCCTGACTCCCAATCTCTTGGGTCTGGATGATGGCCTTGATGATGTCGAGTCTCGATTGTCTTGCTGTCATGCGATTGCATATTTATTCATAAATCGGCTGCAAAGTTACGACTTTTCTTGCATACGACAAGCACTTTATGCAGGATTTTTTGCATAAAGTGCATAAAAATGATATCTCTTATTTGAGAAAGGTTTACAATTCCGTCTCTCCTTCGATGAAGTTATCCATGAAGAAGTGTTCACCATCCCAGACGGCATAGGTGAAGAGGGTGATCCACTCTCCAAGGATGAGGAGTCGTGCCTCGCGGCTGAGCAAGAGGTCCAGTTCGATGTGGCGATGCCCGAAGATGAAGTAATTAACCTCGGGATGGTTCTTGAGGTATTCCTTGGCATAAATCACAAGCCCTTCATTGTCTTCCCCCTTGAAAGGCGTCTCGCCATTGTCTGGGGCACTCTCATATCCCACCAGCTTGGTGTCATTCTTGAAGCCGCCCTCGGTCATGACACGTCCCTCCTCATCAGGCACAAGGGCACGGTTGGGACGTTTCATGCGTGAGTGCTTTGCCCAGTTCAGTCCCCAGTTCATGAACCAGTGGGGATGAATCCAGCGCGCCACCTTCTGCAAGGTCTTGTTGCGGAAGCACCAGAACATGAAACTTGTCTGCCAGCTTCGGTCGTCATTGCCGATGCCATCCCCATGAGCGAGATAGAACACCTTCCCTCGAATTTCCAATGTGCTGGGTTGCCGATGCAGGATGACGCCACATTCCTTCTCCAGATAATCCAGCATCCACATGTCGTGATTGCCACAGAAATAGTGCACTTCCACACCCATGTCGGTGAGTTCGCTGATTTTGCCCAAGAAACGCGTGTAACCTCTTGGCACGACTTCCTTGTATTCGAACCAGAAGTCAAACATGTCGCCCAGCATATAGACAGCCTCTGCCTTTTCCTTGATTTTGTCGAGGAAGTTCACCAGACGGCGTTCCTGAGTGCGTCGGTGCTCAATAGCCCGACTCCCTAGATGTGCATCGCTGATAAAGTATATATTCTTCATATTATGCCCAAATCTCTAACCTCTTTAACCTCCGACCTTTGACCTTTGACCTTCGACCTTTGACCTCAACATTACATAAACCCTAAGTCCAGTTTGGCTTCTTCGCTCATCATGTCCTTGTTCCACTCAGGTTCGAAGACCACATTCACATTGACGGTTTTAACTGCCGAGATGCCCTCCAGCTTCTGCTGAATATCTTCGAGGATGAAGTCGGCAGCAGGGCAGTTGGGAGCCGTGAAGGTCATATCGATGTCCACGTCAAAATCTTTGCCGTCGGCAGGTTCGGTCGTTTCCTTCACGTCAATCTTGTATATCATGCCCAAATCCCACACGTTCACTGGGATTTCAGGGTCGAACACCGTCTTCAGGTATTCCACCACTTTCTCTTCTACTTCGTATTTTGTCATATCTTTCCGTTTTCTGCAAAACTGTAATAATCTCCCTCTGTCACGATGACGTGGTCAATCATGCGGATGTTCACAGCCTGAGCTGCCTTCATCGCCCGTTGGGTCAGTTCCTCGTCCTGTCGGCTGGGGCGGAGATTGCCACTGGGATGGTTGTGTACCAAGATGAAACAAGTGGCATCGTGCAGGATGGCTTCCTTCAGCAACATCCGTATATCGACCGCTGTTTCGGTCAGTCCCCCCGAACTGAGGGTGCTGAAATGGATGAGCTGTGCATTGTTGTTGAGCAACAAAACCCAGCTTTTCTCGTGGGTCAGATCCTGAATGTGGGGCGTCATGTACTTCAGCACATCCGCACTCGTCTTGAACTTCGGGATGTCTCGGCTGTCCTCCATCAACCGCCTTTTGCCAATCTCAGCCGCAGCGATGATGGTGAGTGCCTTTGCCTCGCCGATACCGTTGAAGCGCAACAGGTCTTGCAAGGTCATGTGGTTGAGTCCCCGAAGTGTGTCGCCACAACTGCCGAGCACCTCCTGCATCAGCTCCACAGCCGTCTTCTTTGTGGTGCCGCCTCCAATGAGGATGGCAAGCAGTTCGGCATTGGTCAGCGCCTCCGCACCCTTCGCCATGAGTTTCTCACGGGGACGGTCTTCCTCTGCCTGTAGCTTGATAGGGGTGTGGAAGGAGTTGAATGGCTGAAAGTCTTTCTTAATCATAGAAGTTCTTCTCAAATGCAGTGAACTCGTCCTTTCCCTGTACGCAGCGCAACCACCACGCCTTGAGGAAACCGAAACCATATCCCATCAACTGCACAAATGCTGCCTCCACACTGAGGAAGCCAATCACCACGTTCTTATTCTTGATGCTCGAATCGATGAAGATGAGCAGCATATACAAGACGATCGGCACCAGACACAACGCATACACAGGAATAAACCCGCCATTGGGCAACAGCAGTCCTGTGGCTGTCTGATTGTAGTAGTCCCACATGCGGAAAAACACAGCAGCCGCAATGAGCAGCAGTACACCCACCGTGAAGACCATCGGCAACAGATGTACGAGTTTCAGGGTGCCTGGATGACGCTTGGTCAGGTTGATACGGGCAATGCCGGAATTGAACACCTGCTTGAAGAATTTGTCCATATCCGTCCTTCTCTTGTGCCACACCCACGCTTCTGGGAAGAGCCTGCTCTTATAGCCAGCCTCCACGATTCGGTAACTGAAGTCAATGTCCTCTCCAAAACGCATCTTGCTGAATCCTTTCAGTTTGAGATAGACCTCTCTCCGTATGCCCATGTTGAACGAACGTGGATAGAATTTGTCCATCGCTCCCTTCTTCTTGCCTCCTCGGATGCCTCCTGTGGTGAAGAACGATGTCATGCTGTATGAGATGGCTTTCTGCACATTCGTGAATGATTCGTGGGCGGCATCGGGACCACCAAAAGCGTCACAGGGGTTCTCCGTCAGTTCTTGATCGATGGCAGCCAGATACCCCTCTGGCAATACACAGTCGCTGTCGAGAATCAGCACATACTCGCCTTTCGAATGTTCCACGCCATAGTTGCGGGCAGGACCGGGACCTCCATTCTTCTTGGTCAGATATTGAATGTCCAACAGACCTGCATATTTTTCCGCCACCTCCTTGCAGGGTACGGTGGAACCATCTTCCACCACCACCACCTCGAAGTCTTTCACCGTCTGGTGGGTCAGGCTTTCCAGCAGTTCGTCCACTTCGTCGGGACGGTTATACACAGGTATGATGACGGAATATTTCATACTTATTCAAAATAGAAGGTGAAGACAATCATCTTGCTCTTCGCACTGTTGACCGATTGTGTGAAGATGAGGTCTCCCTCGTCTCTGAGGTCTGAACGCTTCTTGTTGATGACATTGGAGAGTCCGTACATGAACTTCACCTCGGGGATGAACTTGAAGTACGGTAAATAGAAATCGCATCCGAAACCAGCTTCCAAATACACGTCCGTCTGCTTGAGCAGATATTGCTTGTGCTTTTTCACCGTGAGGTCAAGCGCAGGGGTCACGCCAACCATCATGTAGGGACGATAGTTGTTGAAACGCTCTGCTGCAAACTTCACATCGATGGGCACAGTGATGTAGGTCGATTTGATAACCTGATACTGCTTGTCGCCGTTAGCATCGTTGCGGAACGTGAGGTTCTTCGTGCCAAAGTGCATCGTGGGGATGATGCGCAAGCCCAGGTTCTTGGTCAGATAGAACTCGCCCAGGATACCCACTGAGAAGCCTGGCTCATAGTTAGGTGTCTCCACAAACCACTGGTCACCAGCCTCGTTGGTGAAGCCATTCTGCTCCAGTTCGATGTCTTGCAGATGCATACCTGCCAAGAAACCATAGTGGAATGTCCTTTGGTCAACATAGGGACGATTCATCACCTTCCTCTTCTGTGCATGTGCCACGCCAGAAGGGGAGGGGAGTATCATCATCAGTGCCCACAGACAGCCTATTATATATAAATGTGTATATTTCATCACCTATAAAACGAGAAAAACCGCATTTTATTTTGCAGAAAGCGGAGATTGCCGTAACTTTCACTCCGTGCAAGTTACTTTTGCTCGGAAAAATCCAAATAAATTTGGTTATTCGCTCGCATAGTCGTAACTTTGCTGCAAAGTTAAGGAATTTAATCGAAAGTAACACAAGAAATATGAAACTTACTGTCATAGGCGCTGGCAATATGGGCGGCGCGCTCATCAAAGGATGGGCAAAAAGCGGAAAAATTGACAATATCAGCGTTGCAGACAAGAACGAGGCACTTCTTGCCCAGTTCAAGAAAGAGTATCCTGCACTCAACGTCACCACAGACAATGTGGCTGCAGTGAAAGGTGCCGACATCGTGGTGCTGGTCGTGAAACCTTGGCTCATGAAGATGGTGCTGGCAGAGGTGAAGCGTTCCCTTGACCTTGACAAGCAGATCATTGTTTCTGATGCAGCCAACTTCACCACAGGCATGCTGGCAGAGGAACTGGGGGCAGAGGGTCAGTTCTTCTATGTCATCCCTAACATCGCTGCTGAGTTTGGTGCCAGCATGAGTTTCATTGCCAAATCTCCTTCGGCTACTGATGAGAGCCTTAAGGCAGTGGAGGAGCTCTATGCCATCGATGGCGACACCCTCGTGGTGGCAGAAAACCTTGTGGGTCCTGGCATGATGATGGCGTCCTGCGGTATTGCCTACGTGATGCGCTACATCCGTGCCCAGATGGAAGGAGGCTGCGAAATGGGCTTCTATCCCCAGCAAGCCAAGCAGATTGCCCTTCAGACCATGCAAGGTGCCGTTTCTCTCCTCAAAGCCACAGGTTGGCATCCAGAAGAGGCGATTGACAAGGTGACCACGCCTGGTGGTGTGACTATCAAGGGTCTTAACGAACTCGATCATGCAGGTTTCAACTCTGCTGTCATCCGTTCGCTCAAGGCTGGATTGAAATAAAAAACGCTTGTTTTTTCTACAAAATACCTCCAAAATTATGCTTGGAGGTATTTTTTTTGCCCTTTTTTCAAAAAAACTCTCAACTCTACACGCTAAACTCTAAACTTTTTACTACCTTTGCACCCGCTAACGACAAGTTGAGGAATTGACTTCGTCTATTTCCCTTGAGGAATTGACTTCGTCTATTCAGCCCAGATGGCGGAATTGGTAGACGCGTTGGTCTCAAACACCAATGGAGCAATCCGTGCCGGTTCGATCCCGGCTCTGGGTACTACGAAAGGACTTCTGTGAAACATTTTTGCAGAAGTCCTTTTTGTCAAACTTAAAAGACGAATCTGTCTAACTCAAAACCTACGAATGAAGACAAGACTGATATTGGGATTGATGCTCGTGCTGTCTGTGCTTGGCATGCAGGCACAAGAGAATGCCAACACCCGTCAGGCACGCAAGATGTTTGATGAGGTGTATGGGAAAGTGTATGGTGCCCAAGGGGCATCGCTCCACTACAAGGTGAACGTTGCCAGCCTCTATAAGACCGAGGGCACCATCTGGTATAAGGGCAAGAAGAGCAAGTACTCCTCTAAGTCCAGCAAGTCTTGGAACGATGGCGTGACTGCCTATGTGGTGAGGGAGGACAAGAAGCGGGTGGAAATCTACAAGGGGGATGACCCTAACCAGAGCCGTTTCGGCGATGATTTCAAGTTTGAACCTGAAAACTACACCTACCACATTGCTAACGATCCCAAGGGTTACCTCCTCACCCTTCACGTGAAGAAAGGCATGAAGGGCATGAAGGAGATTCGTGCTCTGCTCGATAAGAAAACGCATGACCCTCTCCAACTTCGCATCAAAGTTGCCTTCATTTGGGCAAATGTTGATATATCCAACTTCAAGCCTGGCGGCATCACTGATGCCACTTTCACCTTTCCTCGGAGCGAATACAAAGATTACGAGTTTGTGGATAAACGGGATTGATCCACAACGCAAAGAGGAGGTATCTAATCTGTTATTTTCTTTTTCCCTCCGACGATGTTAACACCGCGTTGGAAAGTTTCGAGACGCTGGCCCTGCAGGTTGTAAATGGCGTCTGGTTGTAAGGTGGCTTCGGAAGGAATAGCCGCCCTGATGGCTGTTGGCACATCCTCGATGGCTTCGTACTCTGCCATTGCAGTGGCCATGCGTGCATCAAGGTCGGCAAGACGGTAAAGCCCGTCGCTGTTGGCGGTCAGTCCCTCTACAATGACAGGAAGCACCATAGGTGGCACGTTGAGTGAGAGCAAGGAGCGACCCTGCAACTGACCGACAGCCTGATAAACAAGGTTCACTGCGACATATTCATCCGTTCCGTCGCTCCACTTCTCAAATACAAGTTTTGAGCCGATGGGTGTATGCAGTTCCAGTGCATTCTCGGTCTCAGGGAATTGTAGGCCGAGGGCTGCACCTATGCTCGCTAGGTTTGAGTCGTGGCCACAGAGGAACATGAACTTGCGTTCCTGGTGCTGCAACTCCTCACGAATGCGGCTCACCAACGGGTAGGAAAGGTTGACGGCTGCTGCATGTGTGGTGAAGAGTAGTCCGTCATAGACCTCTTTGACAGCACAAATGGCGCGCCACTGCTCTAAGGTCAGTTCATGCCCGAAGGGAGCAAAGTTCTCCGATTCGTAGCACTGCAACACCAAGGCATCTGCCACACTGTTAGCCAGCGTGTAGCCGCCCGTCATCTTCGGTTCGCTGCCTTTCTCTATCTTGAACTGTGTGTCGTGAAACCAGAAGTGAGTGGTGTCACCCTGAAGCGCAGCAGGTGAGTGCGCCATGTCAAGCACCTCTTCCATCATGTCGAGCGTAGCTTTCTGGGCTTCCATCCATGCCTGAGGTCCACCATTCATGGCCTCAATTTCTGCCAACACCTGCTGACGATAGGTGTCATTCATTTTCGTGAACTGTGGCGTAAAGACGGGGTCCATCTTGTCCTCGTCTAACTTATGCGTGATTTCCACATTGGCGAATGGTAAAAAGCCTGCAGAAAAATACTTGGCAGTGGCGAAGGTGCGCTGACGGGAATTGGCATAGAACAGCACCTCGTCACCCTGGGGACGATAATTATCTGGCAGCAAGCCTTCGCTGACTACCCATTGACGGAAAAACTGCCCCATCTCCGTCTCCAGCACACCACCACGAAGCGACAGCTGACTGCTGGGCGACGACCATGCAAACCATGTGTGTGGTGTCACACGTTGGTAAGCTGCACCTCCCGATGACAGAGGCGAACGGATGTTGTGGCGACTCATCACCACCACTTCCTTCAGTTGATACTTCGTGTGGAAATCGTCCGAGCGTTTTATCTGGGCTTGGGCATTCCATGCGCCACAGATAGTAAGGATGGTGGCGAGCATCCATGATAGATGTTGTTTCATTGTAGTTTTTATTGTTGAACCGCAGCCAGTACAAAGACTACGGATTTGCTGACAAACGGGATTGATTAGGGTGTGAGCACCTTCTTTCCCTTGTGGAAGTACACGCCTTTCTGTACAGGACGGCTGTTGAGGCGTCGTCCCTGCAAGTCGTAGTATGGAGCATCGTCCGATTCATCCACCTCGATGGTACTGATGGCAGTGGGGTCATAGACTTCAATCACATATTCGTCTAAGAGTGTGCTGTTGTCGTCGTACAATTTCATGAGAATCACTCCGTCCTCTTCGAGCTTGACGTTGAAAGGAACCTCTGCCTCCTCACCTGCTCGGATAAAGGCGGCTGCCCGCTCGGAATATGCATAGTCATGCCTTCGGCTGGTTTCGATGTCTTCCGCCTTGATGTGACCATAAAAATTAAGGGTCAGTTTAAGGGACTTTGTGTATTCTTCCTCGTCCTCATTGTGGATGGTGAGGGTGATCGTGTTGGTCTTACCCACTTGTCCCGATTCAGGGGCGATTTTGAAATCCATAATCTTTAAGTTCCATGTTTCGGTCCTAGCACGCACAAGTCCCTGGTAGTATTTCCCCTTTTCCGTGCGACCGGCATGGACAAGATATGCATTGGAATCGAATAACATCCAGTCCAATTCTGGGTGGTGACGGTATTTCATCATCGGATAGAGCACCAGCGACTCGCCTGACTGGATGTTGTCAGGGTCTATTTCCACGGTCATGTAGTTGTATCCAGAATAAATGATGCTGTCGTTAGGGTCACCGATGAAGCGTGGATTCAGCGTGCCGTCTGCTTCGATGGTCCCGAGGGCATAATCCTGCGTGACGTCAGGGTAAGGTTTTATCCCATGATAACAGAAGGTGTACGTGAAGACATTCTCTGATTTTTGTTCGATGTCGTGTATCGTGACACTGCCAAGAGGAAGGGGACGTTCTGTCTCCTCTGTGGGTGGCTGTATGCCGATAATGGCACTTTGGTCGGTGGAAAACCCCGTGTAGGTGGCACGTCCCGTGGCATCAAAATAGGGGTTGAGCACACTCAGCGAGAAATAGCCATCATCACTGCCTCCCCATCCCCAGTTGAAGTGAAACAGACCGTCGGCATTGTAACCGTCGCAGATGAACGCATGCCCACCAGACGATCCTATTCCATTATATTGCATGGGACGTCTGGCGGCAAGCTCATTGTAGATGAGTTCTTCCCACTCGTCGATGCCATACGCTTCACGCTTGACATAACCCGCAGTGGAGGCGTAGCCAAAGTAAGAGATGAGTACCTTGGCTATCTCGTGTGCCGTCACGGCAGAACTGTTAGGTCCCAATTGCATCTCTACAGCCTGTGCACAATAGCGCATCAGCGTGGCAACGGCATCTTGCTGTGCTTCGGTGCCGACCACCTCGGATTCACCTGTTTCTTCATTTTTCGCCTTGTAGTTGTCGATCATGTTTGCCCAGTCGAAAGTGACAGGGGGCAGTTCGTCAATGTACCATGTCGTTTTGGTACCCTCAGAATAATCGGGGACATAATAGGCGGGAATGGCAGTGGTTTCAGCCTTGGGCCATTCATGGAACTTCATGACTCCTGCCATCGCTGTGGCGACACATCCCGTCATGCATTCCTTTTCTTGCCATTTTTCATTGTCACCAGCATAGCGTGGTATCTTGTTGTTGTATGGAGCACCTTGGTTCCAGTGCGTGGACACCATTGGTTCGATGACAACCCTTGCCGCACGGCGGACAGGTTGCTGCTCTCCGTTGGCAGTCAGGAGATTGCCGTCGGCAAAGTCAGTGCGGTCGCCCAGTGTGGCGATGGCTTCGTCATAGCTCAGTAGCCACGCCCGCATATTGTCGGGCATCTGCTCCCAGTCGATGGTGCCGCTGTCGGAATAGCCCAACACGGGCAGGGTGCGTCTGTCGCCCGAAGCGATGACATATCCACCCCCTTCCATGTTGAAGGCATAAATCTTCTCAGCCTCCACCTTGGCGGCTTTCAGCGTTATGCCGCTGAGTGCAGCACCCAAAGCCTTGGCACGAGACGAGGTGCTGTGCTGGTTTAGGTATTCCAGGACGCGTTCCGCAGCCTCCTGTTCAGTCATGGGTTGTGCCCATGCCCCGCCACTCAGCAGTGCAGACATTAGCCAAACCAAAGTTCTTTTCCACGATTTCATGTTTCTTTAACCTTTAACTTTTGACCTTTGACCTCCGACCTTTGACCTCCGACCTTCGACCTCTTTAACCCTTAACCTTTACCAATTATCATCCTCATTTCCGACGATGCCGTTCTTCACCGCCTCTTCCACCTTGTCCATCACGGCATTCGAAGGTCGGCAGCCTTCAACATTTGTGCCTGCACATTCATCGTGCCACAGAAAACAAGGATGGTGGCAAACATCCATGAAAGATGGTTTTTCATTGTTGTTTCATATTATTCCGGGGCAAAGATACGCACAATTCTCCAAACTTCCAAACATTGGACCCCAAAAACAAGGAGAGGCATCCACTCGGAGCCTCCCCTTTCTTTGGTTAGCGTTCATCGGTTAGCGGTTAGCGAGGGCTGACGCGATACGTACTTTTGTTCACGATGGCACAGACGCAGGAGTCGCTCCACACGTTTTCTGCCGTTTCCACCATATCGATGATGGTGAAGATGGGGAGGATGATGCCCATGATGCCGATGGGAGCACCCACGCCAGCCATGAGGGAGAGGGTGAGGAAGTAGCAACCCATGGGAACGCCTGCGTTGCCAATGGCGGAAATGACGGCGATGAGGAGCCACAGGAACATGGTGGGGAGGTCAAGGATGGTGCCTCCGTTCTGCATCACATAAAGGGACGTGACCAAGATGAAGGCGGCACAGCCGTTCATGTTGATGGTGGTGCAGATGGGCAGGACGAAGCGTGCCACTTCTGGACGAACTTTCTGACGCTCCTCAGCTGACTGCATGGTAACGGGTAGGGTGGCGGCACTGCTCTTGGTGAAGAGTGCCATAAGCACAGCGGGTGACATCGCTTTCAGCACCTTCAGCGGATTCAGTCCTCTTGCCAAGAGGAAGAGGGGGAGCACCACGAAGAACTGGATGAGGTTACCACCGAGGATGACTGCTACGTACTGACCCAACGAACCGACTGCCACGCCTGCAGACACTTGTGCAGAGAGTTGTGCGGCAAATGCCACGATGCCCAAGGGTAATGTCCAGATGAGGGCACGGATGAGGGTATAGAGCACTTCCTGCAAACCGAGGATGCCTTTGATGAGTACCTCCACGTTCTCGCTCTTCTTGATGAATGCCAATGCCAAACCGATGGCTGCGCTGATGAGCAGAATGCTGAGTACATTCCCCTTGGCGAAAGGATCTATCACGTTGTTGGGGATGACGCTGAGGATGTGGTCGTAGTAGGAGAGTTCGCCCAAGTTCTCAGGCACATCGGATTGCCCTGTCGCCACCACTTCCGCTGGCAGGTTTTCAGGGCTGATGAGGAGATAGAGCACAAGCCCTACAGCTGCTGCTGCAAAAGTGGTCAA
This sequence comes from Bacteroidaceae bacterium, assembly GCA_017651245.1. Taxonomy (GTDB): domain Bacteria; phylum Bacteroidota; class Bacteroidia; order Bacteroidales; family Bacteroidaceae; genus Minthosoma. The sequence goes on along the minus strand of JAGCDQ010000051.1, from coordinate 4,485 downwards.
GAGCGTCCACGTGATGGTGTGAAGGAAAATCCGTCCCGTCTCTTTCTGCCCTCCCAAGGAAGAGAGGGTGGTGATGATTGCCAAGGCAATCGTGGGCACAGCCACAAACTGGAACAATCGTGTATAGACGGTGGCGATGAAGCCCAATAGTCCGTTGAGCCATTCGATGCCTAACCATCCGAGTATGGTACCCACAATGAGTGCACTTGTCCAAATGATGATATTCTTCATATGATGTTTTGAGATTGGAGGTTTAGCTATGCGGTGTTTCTTTAACCCTTAACCTTTAACCCTTAACCTTTAACTTTTAACCTTTAACTTTTACCTTTATAAATTCCACGATAGATTCACATAGACGTTTCGTCCCTTTTGTGGGATGTCGCACCAGTCGGAATAGGTGGAGTAGCGTTTGTCCAACAAATTCTCCACGCCAGCACGGAACGTCAATGTGTGCTTCTGAAACAATAATGTGTATTGTCCGCTGATATTGCCGATTGCCCATGCAGCGGTGGCAGTTTCTCCGTATTTTTTGCCTGCATTCACTTGTTTGGTGTTCCCTCGCACTTCTGCCTTGCCCTGAAAATGCTTGTAGGCGAAGGTGAGGCTTGATGTGTAGGCAAAGGGGGAGATGAGGGGAAGCGGATCGTTTTGGTCATCTCGTCCGATGGCATAGCTGAGTCGTGTGTTCCAAGTCAGCCAAGAGGAGAGTTTCCAATCTGCCGTGAAGGCTGTATTGACGATGGTGGCATGACTGAGGTTGCCATACACTTTCACGCCCTCGGCATCGACGGTCATGGGCGAGAGACGATTCTCGAACTGCCCGATGATGTAGTTGGAGAAGAAGAAGGCGTTGGCATCGAGTGAAAAATTGAAGGATGGAAGAATTGAAAAATTGAAGTTTCCATTTAGTTCGATGGCACTCTCATTCTTCAGACGTGGGTTACCGATGTAGTCGTATTGGTCGAACGTGTTGTTGAGATAGTAGCCATAAGCCTCTGTCACCGTTGGAGCACGACTTCCCCAACCCGCTCCGAAAGAGAGCTTGGAGTTGGCAAATGACAGCTGATAGGTGGCTGCAATGCGTCCGATGACCTGATGGTAGCTGTCCTTCATGCCAGGGAAGAACACACGCAGGGCATGATAACCCTCTTCGTTGTTGAGTTTCTGCCATTGTACTGCCCATTTGGCGATGAGTGTCAGCGACTGTTGGTCGGTCAACGAGATACGGTCGTTCAGAGCCACACCCGTATTGAGCGTGCCCACATCGGGCCATGTGACCATATACATGGGTGCTGCACCGCCTGGATACATCGTCATGTCGGCAAAGAGGCGGTTGTAGTAGAGGTCGTAGTTTGCCTGCACGTCGTGCTGTCCCTTGCTTCCAGTAAGGAGACTGTAGAGTCCGCTCGTCCAACTCTTTCCGGGCATATCCATGTGGATTTCCACATCGGGGCGCTTTGTGTCGTCCATGATGTGGGTGATGTGGTTGTAGTAACCCTTCGTTTCCCACGAATGAAGGAAGCCCTCTTTGAACTGGTGGCGATAGGAGAGTGCCGTGATGAACGCCTCCGCCTTCAACACATCCATGTTCAGGGCAGGATAACCCACGTTGCTGGCACGGTCGTAGATGAAAGTGCCTTCCACCACATCACGTCCCTCGTCGGTGAGTCGGATACCGAAATTGTCATACACGTTCACCTTCTGGAATTGTGAGAACTGCACCTCCTTGCCGCCCCCTTCCTTGTAGTTGTTGGCATGACGGTAGAAGACGCCAGCATTGGTGTAGAACCGCTTCAATGAGACCGCTCCATCGGCACCATACACCTGCAAGTGACCGTTGGACTCGTAGCCCGCATTCGCACCCAGCTGGAAGGCGCTGCCTTCAAACCCTGAACGGCGCAACTTCAGATCCAGACTTCCCCCGATGTTTCCTGTCGATTGTGGGTTACCGTTCAATCCGCTGTTGAGCAGGATGCTCTGGAGGTTACTGCTCTCCACATACGAGGTCACAGGATCCATCTTGTCTGTGCAGGCATAGAAAATCTTCATGCCGTCGATGGTGGTCGCCACACGCTCCGTCGCCATGTTGTTCACTACAGGTTCCCATGCATAGGAGCCGCGTCTCACCAGATTCACGTGTGACAGTTCTGACAAGTGCTCGTCAATGCTTGCCACCTGTCCCTTTACCGATCGTTTGCGTCCTTCGCTTGTTGTTGATACCACTACCACCTCGTCGATGGTATGTGACGAGGTGGCGATGGAATCAGTAGAGAGTAATATTGATAATACTAATGCAATCATGATGAAGTTTTTTGTTATCTATTGTCTGCTTAGAGTGTCACATCCCAGTAGAGGGAACTGAAACCTTCTTTGAGGTCATCGCCGCCTGCCACGACATTACCTTTGGAGTCTTTCACCGTCAGGTGGATGCGCCAGAGTCCTGTCATCGTGAGGTTGATGTTGCCGCTGTAGGAACCATCTATCTGTTTGGTGAGCGGTGTGTTGTCAGGCGATGTGTGGTTACCCATGTCTGGCATGCGTGGGTCAATCTCGATGGTGAACTGTTCCTTTGCCAATCCGTAGGGTGTGGTGGCAGGGGTGTTCTTCTTCGACACATACGCTTGGATGGTGTTGTGGCCTGTTTTCCAATCTGTTGGATTCACCAGTGAGAGGTAGTAGGTCTCGTCGCCCACCTTGAACGACTTGAGCCAGTCCTGACCTTTTGGTAAGTCATCCACGTTGATGCCCTTGTTCTGTAAGCCCCCTTTGCTGTCCAACACATCTATATCGTAAGAGAGCTGCCATGAGCCAGCATCGCTTGTAATCATCAGGAACGACACCCATCCGCGCTTCACTGCAGGTAGAGTCGTGTCGAACACCTCGAAACTGCTGCCCACAGGGGTGCTGTGCCACATGTTCATCTTCACCATGTTCATCAACGGTGTGATGTTCTTGATGTCGAAGAACTTCACGTAGTTGCCCGTCTTTTTCTTCGTCACCACGAAGTAGAGGTCGTTGTAGCCCTTGTGAAAAGTGCCTGTCTTCGAGTAAGCCCACACTTCGTACTTGTCATCCACCGTGGTGGAGAGTTCGGGGATAATCTTGACCGTTTGGATGAACTTGTACACCTGCAATGCCTCTTCAGCCGAGCAGCAATCCACATCCTTTGTGAGGTCAATTCCGTCAATTACAATTCCCGTTTCATCGTCGTTGCTGTTGCACGACGTGAGTCCTAGCGTTATTACCGCTAAAAACAATACTAATACCTTTTGTTTCATCTTCTTTGAGTTTTTTGTCTGATTATTATTGTTTGAAATTTGATGCAAAGGTACGGACATTTCACCATGTCCGAAATACCTTTCATGCGCTATTAACCTACCACAAACGGGGTAGAGGGGCGTTTTTCATTCTCTCATTTTTTCATTCTTCCATTTTTTCTTACCTTTGTACCCAAAATCAAGAGACGATGGCAATAGAACAAGCTATATTCCGACGTTCGGAACTGCTTTTGGGCAATGAAGTCATGGAAAGTATCGCTCAGAAACGAGTGATCATCTTTGGTGTGGGGGGAGTTGGCTCGTGGTGTGCCGAGAGTCTGGTACGTAGCGGTATCAGGCAGTTGGCCATTGTTGACAGCGACCGTGTGTGTATCACCAATATCAACCGCCAACTCATGGCCACCACCCAGACAGTGGGTCATGTGAAGGTGGAAGCCCTTCGTCAGCGGTTACTGACCATCAATCCCGCAGCAGAAATCACGGCATTGCAGAAAATATTCACAGAAGAGACAGCAGAGTCCTTCAATCTGGAAAGCTATGATTACATCATTGATGCCATCGACTCGCTGAAGGACAAAGCTTTGCTTATTCTGATGGCTTGCCGTACGAAAGCTAAATTCTTCTCATCAATGGGAGCTGCGTTGAAACTTGATCCCACACGCATTCAGGTGACAGAATTCTGGAAAGTGAAGGGCGACCCCCTTGCCCGTGCTCTGCGCAATCGTTTCAAGAGGGATAAATCTTTCCCTTCCAAGAAATTCCAGTGTGTCTATAGTGACGAACTGCTCCAGAATCGTGGTCACAATGCCACTTGTGGCACCGAACAGTGCATGTGTCCCAAGGCTCAAGCTGGTCCAGGCGACCCCTCACTGCTCAACCATGAGTGGTGCTCGTCAAAGGCACAAATCAACGGCACCCTCGCCCACATCACCGCCATCTTTGGCTTCATGCTCGCAGGATTGGTCATTCAGGATGTTACGAATGTTCAGTCTGTCCCTGTTTCTTCTGCATCAAATCAACAATGACCCCTTCTGTCCCCACCATGCCAGGAGAGGCGATGAGTCCCATATTGCGCATAGTGTCTTCGGGAGTATGACCATTGATGCCGTGCTCGTGACCGATGGCGATGCCATTTTGGGCAAAGGCAACGGAACGATAGGCGGCATCCACCGCCACAATGCCTTTCATGGTGCAACCGTGATTACCT
>JAGCDQ010000050.1 GCA_017651245.1 Bacteroidaceae bacterium | reverse complement strand
CAGGGAATCTCCTGTGTTCCAATACGCATCGAATTCCGCTCCTTGCGTTTCTGAGCTTTGCTGGCTCTGCTGTTGTTGGCATGAGCACATCAGCCCTGCCACCATCACGATCATTCCAATCGCTTTCGTTGTCATTTTCTTCATTGTCTTGGTTGTTTTGTTTTGCCTTTCTGTTACAGCATACACCTCAGAAACGAAACCGTTTCAAAAAAAATGAAAAAATGTTCACCAAGTGGCATAAGAATTGCGGCAAGCCGCCGAAGAAAAAATAAAAAAAACAAGTAAAGATATAAAAAAACTATTTTATTTATTTTTTTCTATTTTTGCCTATTTTTCTTTCGGCGGCTTGCCGCAACAAACAAATAGCCCTTATACTATTTTACAAGCTTTCCAGCATCCGTTTCAGCACGACGGTGGCAGAGATTTCGCGGTTGGCGGCTTCTGGGATGACGATGGAAGTGGGAGCCTCGATGACGTCGTCGGTCACAATCATGTTGCGACGCACGGGCAGACAGTGCATGAAGAAAGCGTTGTTGGTGACTGCCATCTGACGGTCGCTGACGGTCCAAGGAGCATAGTCGTGATAGTCGCCCAACACCTTGCCGTAGTCTTCTGGACGGGTGACACCCGGGCAACTCCAGTTCTTGGCATAGATGAAGTCGGCACCTTCGAAAGCCTTCATCTGGTCGTATTCCACACGGGCATTGCCCACAAACTGAGGATCGAGTTCGTAGCCTTCAGGATGCGTCACCACAAAATCCACGTCGGCAGCGTTCATCCATTCAGCGAAGGAGTTAGGAACTGCCTGTGGGAGCGCTTTGGGATGGGGCGCCCACGAGAGCACCACTTTCGGACGCTTGTTGGGCGTGCGCTGGATGGCCTTGCCGCCAAAGAGCGGATTGGGTTCGATGAGGGTTCTGTCTTTGTATTCCTCGATGGTGATGAGGTCAGCGAAGGCCTGCAGAGGGTGCACGGTGGCACTCTCCATGAAGAAGACAGGGCGGCCGCTGTATTGGATGAACTGCTGAAGAATCTTCTCTTCGTAGTCGTCCTTGCGTGATTCGAAACGGGCGAAGGAACGCACACCGATGATGTCGCAGTAGCAACCCATCACAGGAATCGCCTCCAAGAGGTGTTCGCTCTTGTCGCTCTCCATGATGACGCCACGCTCTGTCTCCAGTTTCCAAGCACCCTGATTCACATCGAGCACGATGACGTTCATGCCGAGGTTGAGGGCTGCCTTCTGGGTGGAGAGGCGTGTGCGCAGGGAGTTATTGAAGAAGATGAGCATGGCTGTCTTGTTCTTGCCCAGCTCCTGATACTTATAGCGGTTCTGCTTGATGTCGAAAGCCTCATTGAGCGCTTTGCGGAGGTCGCCGATGTCGGAGACGTGTTGGAAAATTTTCATATTTTATATAATTCTAATGCCTTATTTTCTTCTCTTTCCATGATTTCGCGCTCCCCTGGCCCTTTGTCGTTGATGCCACAGAGGTGGAGGATGCCGTGGATGATGACGCGGTGCAGCTCTTCGTCGTAGGTGGTGCCTTGCTGTTCGGCATTGGTGCGAACGGTGTCGAGGCTGATGAAGAGATCGCCAGCAATGGTGTCTTTCTTGCCTGTCAGGAGGGCGTCGTCGGAGTAGTCGAAGGTGATGATGTCGGTGTAGTAGTCGTGCTGGAGATACTGGCGGTTCACCTCCAGAATCTTCTCATCGTTGCAGAAGATGTAGCCGATGTCCCCCACCCTCTTTCCATAGGTGGCAGCCACCGCCTTGATCCATGCGCTGATGTCGCGACGACGGATGGCTGGCATCTTCACTCCGTCCACTTGGTAACTAATCATGGTTGAGCGTTTATTTGGATTTGATGTTTTCGAATAGTTTCTCGTCCTTGATGGCTTCGAGTCCTCGCTGGTAAATCTCGCTGGTGGCGTTGATAATCTCGAAGTATTCGGACATATCGAAGAGGTCACGGGCAATGAATGCTTTCAGCTGCAAGGTGAGCATCGGAATGGATGCCTGGAAAGCAGAGTCGGTGACTTGTATCTTTGCTTCCTCGGCTTTCGCACGGAGCATATCGAGCATCTCTTGAGGAACGGTGAACTCAGCCTTGAAGCGTTCGAAGCCCTCGCGGTAGTCTTCATAATCGACACTCTTGCCAGCAAGCAACTTGGCACGTTCTTTCCGGAACGCATTGGTGTTGTAGAGCTTGGAGAGCCGTTTCCGGTTCATATCCGTCCATTTGAGCGCTGTGGTGTTGATGCAGCTCTTGGCAGACATCTCACGATGGAGACGAGTGAAACGGGTGGTGTCGAGCGGAACGTAAATGTCGGGCATGATGCCACCACCACCATAGACGGTACGTCCGCCCATCGTGGTGAATTTGAGCGAATCGGGGAAATGGATGCTGTCGGCACTCATCAGTTCACCGCTGTTGAGACGATCGAGCATATCATTCTCGTATTTCTTAATGTCCCCCTTCACGTAAGGCTTCTGGAAACAACGTCCAATCGGGCTGTAGTAGTGAGCAATGGTCAGACGAATCTCGGAGCCGTCAGGCATATTGATAGGACGCTGCACGAGGCCTTTGGCAAAGGTGCGACGACCAATAATGATGCCTCGGTCGTGGTCTTGGATGGCACCAGAGAGAATCTCAGCAGCAGACGCTGTGTAGCCATCCACCAAAATCACCACCTTCCCAAGAGACATCTTGTCGGCACTGGCGTGATATTCCTGACGTCCACCCGTTCGACCTTCCGTATAGACAATCATCTCGTTGTGGCTGAAGAAGTGGTCGGTCATCTCCACGGCTGCCTGCAACAATCCACCTCCGTTGCTTTGCAAGTCGATGACGATATCCTTCATGCCACGTGCCATCAGGAAGTCAACAGCATTGCGGAATTCCTTATCGGTGGTGGAACCGAAGCTGCTGATGCGGATATAACCTGTGGTGGGGTCAATCATGTAGAAGGCATCGATGGTGTAAACAGGTATCTTGTCACGAGTGACCGTGAACTTCTGCACTCCGTTCACTCCACGACGGATGACTCCCAATTCCACTTTCGTGCCTTTAGGTCCACGCAGCCGTTTCATGATTTCCTCTTTCGACATCTTCACACCAGCAATGGTGGTGTCGTTCACAGTGACAATCATATCGCCAGCGATGATGCCCACCTTCTCAGAAGGACCGCCACTGACGGGCTGAATAACCACCAGCGTGTCTTCATTCATGTTGAACTGCACACCAATGCCCTCAAAAGAGCCCGTAATCGGCTCATTCAACGCCTTGGCATCCTTGGCGGTGGTGTAGGTGGAGTGTGGGTCAAGTTCGGTCAGCATCCCACGAATGGCATCTTCTGTCAGTTTGGAGATGTTGACGGTATCTACATAAAGCTGGACAATGGCACTCTGCGCATAAATCAGTTTGCGGAGTTGCGTGTCAAGCTCAGAGGCAGTTGTCTGCTGTTGTGCCATGAGAGGCAGAGTCATCAGCAAAAAACAAGTCGTTGCAATGGATTTTGCTATGTTAGAAATGGATTTCATGTTTGTGGTAAAAAATCTTTTACGTCTTGATGATAGGATATCAGTTCACGAACGATGCTGGAACTGACACATGAATATTGGGCATCGGTGAACAAGAGTACGGTCTCAATGCCTGTGAGTCGATGATTCACTTCTGCCATATCGCGCTCAAACTCGTAGTCCTTCACACTCCTCACGCCTCTCAGCAGGAATCTCGCCCCTACCCTCTTGGCATAGTCGGTGGTCAGTCCTTCGTAGCTCTCAACACGAACCCTTGGCTCACTCTGGAAAGCCTTCTGGATAGCTTGCAGGCGTTCTTCAAGCGAGAACATATACTTCTTCTCGTGGTTGATGCCAATGGCAACAATCACCTCGTCAGCCACACTCTGCAGGGCGCGGTCAACGATGTTCTTGTGTCCAATGGTGAAGGGATCGAAACTCCCAGCAAATACCGCTATTCTTTTCATGTTTTTATTGGATTAATCCCCTACTCTTCTTCTTCAGCTAATTCGGAGTCTTCCTCGGGCTTGTCTTCCTCGATAACCAGGTTGTTGATGATGAAGTTCTGACGCTGCATGGTGTTCTTTCCCATGTAATACTCCAGCAACTCCTTCACTTGGTCGGTCTTGCGAAGGGTGACGGTTTCCAGACGCATATCGGCACCAATGAAGTTCTTGAACTCATCAGGAGAAATCTCGCCCAATCCTTTGAATCGAGTGATTTCGGGTTCAGGTCCTAACATCTCAATGGCTTTCTGGCGCTCTTCTTCGCTGTAGCAATACTGCGTGATGAAGTCGCCCTTGGCATCAGGATGCTCCTCCATGTATTGGTCAAGCACCGCCTTTTTGATGCGTTTCTTGCGGTTCCTGACACGGAAAAGAGGCGTCTGCAGGATATATACGTGTCCTGTCCTCACCAATTCGGGGAAGAATTGGAGGAAGAAGGTCATCATCAGTAGACGAATGTGCATGCCATCGACATCGGCATCGGTTGCCACGATGACTTTATTGTAGCGCAAGCCATCAAGTCCATCCTCGATGTTGAGGGCTGCCTGCAAGAGGTTGAACTCTTCGTTTTCATACACCACCTTCTTGGTCATGCCGTATGAGTTGAGCGGCTTACCCCTGAGTGAGAACACTGCCTGTGTCATCACATCGCGGCTCTTGGTGATGCTTCCGCTGGCGGAATCACCCTCGGTGATGAAGATGGAACTCTCCTCTTTCTGATCGCCTTTAGGGTCGTTCAGGTGTATCTTGCAGTCTCGCAACTTGCGGTTGTGCAGGTTGGCTTTCTTCGCACGTTCACGTGCCAATTTCGTCACACCGGCAATCGCCTTGCGGTCGCGTTCATTATCTTTGATTTTCTCTTCGATAATCTCTGCCACATCCAAGTTCTTGTGCAGGTAGTTATCGACTTCCGTCTTCACGAAATCGCCCACAAACTTGTTCACGCTGATGCCACCATTGGGCTCCATCGTGAGCGAACCGAGCTTGATCTTCGTCTGTGACTCGAATTGAGGTTCCTGCACATTGATGGCAATCGCTGCAATGATACCCGAACGGATGTCGCTGTACTCGTAGTTCTTGCCATAGAACTCCTTGATGGTGCGGGCAATATGCTCCTTGAAAGCACTCTGATGCGTACCTCCCTGAATGGTGTGCTGACCATTCACAAAGGAATGATATTCTTCACCATACTGCTGATTGGTGTGGGTGAAAGCAATCTCAATATCGTCGCCCTTCAAGTGAATAATCTCGTACAATGGTGTGGCATCCATCGTGTCCTTGAGCAAGTCCTTGAGACCATTTCGGCTCGTGATGCGAGCACCATTGTAGAAAATCTCCAAGCCTGTGTTCAGGTAGGTGTAGTTGCGGAGCATGTTGCTCACAAACTCATCTTGGAACTTATAGTTGAGGAACAGCGAGTCATCAGGTTGGAAGTAGATGTAGGTGCCGTTCTCCTCGTTCGTCTTCTCGGTCTTGTCATCCACTAATTTTCCCTTCTCAAACACTGCTGTGCGCACTACCCCATCACGGAAACTCTTCACCTCAAAACGATTAGACAAGGCATTCACTGCTTTCGTACCCACACCGTTCAAACCGATGGACTTCTGGAAAGCCTTGGAGTCGTACTTACCACCTGTGTTCAGAATCGACACCGCCTCAATCATCTTGCCCTGCGGAATACCACGACCATAGTCGCGCACACTCACGGCAAGGTTGTCCTTGACATCCACCTCAATGCGCTTGCCTGCCTGCATTTTGAACTCATCGATACTGTTGTCGATGATTTCCTTCAACAACACATAGATACCGTCCTCTGCATGGCTGCCATCGCCCAAACGACCGATGTACATACCAGGACGCAGACGGATGTGCTCCACACCTGTCAATGTGATGATGTTGGCATCATCGTAATGAGCATTGGGGGTATTATTGTTTAGGTTCAGTTCTTCCATTGATTAAGAATTGAAGAGTTTCAGAATTGTAGAATTGAAGTTTCATGTTGTATGGCGACTTCAAATTTTCAATCTTTTAATTTTTCAATTATTTTTTTGTAGCAACGGCGTCGTTTGTGCAGCCTTCTCTCAAAATAAATCCATTGCTGCTGCACCTTGTCGTTCGCTTCCAATTCGGGGTTGGTCTCCACATAATCGTAGCCCTCTGAGATGTAGATAGGCAACAAATCGTAGAAAAGAATGGCGTTCACACCCTTGCTTTGGTATTCGGGCAACACACCCACCAACATCAAGTCAAGCACCTTTGGCTTCTTGATTTTCAGGGCTTTCAGCAAATGCCACCAACCGAAAGGTGTGAGTTTACCCTTGGCTTTCTGCAAAGCTTTTGACATGGATGGCATCGAGATACCGACAGCCACCAAGCGTCCGTTTGCCTCTGTAACAAGACTTACCAATTTGAGGTCAAGCACTGGCAGATACATCTTCACGTATTGGTCAATCTGTTTCTGGCTCAATTCGCTGTAACCAAACAGCGGCTTGAATGCCTCGTTGATGACACTGAAGATTTCCTGTCCGTATTCCTTGGCAATTTTCTTGGCAGATGTGTATTTCTTGATGCGCAGGTCGTATTTCTTCATCACAATCTCCGCAATCTTCTTCAATCGCTCTGGCAGACCTTCCTTCTTGGGCACCGTCATCAACATCTCAATCCAGTCGGCATCTTTCTCAAAACCAAGTCGTTCGATATGTTTCTGATAATAAGGGTAGTTGTAGATGGTTGCCATCGTCGAAAGTTCCTCGAAACCTTCAATCAACATACCCTCGGCATCCATATCTGTAAATCCGAGCGGACCTTGAATGGTGTCCATACCACGCTCTCTACCCCACTCTTCCACCGTTTTCAGCAACGCCTCACTCACTTCCTCGTCATCCACAAAGTCAATCCAACCGAAACGCACATTCTTCAAATTCCATGTCGCATTGGCTTTTTTATTGATGATTGCAGCCACACGCCCAACGAGCTTATCTTCCTTATATGCAAGGAAATACGCTGCCTCACAGAACTCCATTGCGGCATTTTTGTCTGAGAAAGTGTTCAGCATATCCTCATACAAATCTGGCACGGAATATGGGTTGTCTTTGTATAGTTCGTAATTAAAGCGGATGAACTGCTTCAGTTCCTTTTTTGTCTCAACTTTCTTGATCGTAACCATTATAAAACAGAAATTTGGGGCAAAGATACGATTTTTTTCTTGTATATCTTGTCCGTCTTTAGAATAATCACAATTTTTTCCAACACTTTTTCCATATAGACGATATATGGAGCTGTTTCTGAACTACTTCTTGAGTTGGAAGACGCCGACAATGGGGAGGTGATCACTGATACCTCCTTGATAGGCAGGACCTTGGTAAGTACGGTGTGGTTTATCGCCTCCATGAGTGCGATCACGTTCAAGAAGGAAAGGCAGGGAAAGGATGCGGGTTTGCTGATGGGAGAGGGTGGTGGTGTGGGTGAGGAGATGGTCGATAGTGGACCATTCACCTTGGTATTTGTAGGTGCCTGGTTGAAGCTTGGCAGTACGGTCAATGAGGTGATGACTCCTTGTGAGAAGCTTGAGTTGTGAAGAGTTGGTCTCGGCATTGAAATCGCCCATGACGATAAGATTGGGATGTCGTCTGACAGCACGTACAGAGTCGGTGTGTGCCTGAAGAATCTGACAGATGCTTTGACTCAGTTTCTGGGCATCATCACCACCTCGTTTGGAGGGTAGATGCACGATATAGACATCCAGAGTATCACCTCCTTTGATAGTGCCAGCCACATGCAAAATATCACGCGTTTTTTGCCTTTTGATATTTGGTCGAATAGGTTGTGTTTCAATGGGATGGAAGGTGTAAGGAGAGTAGAGTAGGGCAACGTCGATACCTCGGTCATCCTTGGAGTTCGTCAAGATGTAACGATAACCTAATTGGGAGAGGGGAGTGCGACGAATTAGATACTGCATCACGGTGTCATTCTCCACTTCACATAGCCCTATCAAATCCACAGGACGTTTCTCGTCGGCTGCAGCAATCACCTTACTCACACCCTTCAGTTTGTTCATCAGGCGCGTGTGACTCCATTTGCGTTCTCCTCCTTCGCAGAATTCAAGGTCGTCCTTGCCCTCGTCGTGGCGAGTATCAAATGCATTCTCAATGTTATACGACAACACCGTGAAGAGCCCCCCACCCCCCGAAGGGGGAGGGCTGACGCGATGCTGTGCCTGCATTGGGTACGCGTACATCATTAATAATAGAAGACCGAGAACCTTCATATTAGTGGGCTTCGAGCCAATTTGTACCCCATCCGCAATCTGCAAACAGCGGAACGGACAGCTTGATGGCGTTCTCCATTTCCTTGATGACCAACTGCTGTAGTTTCTCCTTTTCTTCAGGAACCACGGAGAAATTCAATTCGTCGTGTACTTGCAGAATCATCTTGGAGTGCAACCCTTCTTCTCGCATCCGTTTGTCAATGTGAATCATCGCCACCTTGATGATGTCGGCAGCGGTGCCTTGAATGGGTGCATTAATGGCATTTCGTTCCGCATAACCACGTACCACAGCGTTGCGTGAGTTGATATCGGGCAATTGACAACGTCTGCCTAATAAGGTCTCTGTATAACCCATCTGACGGGCTTTTTCGATACTTTTGTCCATATACTCCTTTACACCTGGATAAGTGGCAAAGTAGTCGTCAATCAGTTGTCGTGCTTCTCCACGACTTACTTCCATCCGTTCTGCCAATCCGAAGGCTGAGATACCATAGATAATACCGAAATTGGCAGTCTTAGCTTTGCGGCGCATCGTAGAGGTGACTTCTTCAATAGGCACCTTGAAAATCTTGGCTGCTGTAGCTTGATGGATATCGTGCCCAGAATTGAAGTCCTCCACCATATTTTTATCCTGACTTAGATGGGCCATCAGTCGCAATTCAATTTGGCTGTAATCGGCTGAGAAGAAGAGTTCACCTTCATCAGGAATAAAGGCTTTTCTCACCTCCTTTCCGTTCTCATCACGAATAGGGATGTTCTGTAAGTTAGGGTTACTGGAGGATAGACGACCTGTTGCTGTAACCGCTTGATTGTAAGAGGTGTGGATGTGTCCTGTTCGTGGATTGACCAACTGTGGAAGGGCATCGATATAAGTGCTTAACAGCTTCTTGTAACCCCGATAATCGAGTATCTTTTCCACGATAGGATGCTTGCTCTTCAAGGCGAGTAAGGTAGCCTCGTCAGTCACATATTGTCCTGTCTTCGTCTTCTTGGGTTTCGAATCAATTTTGAGTTGGTCAAACAGCAATTCACCAATCTGTTTTGGGGAACTGATATTGAGTTCCTGTCCTGCCACTTCGCGGATTTCCCGTTCGATGGCATCCATTCGTTCTGTGAAGATGCGTGAGGTCTCTGCCAGCGATGCTTCATCAATTCTGGCACCATTCATCTCCATCCTTGCCAAGACGGGTACGAGAGGCATCTCCACCTCTTCAAAGAGTTGATAAAGCCCTTTCTCATGAAGTTCCTTTTCCAAGATATTTTTCAGTTTCAGGGTCACATCAGCATCTTCAGCGGCATATTCATATACTTCCTTGGGAGTAAGTTCATGCATCGACCTTTGTTTCTTGCCCGAACCAATCAATGTGTCAATATGGATGGTCTTATACTTGAGATACACCTCTGCCAGATAATCCATGTTGTGTCGCAACTCAGGTGCAAGGATATAATGTGCAATCATCGTGTCGAACATCTTTCCTTCAAGATGAATGCCATAATTTGCCAGCACCATCATGTCGTATTTGATGTTCTGTCCAATTTTTAGGATTTTGTCTGATTCGTACACCTCCTTGAATTTGTTAACAACTTTTAAGGATTGCTCATATTCTTCACCTGTCCATTCTTCATGATAGGGTATGGGTACATAAAATGCTTCACCTTCCTTCATCGCAAAGCTCAAACCGACCAATTTTGCCGACATCGCATCCTTGGAGGTGGTTTCTGTGTCTAAACTGACAAAATCAGAAGTCAAGATTTTTGCAACCAGCTTTTCCATTTCCTCCTCCGAATCAACGAGTTGGTAATCGTGAGGAATATCTTTTAACTCGCTGAGATTCGAAAAAAACAAGTCTCCTTGCCCCGTGTTCGAATTTATTGGATTCTCAGAGGCTTGGGAAGTGGGTGTTTGAGCCGCATTTGTCACGCTTGTGTCTCCAAAGAGGTCACCACTGAAGAGGTCGGCCATTGGTCCTTTGTTTTTGTTCGATGTGGAAGATGGAGTGGGGGATGCTGGTGAAGTTGCCTCACCTCCTCCCAATTTCTTCCTCATTAAAGTACGAAATTCCAATCGCTCAAAGATCTCTTTGAGGGCGATTTCATCGATAGGTTCACGTTTTAGGCTTTCAAGATTGAGCGTGATGGGCACATCGGTCTTGATAGCTGCCAAGAACTTTGACATCTTGATGTCCTCCACGTGTTCCTCCACCTTTTTCTTCATCGCCCCCTTCAGTTGGTCGATGCTTGCCAATAAATTCTCGATGCTGCCAAATTCATTGATGAGTTTCACAGCTGTCTTCTCACCCACACCAGGACATCCAGGGTAGTTATCGGACGAGTCGCCCATCAATCCTAACAAGTCAATCACCTGCTTCACATCGTTGATGCCATATTTTGCCTTCACCTCTGCTTCTCCTAAGATGTCAAAACCCCCATCAAATCGTGGTTTGTACATCTTCACGTTCTTCGCCACCAACTGCCCATAATCTTTATCTGGAGTCATCATATAGGTGTCAAGTTCACCAATGGATTCGCTTTGTTTTGCCAAGGTGCCAATCACATCTTCAGCCTCATAGCCAGGCACTTCCAGTACGGGAATGCGGTATGCCTTCAATACATCCTTAATAATCGGAACGGCAAAACGGATACCTTCTGGCGTTTCTTCGCGTTGTGCTTTATACTCGGGGAATGCCTCGTGACGGAAGGTAGGACCATGTGGATCGAACGCCACACCGATATAGTCAGGATTTTCCTTGTTGAGAATCTCCTCAAGGGTATTCACGAAGCCGAGAACAGCTGAGGTGTTTTCACCTTTGCTGTTGATGCGAGGATTCTTGATGAAACCGTAATAGGCTCTATAAATCAATGCATAAGCATCGAGAAGGAACAATTTTGCCATATGTTTTTGGATTTTGTGTGTAAACTTACAAATTATATTTGAAAAAAGCACTAACTTTGCAGATGTTTTTCAAGAATATGGACGCATTACAGCAAATAAGAAAGCCAATTGAAGCTGAGATGAGTCAATACAAGCAAGTATTTGACTCCTATCTTGTGCATACAAATCCGCTGCTCAACCGGGTGCTTGACAACATCGGCAATCGCAGAGGAAAGATGATGCGTCCCATCCTTACGCTCCTCACAGCCAAACTGGTAGGGGAGGGGAAAGCGAATCAAAATTCCATCTATACAGCTGCCACTTTTGAGTTCTTCCATACAGCAAGTCTCGTTCATGATGACATCGTTGATGAGAGTGAAGAACGACGTGGCCAGGAATCCGTGAATAATGCTTATGGCAATCAGATTGCCGTGCTGGTGGGCGATTTCATCCTTGCTAATGCGTTGCTTTGTGCTGCTAAGACAGGCAATACAGAGTTGATAGAGGTGGTTTCTTATACTGCTCAGGATCTGGCTGACGGCGAGCTCTTGCAATTGGATAATGTAGACAACGAGGAAATCACGGAGGAAGTGTATTTCCGGATTATCCGCAACAAGACTGCCGCCCTCTTTGCTGCTTGTGCTGAAGCAGGTGTTTTGTCGGTTTCATCGGATAAGAAAACCCGTCAACTCATGAGGGAATTTGGTGAAAATTTAGGTATCTGCTTCCAAATTCGCGATGACATCTTCGATTACCACCATGATCCCTCTATTGGTAAGCCTACTGGTAACGACATGAAGGAGGGAAAACTGACACTTCCTGTCATTCATGCGCTTCTGGCTACTGGTAATGAAGAAATGTTTGCCCTTGCCCGTAAGGTGAAGACTCGTCAAGTCTCTCAAGAAGAGATTGATGCTTTGGTTGATTTCACCAAGCAAAATGGCGGTATCGAGTATGCAGTTCAGGTGATGAATGATTATGCTCAAAAAGCAAAGAACTTGCTTGCATCTTTTCCTTCTTCAGATGTCAAGCAAGCCCTTTACGATTATGTTGATTATGTGGAAGGACGTTCCATCTAATCTTCTGTCTTAAAAGAACTTCACTTCCTTTCCTTCAATCTCAGACAACAACTTGTTTGCTAACGAACTGGTGCCAAGACGTAACCATTGGTTCGTGAGCCATTTTTCACCCAATACTTCCTTCACAATCGTATAGTAGGTAAGGGCATCTTCTACTGTTTTCATGCCACCAGCAGGCTTAAAACCAATCTGAATGCCCGTTTTATCGTAATATTCCTTGATGGCTTGACACATTACGAATGCGGCTTCAGGAGTGGCAGCAGGTTCCAGTTTGCCTGTCGATGTCTTGATGTAGTCAGCACCTGCATACATTGCCAAGATGCTGGCAGTCTTGATGTTTTGGGCTGTTTTCAGACAACCTGTCTCCAAGATAGTCTTCAACTTCTTATCCCCACAGACAGCTTTCATTTCTTCGATTTCATCGCACATTCCCTCGTAATCGCCCGCCAAGAACTTCCCGACAGTAATGACCATATCAATCTCTGTGGCACCATCTTTCAAAGCAAGTGCCGTCTCTGCTATCTTCACTTCAATAAAGGTCTGTGCAGAAGGGAAACTGCCTGATACACAAGCGATTTCCACCTCTTCGTTCTCCAATGTGTCGTGACAGATTTTGGCAAAGCAAGGATAGACGCATACGGTAGCCACATGACCTAATTCTGGATAGATATCATCGAATTTGTTCACCTTCTCCACAAACTTCAGTACGCTGTCCTCGTTATCTGTTGTTTTGAGAGTGGTGAGTTCCACGCTGTTCAGCAAAAATTGCTTCACTTCCTTGGTGTTGTTCTCTGCCAGATGATTCTTCAAGAGGGTTTCCACTTGGCGTTTCACCTTCTCGTCATCGAGTTCCAAGTCATATTGCTTGAGAATCTCGAAATACTTGTTTTCTTCCATATTTATTCTTTGTTTTTAGTGTCCATACAAATGGTTACAGGACCGTCATTCAGTAGTTCCACCTTCATGTCTGCTCCAAATTCGCCTGTAGCAACTGGTTTGCCTAAGTTCTCCGATAGAACCGCACAGAATCGCTCATAGAGTGGAATCGTCACCTCGTGACTTCCAGCTCTTAAATAGGAAGGGCGATTTCCCTTCTTATAACTTGCCCATAAGGTGAACTGGCTCACCACCAGAATTTCACCTCCTACATCCAGAACGGATTTGTTCATCACACTATTCTCATCATCAAACACACGCAAGTTGCAGATTTTCTTTGACAGCCAATCTATATCTTCCTCTGTATCAGCATTTTCACAACCGATAAGAACCAAATATCCCTTGCCGATTGCTGATGTTCTCTCGCCATTGATGGTAACAGAGGCGTGTGTCACTCTTTGTATTACTGCTCTCATTTCTTTATTCTTCTTTGAAAGTATTGATCAGCAGTTGTGCTTTCGATGCTCCAACTACTTCTTTAAGTGTTTCATAATCAGTTTCTTTTATCCTCTTGACGCTCTTGAACTTCTTGAGTAATAGCGTCTTGGTTGCCTCACCAATACCTTTGATGTGATCCAGTTCCGATTCTGTGTTATGCTTGGCACGTTTCTGCTTGTGGAACGTAATTGCAAAGCGATGCACCTCGTCCTGTATTTGAGTGAGTAACTTGAAAAGTGGGCTATCCATCTCAATGCCAATTACTTGTGCAGGAAAACCGAACAACAATTCGTTGGTTCTGTGATGGCTATCTTTTGCCAATCCTGCAATGGGAATGTCAAGGTGCAGTTGGTCTTCAATCACCTTTCTCACCACTTCCATTTGTCCTTTTCCGCCATCCGTAATGATGAGGTCGGGTAGGGGAGTCTCTTCCTCAATGGCACGGCTATATTTGCGATACACCACCTCGCTCATCGAAGCGTAGTCATCAGGACCTATCACCGTCTTGATATTGTATTTTCGGTAATCGTTCTTCGATTTCCTGCCTCCGATGAATACAACACATCCTGCCACAGCGTCTTGTCCCATGATGTTAGAGTTGTCGAAACACTCGATGCGCATAGGGATTTTGGGCAGTTTCAGCTTGCGTTGTAGTTCTTTAAGGAGATTGACGTTCCGTTGGTCAGGATTCAGGCGTTCCGCTTGTTTTAGCGCATCTATGCGATATTGACGCACATTCGCTTCTGAGAGGAACAGCAGTTTCTTCTTGTCTCCAGCCTTCGGCACGATAAATTCAGCATCCTTCAGCGTGAAATCCAATTCAAAAGGTATCACCACTTCTTTGGATTCGTTGCCATATTGCTCTCGCATACTTACTATAGCGAGTGAAAGGATTTCCTCTGGTGTCTCATCAAGTCGTTTCTTGTATTCGTTAGTGAAAACGCGTGTAATACAGCCGTTTACGACGTGCATATAGTTGACGTATGCCTTGTTTTCGTCGTCTTCGATGCTGAATACATCGATGTTTTGGTTCGTGCTGGTGATAACGCGACTCTTGCTGTCGAAATCTTTCGCCAACAGATATTTCTGTTTAATGGTTTCAGCTTCCAGATATTTCTCCTCCTCAGCTAATTTCTGCATCTCCTCTAAGAGTTTCTGGCACAGATTTCGTGTATTCCCACTTAGAATCTCTCGGATTTCATCGATTTGTTGCAGATAATCCTCTCTTGTTTGCAAACCGATACAAGGTGCCTTACACTTGCCAATATCGTAGTACAGACACTTTTTCAGTTTGCCTTGCTCCAATTTCTCAGGAGAGATTGGCATGTGGCATAGCCGTACTTGATAGACTTTTCCAATCAGTTCCATCATTGCGTTCAACGTGCCTGTATGGCTGAAAGGACCATAATACGTGCCCGTCTTTTTATCGATGTTTCGTGTCTTGATCACGCGTGGAAAATACTCATTGGTGATGCAGACAGAAGGGTAGGTCTTGCCATCCTTCAACAGAATGTTGTAGAAGGGTTGGTGTGCCTTGATGAGGTTGTTTTCCTGAATCAGCGCATCTTCATCGGTAGGCACCACCACGTATTTGATGTCTTGTATTTTGCTAACCAGAATCTGCGTTTTCCGATTCTTGTAGGAATTATTGAAGTAGGAACTCACCCGACGTTTCAGGTTCTTAGCCTTACCCACATAAATCACCTTGCCATCTTTGTCTAAGTATTGATAGCATCCAGGTTCTTCGGTGAGGCTGTTGACAATCACCTTCAGTCGTTTTAATCTCTCCTCTTCTTTCGTCATCTGTTCGTTATAGTGTTACTTCAAGTGCCGGATTGTTCCACGTGAAACAATTCTCTTCTAACTTATGCAAAATCAGCGTGAAACACATTTGTGTTCAACGTGGCGTTAAATTCTGATGAGTGTGGTGACTTCGATTCCGTCGCCTATCGCTTCCCTTCCATGCAGCCCTTCGTCACGAATTTCCACCACAAAGTTCATGTAGCACTTCTTGGGATTGAACTTCTTTACCAGATTCCAAGCAGCCTTGATTGTGCCACCTGTGGCAAGGAGATCGTCATGCAGCAGCACCACATCATTTTCGTCGATAGCATCCACGTGAATTTCGATACTGTCAGTACCATACTCCTTCGTGTATGACTCGCTGATGGTCTTGTAGGGGAGTTTACCAGGTTTGCGTGCCATGATGAAACCCGCATTCAGACGACGAGCCAAAATAGCCCCCATCACATAGCCACGAGTTTCCAATCCAACCACTTTCGTGATGCCTTTGTCCTTGTAGAGTTCATACAACTGCTCCTCCATGATTTCAAGCGCTTTGGCATCCTTGAAGAGGGTGGTGACATCGCGGAAGTTGATTCCCTTTTGAGGAAAATCGGGGATACTGCGGAGATGATCTAATAAGTATTGGTTGTTCAGTTCCATAAGAAGTTGATTGTATTGTTTGTTTGAGTTCTTTCTTGTAAATGGTTGATTTTGCATCCAATAACCGCAAATTGTTTCACGTGGAACAAAAGTAATGCTTTAACGTCCCATCAGCACCAACATGATGTTGATATCGGAGGGTGAAACCCCTGGAATACGTGAGGCTTGTGCCAGCGTGACGGGTTGAATGGCTTGCAGTTTCTGGCGAGCTTCGATGGAGATTTGTGTCATGTTGGGATAGTCGAACTTGCCCTGAATCTTGATGTTCTCCAGCCGAATCATCTTGTCTGCTTGTTGCTGCTCGCGATAGATGTAGCCTTTGTATTTGACTTGTATTTCTGCTGCTTCGATGATTTCTTCTCTTCGTGGGTCGTCGCCCAAGATGTGCTCCAATTCCTTCTGAAAAGGGGCGATGTGAGGTGCAATATTGTTGATGTTGATTTGTGGACGCCCCAACAATTCCTCCAATTTGCAGCCTTGTCGGAGTGGGGTGGTGCCCAACGCCTCTAACGTAGGATTGATCAGCGAAGGTTTCAGCGAGAAATTGGCGACGAAGTTGGTGATTGCCTCAATCTTCTCCTTCTTCGAAAGCATCAGCTGGTAGCGTTCTTCCGAAGCCAAACCCAGTTGGTGACTACGTTCTGTCAGGCGCATATCGGCATCGTCCTGACGTAGTAGAATGCGGTATTCAGCACGCGAGGTGAACATACGGTAAGGTTCATCCACTCCCTTTGTCACCAAGTCATCAATCAGCACACCAATATAAGCCTCATTTCTGCCCAACGTGAAGGCTTCTCCGCCGTTCAGTGATGGGTTGCAGTTGATGGCAGCGTTGATACCCGCAATTACACCTTGTCCAGCCGCTTCTTCATAGCCCGTAGTGCCGTTCACCTGCCCAGCAAAGAAGAGGTTTTTCACCACTTTCGATTCGAGGGAATGCCTCAGTTGGGTGGGGTCGAAGAAGTCGTATTCTATCGCATAGCCAGGTCGATAAACCTCCAAGTTCTTGAAGGCAGGAATCTGGCAAAGTGCCTTGATTTGGATGTCCATTGGCAGCGATGAAGAGAAGCCATTCAGATACATCTCGTTGGTTGTCTCTCCTTCTGGCTCGAGGAACAGCATGTGCTCGTCCTTATCAGGGAATGTATGCAGCTTGGTTTCGATGCTTGGACAATAGCGAGGACCGATACTCTGAATTTGTCCGTTATAGAGAGGCGAATCCGCCAATCCTGAGCGCAACACCTCGTGTACAGCCGTGTTCGTGTAGCAAATCCAGCAGGGTAGGGCGTTCCTTTCCGACACAGCCGCATGTTCTGTGGGAAGATACGAGAACTTGTGGAAATCGTGGTCACCATCCTGTTTTTCCATCAACGAGAAGTCCACGCTTCGTTTGTCGATGCGCACAGGGGTGCCTGTCTTCATCCTGTCGGCACGAATCCCATGTTTGGTGATGGATTCCGTCAATTCCAACGAAGGCAGTTCGGCACATCTTCCACCAGGAATCATCACCCTGCCGATGTGCATCAAACCGTTTAGGAATGTACCAGCCGTGATGATAACACACTTTGCTTGAAACTCTGCTCCGTAGAAAGTCTTTACTCCTTTAACGATTTGATTTTCAACAACTAACTCCCTTACTTGGTCTTGCCAAATCTGCAAGTTCGGTGTGTTCTCCAGTATCTCTCGCCAAGTCCAGATGAACTTGTTGCGATCACATTGTGAACGAGGACTCCATACAGCAGGACCTTTCGAGAGATTCAACATCCTGAATTGCAAGCTACAACGATCCGTCACGATGCCTGTGAAGCCTCCCAATGCATCTATCTCTCTCACAATCTGTCCTTTAGCTATACCACCAATGGCAGGATTGCACGACATTTGTGCAATCTTGTTCATATCCATCGTGATCAGACACGTCTTGGCACCCAAATTAGCAGCAGCAGCAGCAGCCTCGCAACCAGCGTGACCTGCTCCCACCACCACTACATCGTAGTTGAAAATCATCTTATTACGCGTAATTGAAGTGCGAAGTTACGCATAAGTGAGGAAATGACAAAATAAAAACAAAAGTTTTTACTTCATCTTATACAACTTATACTGGAATGTCAGCTGCACATAGTGTGGATTGCCTGAACTGCGATACTCGTTTCGTCCTGTGGCTGTTAAGTATGAGTTGAAATTGCTTCGTTCCTGCAAAATATCGTACCATGAGAGTTTCAGTAAGCCTCTGTAGTCGCGCAGCACCTTATATTCCACACCCAGATTCCAGATGAATTCTGTGCGGTTACCGTCTCTCATCTTACTCCCTGCTTGTCCAGAAATGTTCAAGTCAGTCTTGATGGTAAGCCTGTTTCCCAACCAATAATTCCAACTGCTGTTGAGATTATATACATGACTTTTTTCATTCGAAGTCATATAGTTGCTTTCGCCCCATTCGTAGTGATAGCTTCCATTCAGCGTCAGGTCGAAATGCTTGGTGTACAGCACGAATCGTGGCGTCAAAGAAAAAGACTGAACATCCGAAGATCCTTTTCCACTTTCTGTCGCACCAAGCGCCTGCATGTAGCTTACCGAATGATTAAAATTATAGTTGGCATTTACGCTTAAATTTGCGTGCTTGAAGTCTGTTCGGTAGCTGGCATTTCCGCCAAGACTCCAGTTGCCATTGATGTTCTCAGATGTGGAGATTGTTCCTCCTGTCTTTGTGTCATAGATGGATCGAGATGAGATGTTGTTTCGTGAGAAAGAATAGTTGCTTTGAAACGACCATCCGCCCCCCAGATTAGCATACAGGGTAAAGTTATGGTTTTCTGGCTTCTTGAGGTTCGGGTTGGCTATCCGGATGTAGAGCGGATTATTGTTTGTAGTAGGCTCTACCAAGTTTGAGCCAGGAATCAAACGGTTAGAAAAATAATAGTTCAAGCTCATAGAACGACTCTGTGAGATTCTGTACGACAGGCTGGTAGTCGCATTCAGGAGCGGTGCCTGTTGGGTGGTGTCTGCCATCACTCCGTCCTTGCGTTCGTAGTGGTAAGTTTCGCGCGTAGGAGCAATCCTGACGTTTTGACTGAAGCCAATGCGCTTGAAGTTAAAATGATAATCGATGCTTATATTGTGTGCATCCGTCTTGGTGTGTTGGTAGTTGCTGATGCTGTCCAGTCGCTGGTGGTTGTTCATCAGGTCGTAATAGACACGCTCCGATTCGCTATTAGTGTGCGTGAATTCATAGGTGAAGCTTAATTCCTGGTGAAACTTTTCAGGACCGAAATCGAACCCTCCCCTTGCCGAAAGGCTGAGACGTTCCGAATTGGTGGGAGAGAGGCTTTCTCGCAGATAGCGCCACACGCTGTCGCCATATTGCACGTAATCCGTCTGTTGCCGTTCTGTCGATGATTGAAATCTCCTGTTCGTGTTCAGATTCATACGAACTTCCATGTGAGCATCCGCCTCTCCCTCAAAATATTTGTAATAGTTGCTCTGCATATTGAGCGACTGCTGATGCGAACGGCTCGATGACTCACTGCTTCTGCGGTTTAGCGTGATGCCGGCCAGCTGTTCCTCGTCCATCAGTTCGTTGTTTTCGCCCACGAACGGATTGCCGTTGTAGGTGGCATTGCTCGATTGGCTGTGCGACTTTGAGTCACTGTTGCTATAGTTCACATTCGCACTCAAATTACCTTCTTTTATCGGTGTATTGATACTAAAAAAATGGCTCGTATTGTTGTCGTAGTTTTTCGACTGAGAAGTCGAAGTCGAATACTGCTCGTATTCCGGCATGATGGTCGAATTGAGGGATTCCTGGTCACTTCGCCGGTCAGTATAGGAATACTGGGGGCGATACTGCACTTGGGTTTTGCCAAACTTTCTTCTGAAACTTCCATCAATCCTGTTATCGCTGTTCTTCTTCGAGCTGGCATTGGGCAAATCGTCCAATTGGACGTTCGCGTTCCACTCTCCCTTATCGCCTTTCCTCCATTGCATTCCTTGCATCTGGAAATGGTAAGTGTTTTTGACGTTCGTCGTTCCTATCTCAGGCTTGGTCAACTCCACTTTATTCACAGGATTCTTCGTAATCATATCTGCCACCAAATGTTTCGTCGTGTCCGTACTCAACGTGTCTGCTTGCGTCTTATATACTCGGAACTGTTTCAAATCCGCATTTTCGATATTTTCTAGTGCAATCCTCATGTCGTGGGCAAAGAACGACTCACCATTCAGCCTGATTTCATGAATCACGCTATCTCGGTAGGTGAGTTGTCCGTCTTCATACCGCAATCCGGGCATACGGCGCACCAGGTTGAGCAACACTGTTCCTCGGGGCATCTCAAACGCATCCACATTAAAAACTGTCGTGTCGCCACTCTCATACATTCGTTGCAACTCTCCTACAATCACCACCTCGTCCACACTCATCGGCTTGCTTTTCAGCACGATGCTGTCGAGATTCAAATGCCAACCTCCCCCATAACTCTTATTGTCTTCGTCAAAATAGTGAAATGCCAGCTTCAGGTCTTGCGTGTATGTTTCATATCCCACATAAGAGATCTTCATCCTCACTCTGGGCACATCGTTCTTCTTCACACGCTTCTTCAGCACAGACATCCCCTGATAAAAATGCCCGTTTTTGTCCGCCACAGCCACCTGCTTCACCGTCGTATCGTTCAGGCACACCAATTGGATGTTCGCGCTGGGAAGCGGATAAGACTTGGGATCCATCTCGTCTATTCCAAAAATACGACCGGTAATGTTCAGCCAAATTTGCTCCCCGACCGTTTGGCGACCATTTGGCTGCCCGCCCCCAGAAATATAAATCTGAGCCTGCATCCCGATCGACATGCAGAGCAGCAAAACCATCCATATAGCCTTTTTCTTGCTCATTACTCTCAACTTTTAAGCGTAGTTCCACGTACTTTTTTTTGAAAACGATGCAAAGGTACGTTTTTTGCCCTCAAACCACCAAGAAAATCAATTTACAAAAAATTTACATTTTCATGGAGGGGGTGGAAATCAATTTACAAAAATTTTACATATATTTTGTAGTTCGCTATCTTTCAGCAACTTATGAAAAACAGGTGCCGTGGAAAGGAGAAAAGCCTCGACAAAGTTAATTCTTTCTCTTGAGACAGAAAAATATTTCCTGTGAAAACAGATTTTTTGTTTCCTTACTGGGAATATTTTGTTCCCTCACTGGGAATTTTTTATTCCCCTACTGGGAAAATATTTTTCCCTAGTTAGGAAAATATTTTTCTCTAGTTAGGCAGCAAAAAGTTGCACCCCTATAAGAAATATTTTGTCACCCTTAACAGCATAAACAGTAAATAAAAAGTGAAATATTCTGTAAAAAGCCTGTTTTATTAAATTATATTTTATACATTTGTGGCGAAAAATCTATGTGAATGAAAAAACTATCTGACTGGCTCAAAAAAAGGTCGGTGCTTATTGTCATCGTCTTGGCTGCTATCTTGCTACAGATTATATCGGCAATTCAGTACCAATACACTCGTGGCTTGTTGGAGGAGGAACTGGAGAAGAGTGCCCTCCAAGATTTGATGACTTCTGCCTTGCGTATCCAGGAAGTCGTGGCGAGGGCAGAGATGGGTGTGACGAGTCAGGTGTGGCATACCCAGCGTCATTTGGATGATCCTTAGCTCTTCTTCATCGTATGACCCATGTATCCATCAAATGGTAACTTATGAAATGGACACCTGAACTTCGTGATTTCATACAGGAACATCTGAATGATGATACGGCTGGGTTGCTGTTGGCAGCTCAGCGGTATCAAGGGATTGACGTGCCCTTTGCTGTGGAGCAGATTGAGGCGAGGAAACGATTGAAGGGGAAGTTGCCCGAGTGGTATGAGAATGTGGAGTTGGTGATGGGTGGAAGAGTGCCTGCAGAGCAGTGCAGTTCGGAAGTGACGGCAAGGTATAAACGAAGCATCATTGAGAGGGAAAGCCTGTGCGATATGACGGGTGGAATGGGTGTGGATTTCTGGTATATGTCGGAGGGGATGAAGAGGGCGATTTATACGGAGAGGAATAAGGCGCTTTGTGAGATAGCAAAGCATAATTTTGAAGTGCTGAAGGATGGGAAGCATCCAGAGATAGAAATACGACTGGGTGATGGACAAAAATTGCCGATTCCATCGGTGGATATCATCTATCTTGACCCTGCAAGAAGAGCGGGCGATGGAAGCCGAGTGTATGCGATGGAGGATTGTGAACCCAACATTGTAGAATGGCAGGATGAACTTTTGCAGAAGGCGAAGATGGTGCTGGTGAAATTGTCTCCAATGGTCGATTTGACCAATGTTTTGAGGAAACTGAAGAATGTGACGGATATCTATATCGTGGCGGTGAGGAACGAGTGCAAGGAGGTGTTAGTTAAACAAGCCCATGCGCTTGGCGAATTTCTCCATGCGGAATGTGTGCAGATTCATTGTGTGGATTTCTTGGCGGATAAGACGATTGAAGATTCTTACAACCTTTCTGATGTCACGGAGATCACAGTCGTTTCTAATGGGGTGGAATCTTATCTCTACGAACCTGATGTGACTTTGATGAAGGCGCAGGCATTTGGAAGTCTTTGCCGTCGTTTTCCTGTTTATCAGTTGGATTATGAGACTCATCTGATGACTTCCGACGATTTCATCGCTGATTTTCCAGGTCGCATCTTTGAGGTGAAGGAGCAGATTCCGTTCTCCTCGAAGGTGTTGAAACGCTTGAAGAAAGAGATTCCCCAAGCCAATATCGCCACGCGTAATTTCCTTCTTTCTGCCGATGAATTGCGGAAAAGGACAGGCATTCGTGATGGAGGCAACCTCTACTTGTTTGGGGCAAAGGTGAAAGATATGGGTGATGTTTTGTTGCTGTGCCAGAAGCCGTTATAGAACCGTTCCTTAGGTTGAAAAAACTCCTTTTTTCACTTTTTGGGAGGTTTTGTCAGGGATTTGCAAACAAAATGCAAACTCTTTTTTTGTGCATTTTTCAGAAGGATGCCGTACTTTTGCAAAAAAAAATAGAAGACGATGAAAAAAGCATTGATTGTATGGATGACCGCATTGCTGGTGTCGGGATGCGGTGAAACGACGGGAAACCAACAGGCGTATCTCCTGCAAGGGGCATGGGTGTTGCGTCAGATGGATTATCCCATCGGGGGTTGCAGGACGTATTCAGAAACAGAGGGAACGTCTCTTCGGTTATACGACGGCGATAGTGTGATGTATGAATACAATTTGACCCGAACGGCATCGGGGTTAATGGTGACGCCCAATATACAAAGTAAAGTGACGCTGATTGACAAAGGACACAGTGAGTATCTTTATCTGGAAGAGGATGACCCACACCCCTTGACCATCGTGGATGATTCCACTATTGTTATCCAGAGAAATGGTATTCTTTTCACATGGGTCAAGGTTGATGACATAGAGAAAGAATGGGGGTCGGAGATGAAGGACATCATTGCTGCGGATGCCTGGAACAACAAGGAAGGAGAGCGGCAGCGCTACATGCTTTCTGCCAAAGAGCGTCAACAGGCCAATATGATTCATGGGTTTATCTTCTCCACCATAGGCATCATCCTCATCTTGGTGCTCATGGCTCGGGTTGCCATCGACAATCGTAAGCAAAGGTGTAGGCTTCAGTTGCAACTACAGCAGATTCAGGAAGTAAAAGAAGAGCGTCCGCTTTCTGTCAAGCAAGCCATTGAATCGGTGGAGACGACTTATTTTTCATCGGACGAATACCAAACCCTGCAACGCCGCATAGCTACAGGGCAACGACTGAAAGATGACGACTGGAGCGACATAGAGAACCAAATCAAGAAAGTGTATCCAGGCTTCAGCAGTCAGTTGCGTGGTCTTTACACCCTGTCTGAACTGGAATACCAAGTGTGCCTGCTGATTAAACTTAGGATAGCACCATCGGACATCGCCGCCATCTTGGCACGTGATGCAAGCACCATCAGTACTGTGCGCAGTCGACTCTATCAGAAGGTGTTTGGCAAAAAGGGAGGAACCAAAGAGTGGGATGACTTCATCCTTTCCATCGGCACGTAGAAAGGATGCAAACAAATTGCAAACTCAATGCAAAGTGAATGCAAACTCAAAAGCTTGGCGGGATGATGAAAAGCCTGTACTTTTGCAGCGATTTTATTCACTTTATGTTTAACCTCTAAAAAAATGAAGCCTTATGAAGAAAATGTTATTAGTAATTGCAGTGGCGCTCATGAGTGCCGTGCAAGTGAATGCCCAAAACGCGAAACCTACGGACAAGGATCTCGTGGGTATCTGGATGATGGAATCCATGCAGTGGGAGGGCGAGAAGAAAACCATGTGTGGCAAAGCTACTGGTTACACACAGTTCAAGTTCTATGGTGCTGATGGCGAATATGCCTGTGCGGAACTTGCCCTGACCAAGGACGGTAAGATTGTGGTGATGCCTCACGAATATGGAAAATACACGTTCAAGGACGGTTGGTATTCAGAAATGGGAAGACCTGCCATCAAAGATGCCATTGTCTGGGTGGATAAGACAACCACTAAAGGCACCTGGCAGAAGCGTCATGACATCTGGAAGAAAATCTCCCTGCCAGACAAAGCGGTGAAGTACATCATGGATTGCTGCAAGACGAAGGAAACCCCTGCCGACGTTCAGCAGGCCATTAAGCAGACGATGTTCAAGTAAACTTCCGCAGGAAAAACTATTTTTGTAAGAAGTTAATAATTAGTTAGTAATTAAATTAAACGAAGTTTTTTCGTTTGAAAGACCTATAGGCGCTGAAACCCTGTTACGTCGTGATGACGTGATGGGGTTGATGCGTTGTCACGCTGACAAAACTCATTTTCATTTTCGCGGAGACTTTGTCATGCTGACAAGAGATTAAAGTTTTTTCTTTCGGAAAAAATCGAATATTTTTGTTTTTTCTCTCACTTAATCGTACCTTTGCACCCATGAAACGTTCTGATTTTGAAATCATGGCTCCTGTGGGAAGCCGAGAGAGTTTGGCTGCGGCGCTGAAAGCTGGGGCTAATTCGGTGTATTTTGGTATCGGAAAACTGAACATGCGGAGCCACAGTGCCAACGATTTCACTATTGAGGATTTGAAGGAGATTGCAGCGATTTGTCATGAAAATGGGGTGCAGTCGTATTTGACGGTCAATACGATCATCTATGGCGAGGATATTGAGACGATGCACGAGATTGTGGATGCGGCTGTGGAGGCAAAGATATCGGCTGTGATTGCTTGTGATGTGGCTGTGATGACGTATTGCAATCAGGTGGGGATGGAGGTGCATCTGAGCACTCAATTGAACATCTCGAACATTGAAGCGCTGAAGTTCTATGCCCAGTTTGCCGATGTGGTGGTGCTGGCAAGAGAACTGAATATGTGGCAGGTGAGGGATATCTACCAGCAGATTGTGGAACAGGACATTCGAGGACCTAAGGGTGAGCTGATTCGTATCGAGATGTTCTGTCATGGAGCGTTGTGTATGGCGATTAGCGGCAAGTGCTACCTGTCCTTGCAGAATGCAGGCAGGAGTGCGAACCGAGGGGAGTGTGTTCAGATTTGCAGGCGAGGCTATGAGGTAACGGACTTGGAGACAGGCACGCAACTGAAGGTGGACAACAAGTACATCATGTCGCCTCGTGACCTGAAGACGATACGTTTCATGGATGTGATGATGAATGCTGGTGTGAGAGTGATGAAGATAGAGGGTAGGGCACGAGGACCAGAGTATGTCTATACAGTTGTGAAGGCGTATGATGAGGCAATTAATGCCGTTCTTGACGGCAGTTTCACGGATGAGAAGAAAGATAAGTGGGATGAGCAGCTGAGCACGGTTTTCAATCGTGGTTTCTGGGACGGATACTACCAGGGACAGAAGTTGGGTGAATGGTGTGAGGTGTATGGCAGCAGGGCAACGGAGAAGAAGGTGTATGTGGGCAAGTGCATGAAGTATTTCTCAAAAATTGGTGTGGCTGAGTTCCTGATTGAGAATGAGGACTTGCATGTAGGTGATAAGCTCTTGATTACAGGCACCACGACAGGAGCACTCATCCAGCCTTGTGAGGAAATCCGCTTCGACTTGGAACCTGTGGAGACAGCAACGAGAGGGCAGCATATCAGCATCAAGGTAGACGAGCGAGTGCGTGTGAATGACAAGTTGTATGTGCTCCAGCCAGCAGATAGATTGACACAACAATGAGAGTGGAAGGATTGAAAAATTGAAGATATAGATGGCAGAAGATTTTGACATAAGAGAGCAGCGAAACGTGAAGGACAAGGATTTTGAGAATGCCTTGCGTCCTTTGCGGTTTGACGATTTCAGCGGACAAACCAAGGTGGTGGAGAACCTAAGTGTCTTTGTGGAGGCTGCCCGTTTTCGTGGCGAACCTCTTGACCATACGCTCCTGCATGGTCCTCCAGGATTGGGTAAGACGACGCTCAGCAACATCATTGCCAATGAGTTGGGTGTGGGCTTCAAGGTCACATCGGGTCCTGTGTTGGACAAACCAGGCGACTTAGCAGGCATCCTCACTTCGTTGGAGGAGAATGATGTGCTGTTCATCGACGAGATCCATCGCCTCTCCCCTGTAGTGGAGGAATATCTGTATAGTGCGATGGAGGATTACCGCATCGATATCATGATTGACAAAGGTCCTTCGGCACGTAGCATCCAAATAGACCTCAGCCCCTTCACATTGGTGGGTGCCACCACACGTAGCGGATTGCTGACAGCGCCCCTTCGTGCTCGTTTTGGCATCAACCTGCACTTGGAATACTACGATGCTGACGTGCTGACCAAGATTGTGCTACGTTCTGCCAAACTGCTTGGCATCCCTTGTGATTTCGATGCTGCAGGCGAGATTGCAGGTCGCAGTCGTGGCACTCCTCGTATTGCCAACGCTTTGTTGAGGCGTGTGCGTGACTTTGCCCAAGTGAAGGGAAATGGTACGATTGACCTTCCTATTGCCCACATGGCATTGGAGGCGTTGAACATTGACAAATTTGGTCTTGACGAGATTGACAATAAGATTCTCACCACCATTATTGATAAGTTCAAGGGTGGTCCTGTAGGTCTTGGTACGATTGCCACAGCGATAGGTGAGGATACGGGCACGATAGAAGAAGTGTATGAGCCGTTCCTCATCAAGGAAGGCTTCATCAAGCGTACTCCACGAGGTCGCGAAGTCACAGAATTAGCTTATCGACATTTGGGAAAGAATCCATGGATCAATCCTAACGATAAGACAGGAATGGGAAGCCTTTTCGATTAACGAAGAGGCTTTTTTTGAAAAATTTACACATTATATATATAGCGTAATGTTTTTTTTGCTTACCTTTGCACCCGATTTTCATAAACGGAAGTAAATAAAACAACGATACATGCAAAAGAATTTAGTGATTGTCGAGTCTCCAGCGAAGGCAAAAACATTGGAGAAATTTCTCGGCCAAGATTACAAGGTGATGTCCTCGTATGGACACATCCGTGACCTGAAAAAGAAGGAGATGAGTGTAAATCTGGATGATTTTTCACCAGAGTATGAGATACCTTCAGATAAGGAGAGCGTGGTTAAGAGTCTTCGTAACGAGGCAAAGAAAGCAGATACCATTTGGCTGGCATCCGATGAAGACCGTGAGGGAGAAGCCATTTCTTGGCACTTGAGCCAAGTGTTAGGACTAGACCCCAAAGCGGCAAAAAGAATTGTTTTCCACGAAATCACAAAGAGTGCCATCCTGAAGGCCATCGAGACCCCTCGCACCATCGATATGGGTCTGGTGAATGCACAACAGGCACGTCGAGTTTTGGATAGAATTGTAGGTTTCAAGATTTCACCCGTGTTGTGGAAGAAACTGAAACCAAGCCTTTCGGCAGGTCGTGTACAGAGTGTGGCAGTACGACTGATTGTAGAACGTGAGAAGGAAATTGAGACCTTCAAGAGCGAGTCGATATATAGAGTCAGCGCTGTCTTCATGGTGGATGGACAGCCCATCAAGGCATCGTTGGCACGTGGTTTCAAGACAGAAGAGGAAGCTGAGGCGTTCCTGGAATCTTGCAAGGACAAGGAGTTTACGATTACAGATATCGACAAGAAGCCTGTGAAGAAGAGCCCAGCCCCTCCATTCACTACTTCCACCCTTCAGCAGGAAGCAGCTCGCAAGTTAGGCTTCACCGTTAGCCAAACTATGATGGTGGCACAGCATCTGTATGAATCGGGACATATCACTTACATGAGAACGGACTCTGTGAACTTGTCTTCCCTCTGCCTCAACACGACGAAGGAGGAAATCATCAAGATACATGGTGAGAAATACTCAAAGCCTCGTCAGTTCCATACTAGTTCGAAGGGAGCACAAGAGGCACACGAAGCAATCCGTCCTACTTATATCTCTGAACATGAGGTATCAGGCAATTCACAGGAAAAGCGTCTTTACGACCTGATTTGGAAACGCACGATTGCTTGTCAGATGGCGGATGCAGAAGCAGAAAAGACGACCATCACCATTTCTGCCGATGATGTGAACTTCACAGCAACAGGTGAGGTCATTACGTTCGATGGTTTCTTGCGTGTGTATCGCGAATCCTATGATGATGATGTGCAGCAAGATGAGGCAGAAGGATTGCTGCCAGCCGTGAAGAAGGGTGAACATCTGAAGATGCAGGAGATGGTGGCAACTCAGCGTTTCAGCCAGCATCCATTGCGCTATACAGAGGCAAGTTTGGTGAAGAAATTGGAGGAACTCGGCATTGGCCGTCCTTCCACTTATGCCCCAACCATTTCCACCATTCAGCAGCGTGACTATGTGGAGAAGGGCGACAAGAAGGGGAAAGAAAGAAACTATGAAGTACTGAAGCTCTCGAACGGAAAGATTAAGAAGTCAACCAAGAAGGAAGTGGTGGGCAAGGAGAAAGGAAAACTTCTGCCAACTGACATTGGAACGGTGGTGAATGACTTCCTCATCCAGGCTTTCCCTGAGATTGTTGATTATAATTTCACAGCCAATGTGGAGAAAGACTTCGATGAAATTGCTGACGGCAAGGAGAATTGGCAACAGGTGATGCGTGACTTCTATGCGAAGCTGGAACCTATGGTGGATGCCACGCTTCATGAGAAGAACGAACATAAAGTGGGTGAGCGTTATTTGGGTGATGACCCCAAAACAGGCAAGCCTGTAAGTGTGAAGATTGGACGTTTCGGACCGATGGTGCAGATTGGTGTGGCTGACGAAACGGAGAAGCCACGCTTTGCTCAGTTGAATAAGGGTCAGAGCATCGCCACTATTACTTTGGAGGATGCGTTAGAACTCTTCAAGTTGCCTCGTACCTTGGGTGAATACGAAGGAGACGAGGTGTCGGTGGGAGCTGGTCGATTTGGTCCTTATGTGCTGCATCAAAAGAAATATGTGTCTATCCCCAAGGGAACTGACCCTATGGAAATGGATTTGGAGGATGCCATCAAACTGATAGAAGAAAGGAAAAAGACAGAAGCTTCAGCACACTTGAAGACTTTCGAGGAAGATGCTGAAATGGAGGTGATGAATGGTCGTTTCGGTCCTTATCTGAAGTATAAAGGTGCGAACTACAAGCTGCCAAAGAGCATCAAAGACCCAGCCAATCTCACCTATGAGGAATGCATGGCTTTTGTGGAGAAGGCAGAAAAGACTCCAGCAGAAGGAAAGACCACCACAAAACGTGGTAGAAGAACGACAAAAGCATGACACGCATTATTCTGATAGGCTACATGGGAGCGGGCAAGACCACGATTGGTAAGGTTTTGGCACGTGAAATGGGAATGGAGTTCTACGACCTTGATAATTACATCGAGGACCGTTTCCATCAGAAAATTCCTGACATCTTTGCCGAACAAGGAGAGGAAGGTTTTCGTGAGGTGGAAAGGAAAATGTTGCATGAAGTGGCAGAGTTCGAGAATGTCATCATCTCGTGTGGGGGTGGAACCCCTTGCTTCTTCGACAACATGGAGTATATGAATACGCGTGGTGAGACCATCTTTCTGGATGCAGCACCACAGGTGTTAAAGGAACACCTGCAGATGGGAAAGACGGTGCGTCCGCTCATTCAGGGCAAGACAGAAGAAGAGTTGATTGCTTACATTGAAGAGTCGCTTCAGAAGCGTTTGCCTTATTATCAGAAGGCGAAGCACACTCTCAAGATAGAGGTGATTCACACCAAAGAACAAATCAAGAATTACGTCAACCAAATCATCGGTTTAATATGAGAAAATGGCGCATTGAAGACTCCAACGAATTGTACGGCATCTCAGGCTGGGGAGTCAACTATTTCCGTATCAACGATAAAGGAAATGTGGCAGTGACACCACGTAAGGATGGTGTTGAGGTCGATCTGAAGGAAGTGATGGACGACCTAGCGCTTCGCGATGTGTCGGCACCTGTATTGGTGCGTTTTCCCGACATCATCGACAATCGTATCGAGAAGACTTCCACCTGCTTCAAGAAGGCAGCCAATGAATATGGCTACAATGGAGAAAACTTCATCATATACCCCATCAAGGTCAACCAGATTAGTCCTGTGGTGGAGGAAGTCATCAAGCACGGAAAGAAGTTCAACCTGGGTTTGGAGGCGGGTTCGAAGCCTGAGCTCCATGCTGTGTTGGCTGTCAACATGAACAGCGACTCCCTCATCATCTGTAATGGCTATAAAGACCAGGATTACATCGAATTGGCGTTGCTTGCCCAAAAGATGGGTAAGCGTATCTTCATTGTGGTGGAGAAGTTCAATGAGTTGGAAATCATCACTCGCACAGCCAAGAAACTGGGAGTGCGTCCCAATATGGGTATCCGCATCAAATTGGCGGCATCAGGTTCTGGCAAGTGGGAAGAGAGTGGTGGCGATGCCAGCAAGTTTGGTTTGACTTCTGGTGAACTTCTGACGGCACTCCAATATATTGAGGAGAATGACATGAAGGATTGCCTGAAACTCATTCATTTCCACATTGGTAGCCAGATTACGAAGATTCGTCGTATTCAGAATGCCTTGCGTGAGGCGAGTATGTTCTACGTGCAGTTGCACAAGATGGGCTATGGCGTGCAGTTTGTCGATTGTGGAGGTGGTTTGGGTGTTGATTACGATGGCAGCCGTTCGAGCAACAGCGAGAGTTCTGTCAATTACTCCATTCAGGAGTATGTGAACAACTGTGTCTATACTTTTGTGGAGGCAGCGAATGCTAACGAAATACCTCATCCCAACATCATCACAGAGGGTGGACGTTCCTTGGCTGCTCATCATTCTGTACTCATCATGGAAGTGCTGGAAACCACGGAAGTTCCAGCGATGCCAGACGAGTTTGAGGTAAAGGAAGATGACCACCAATTGGCAAAAGACCTTTATGATATCTGGTGCAACATCAATGTGCGCAATATGTTGGAGAACTGGCACGATGCCCAGCAGATTCGTGAGGAAGCCCTTGATCTCTTCTCGCATGGTATGCTTGATTTGCGTACTCGTGCGGAAATTGAAAGAATGTATTGGGCGGTGGCACGAGAAATCAACACGTTGGTGCATACGATGAAGCACGTGCCTGAAGAGTTCCATTCGTTGGATAAACTCTTGGCAGACAAGTATTTCTGCAACTTCTCCCTCTTCCATTCATTGCCTGATGCTTGGGCGATTGACCAGATCTTCCCCATCATGCCGATTCAGCGACTCAATGAGCGCCCTGACCGTAACGCCACGTTGCAGGATATCACCTGCGATTCTGATGGAAAGATAGCACAGTTTGCCACAGAAACAGGAGTCAGCCACTTCATCCCACTCCATTCATTGGAGAAAAAGAAGGGGTCTTACTATATTGGTGTATTCTTGGTAGGTGCTTATCAGGAGATTCTGGGTGATATGCACAACCTCTTTGGTGATACGAATGCCATTCACGTCACGACAGATAAAGATGGTTACCACATCAAGAACATCATTGATGGTGAGACGGTTGCCGATGTGCTCAGCTATGTGCAGTACGAACCCAAGAAACTCGTTCGAAGCCTTGAGGTGTGGGCAAAGCAAGCTATCAAGGAGGGCAAGATTACGCTCGAAGAGGGTAAGGAGTTCCTTGATACTTATCGAAGTGGATTATACGGGTATACATATCTCGAATAAATGGCAAATCTCAAAGGTTTAGCGAAGGACACAGCTATCTATGGAATGAGTAGTATTGTAGGACGTTTCCTCAATTACCTGCTCGTGCCGCTCTACACCAACTATATGCCGAAAGATTCGGGCGATTATGGTGTGAGCGTCAATATCTATGCCTATACGGCGTTGGCATTGGCAATCCTTACTTTTGGTATGGAGACAACGCTTTTCCGCTTTGCCAATAAAGAAGGCGAGAAACCTGATACTGTGTTCACTACTGCTATTACGGTAGTGAGTGTGCTTTCTGCTATATTCCTTGCTTCCATCTTTGGCTTTATTACGCCTATCAGCGAATCTCTTGGCTATGCTGACCATCCAGAGTATATTTTGATGATGGCAACGGTGGTGGTGCTTGATTCCATTCAGGCGATGCCGTTCAGTTATTTGCGTTTCCAAAAGCGTCCCATCAAGTTTGCCTCGCTGAAGATGCTGTTCATCTTTCTCAACATCGGTCTGAATGTCCTTTATTTTGTGGTGTTGGAGAAGACGGAGGTGTTCTATGTGTTCTGTATCAATCTGTGGTGTACAGGTCTTATTTCCTTCTTCTTCATCCCTGATTTCATCAAGGTGAAGTGGCAGTTTGACTTCGCTTTGTTGAAGCGAATGCTTTCTTATTCTTGGCCCATTTTAGTTTTGGCGATAGCAGGTGTGCTCAACCAGACAGTCGATAAAATCATCTTCCCGTTGGTTTGTAGCGAAGCGGATGCCAAAGCACAGTTGGGTGTGTATGGTGCTTGTGTGAAAGTGGCGATGATTATGGCGATGATCACCCAGGCATTCCGTTATGCTTACGAGCCGATTGTGTTCTCGAAAGCCAAGGACAAGGACAGCAAGGAGTACTATGCTGTGGCGATGAAGTATTTCATCATCTTCACTCTTTTCGCCTTCCTTTGTGTGATGGGATATATGGATATCCTCAAACATATCATTGGTGAAGAATATCGTGAGGGACTTGTCACAGTTCCTATCGTGATGGCTGCAGAAATCATGATGGGCATTTACTTCAACCTTTCTTTCTGGTACAAGCTCATTGACAAGACAATCTGGGGGGCTTGGTTCTCTTTGACAGGTTGTGCTGTACTCGTCACCATCAATGTCATTTTCATTCCAAAATACGGCTATATGGCTTGTGCCTGGGGAGGTTTTGCTGGGTATGCGACAGCGATGACGCTCAGCTATTTCGTGGGTCAGCGGCTCAACCCCATTCAGTACGACCTCAAGGGCATCTTCATCTATATCCTCTTAGCGGCAGCCCTTTTTGTGGCGATGATTTTCTTGCCTGATACTTGGCCCGTATGGCTTCGTATCCTCCTCAACACCATCCTTATCATCCTCTTCCTCCTCGAAATCATCCACAGAGACTTGCCCCTGCACAGCCTTCCTGTGATTGGAAAGAAGTTTAAGAAATAATCGATATATGAAACGAATCGTATTCCTCCTATTATCCATCCTCTGCCTGACTGCCAAAGCGGATGAAGGTATGTGGGTGATGGGCAATTTCTCTGCGAAGACGGATTCCATCCTTCGCAGTTTAGGCTTGGAACTGACACCTGAAGAACTCTACAGTACGGAGACACCGTCGCTGAACGATGCTATTGTGCAATTGGGCGGCTTCTGCTCAGGTGTGGTGGTCAGCCCTGATGGATTGATGTTCACCAACCATCATTGTGGTTTCGATGCCATCCAAGACCATTCGACTCCCAAGCACGATTACTTGAAGAATGGTTTCTACGCCAAATCCTTTGCAGAAGAATTGCCGAACGAGGATCTTTATGTCCTTTTTCACATCAAGACCGTTGATGTGACCGACCTTTTGTTGAGTGCTATTCCTGAGGGAGCCAATGCTTTTCAGGTCGATTCCATCATTGATGCAGTTTCTCAGAAACTGATGGAAATGGTGGATTATAGTGGCAAAGGCATCGAGAGTGAGGTGAATGCTTTCTATAAGGGTAGCAAGTACTATCTGTCTGTCTATCAACGCTATGATGATATTCGTCTGGTGTATGCTCCTCCCCAGTGTTTGGGCAAGTATGGAGGCGATACCGACAACTGGATGTGGCCTCGTCAAACCTGCGATTTCAGCGTCTTCCGTATCTATGCAGACAAAGACAACAATCCTGCTGAATACAGCAAGGACAATGTGCCTTACCATCCCCGCAAATTCGCTCATGTCAGCACGCAAGGTTATCATGATGGTTCCTATGCGATGACCTTGGGTTATCCAGGCAGCACGGATCGTTATCTCTCCTCCTATGGTATTGAAAGCACGATGCGCACCATCAATGACGTTCGTTATCAGGTGCGAGGCGTGAAGCTTGCCATTCTTGATGAGGCGATGAAGCAAAGCGATGCCCTTCGTATCATGTATGCATCCAAATATGCCAGCAGTTCCAACTATTGGAAGTTCTCGTTGGGGCAGAACACAGCCCTCGACAACCTGAAGGTGATTGAGGAGAAACAGCAGTTGGAGAAGGAACTGATGGAGTGGGTGGAAGAAGATAAGTTGGCTCGAGGTCGCTATCTGGGTGTGCTCGAAGCCTTGGAAGGTTACTACACGGAGAACTTTGAAACCCTCTATGCTCGCAACCTTTCGATTGAATCCTTCTATAGTGGTAGCGACATCTTCAGCTTTGTGTTGCGCAACGTGATGCGTCCTCGTGAGGACGACTTTCAGGAGTATGTGGAAAAGCAATATCGAGACATCGATGTCGCCACAGACAAGAAAGTGTTCCTTGCCCTCCTTCAGAACTACATCCAACACGTTCCCAGCGAGGATTTCCAAGTGAAGGAAATCGTTCATATTGTCGATTCTCTTTGGCAAGGCGACTATTCCCGCTATGTGGATGACCTCTATGCGCGTTCCATCTTTGCCCGTCCTGACGATTTGAAGAAAGTGCATGATTTTGGTGAACTCAGAGATGACCCGATGTGTGATGCTGCTGCTGATGTGCTCAAGGCATTCCTTTCCATGTGGCGTTGGCGAGGCGATGTGGAGAACTACGAACGATTGTTGGGCGAAGGCATCCGTGAGATGAATCACGACCACGAATACTATCCTGATGCCAACTTCACGATGCGTCTCAGCTATGGGCTTTGCAAACCTATCGACTTTTCTGCGCAGCGAGAGAAGAGTCAAGCTGGCTTGAGCTCTTCCGAGTCGCAAGGAAAACGCATCGAAGATGACTTTGCGCCTGGAACCACAGGTCTGAAGGAAGAAGCCACCAGCATGATCACGACTCCGCGTTCTTTCCTCAACAAGCACGAGCAGAATCCAGATAACTATGACTATCGCCTCATTCCGCCTGTCTATAAGTGGATGAAGAAAGGAAAGTTCTCTCCGCAGTATCTTGACAAGCGGACAGGTCAACTTCCCCTTTGTTTCCTCACCACGAACGACATCACGGGCGGCAACTCTGGTTCTGGAATGTTCGACGGTAAGGGACGCCTCATTGGTCTTGCTTTTGATGGCAACTGGGAAGCGATGTCAGGCGACCTGAAGTTTGACAATGCCCTCCAGCGTTGCATCGGAGTGGACATTCGCTATGTGCTCTCCGTGATGGACGACTACAGTCATGCCAAACGGCTGATTAAAGAGCTTTACTTAGAGTAAGAAAGACAACTTAAAGCATAAAAAGAGAGGAGGCTGCATCAACGACTTGATGCAGCCTTTCCTCATTAAAAACTAACCAATAATTATGTTGAGAGAAAAATACTTTTTACGTTGTACGGTTTGCCCGTGTAGGAACTTGATCACCAGACAATGACGCGCGCTCTGTGTGGTGGAGGAGGAGGTGGTGGCGGAGCACCATATCCGTAGTCGTCGAAGAGCCAGCAGTCGCAAAGGCAGGATTGCATCAGGAGTGAACCGAGAATCACTGTGAGCAGAATAATTAACTTCTTCATAAGGCAAAATATATTTAAGAGTGAAACAATAT
The DNA here is from genome assembly GCA_017651245.1 of Bacteroidaceae bacterium. GTDB lineage: Bacteria > Bacteroidota > Bacteroidia > Bacteroidales > Bacteroidaceae > Minthosoma. The sequence continues at coordinate 51,365 of JAGCDQ010000050.1, read as the reverse complement.
TTTTTTGTTGTCGATGCAAAGTTAAGGGGTATTTGGGGGGTAAGCAAAGCCTTTTCCCCTAAATGGACGCGTAAAAACCCTAATTGTGATGGGGATTTTTCCCCTTCCCTCCCTTAGAGAAGATTTCCACCCAAGTTTTAAAAGTGATGGATCTTAGCTCAAAATGTTCCAGGTACTAAGGATAAATGTTCTAAGTATTAAGGAAAACTTATATTCCAAAGCTTGGAACGTATATTTCAAACTTTGGAATGTATGTTCCAAGCTTAGAAACGTACGTTCCAAACTTTGAAACATAAAAAACAATTAAGTGAAATAACATTTATTGCAAGGGGAAAAGAAAAAAATAACGAAATACAATCAAAATGAAGTAAATGAGAATTGATAGCTGAGAGAAAGGGGAGGGAAGGCTTTATCAAACAAAATGGAGAAAACGCATGACAAATGGAATCGAGCGCTCTTCGCCTTTAACAAATTTTTCGCTTAGAATGACCTATTTTGGTGTAATTTATGTTAAATGATGTTAACGGGGGGGTGAAAGGTGGATTCTTTTCTTTCATATGATAAAAAAGCCGTATTTTTGTATTTGATTAATCAAGTGAATAGTAAGTATTTGACTTACACCAAGAAAAACGGGGAAGGTTTTGAAAAGAGAAAAAAAGACAACTCAGAATGTCGTCCTTCTAATGATAGTGTTCTTCTTGCTATGGGGCGGCAAGAGCTACGCACAAGAGAACTTTGCTGTGCGCAATAACTTGATTTATGACATTTCGGGAACGCCAAACATCGGTTTGGATGCTCGAATCTCGCAGCATTGGACGCTGGGTCTCAATGCTGGTTACCGTCCTTGGCCTCTTGACGACAAGACGACTCGCAAGTGGAAGCATTTCCTTATTGCACCAGAACTGCGCTATTGGACCGACAGCACTTTCCACCGTTCTTATTGGGGAACGAATGTATTTTATAGTCACTACAATGTAGGACATGTCACTTTCCCATTCAGCCTCTACCAGACAGTACGCGATCATCGTGTACAGGGTGATCTTGTCGGTCTGGGTGCGTTCTATGGGCGTTCTTGGCGACTCAATCGCTACTTCCGTTTGGAAGGTGAACTTGGTCTGGGCGTTGGCTACACTTGGGCAAAAAAGTATGCGTGCGCACATTGTGGTGCTTACGAAGGACGTCAGAACAAGCCATTCCTGATTCCCAAGCTGACGCTTAATGTTGTCTATCAGAAGGTTCCCAAGAAGCAGAAGGAGCCAATCATCATCACGCCTATCGACACCACACCGCCTCCTGTCCCCGTTTTGGCGGTTCATCCAGTGGTTGATAATACAGGCAAGGCTGGTGTGTTGCAACGTGAGAACCCAGTGTTGGAGCATGTGTCAGGGTATCGTCCTTATGATCGAACCCGTGTGCTGCGCAAGGAAAAAGGTGCACTCTATGTCCACTTCCCAGTCGGCAAGAGCCTCTTGAGTCGCGATTTCCGCGACAATGCCGCTACGCTTGACCGCATCGTGGACATCACACGCCAGATTATGGCGGACACGACCAGCAACGTGCGTCGCATCCAGATTGTGGGTTTGGCTTCCATCGAAGGACCAGTCGCTGTCAACGAGAAACTGTCTGTCAATCGTGCCAGCGCGCTTAAGCAATATGTGCAGCAGCAGATACCAGAAGCTGCCGATTCTCTCTTCGATGTGGCGAACGGAGGTGAAGCTTGGGCTGAATTGCGCGACCAACTCAACGACATCGTGTATGCCGCAGGAGCGAGTGTGACGGAAGCCGATGGTGGTCGTCGGGCAGACTTGCGTGAGGCCATTCGTATTATCGACATTGAGTCAGACCTCACACGTCGTGAACGTCAACTCCGTCAATTGAATGGTGGTCGCACCTTCAACTACATCAAGCAACATCTGTTGGCTGACCAACGCAACTCAGGTTATCTGCGTATTTACTTCGATTACGTGCCTGACACAGCGGCGAAGACCATCAATCAAGCCACCCAACTTATCCAACAGAAGCGATACGAAGAAGCACTTCCTTTGCTTCGTTCTGTGCAAGGTGACGCGCGTTCATGGAACGCACTCGCCGTCGCTCTTTGGAACACTGGTGCCAGGGATGCCGCCCTCAACTATTTCCGTCTCGCTGCCCAACAAGGCAATGCTGATGCACAAGAAAACCTAAGGAAACTGACAAGATAATCAAACGAATATAGAACGAAATAGAGTATAAACAAATAACAAAATTTTCAAAAGTATGAAAACGAATTTTATCTACGCTTTGATGGGCGCGATAGCACTCACAGGTACAATGGGATTCACCTCTTGTGCAGACAACGAGGATTTGACAAATGTGAACCCTGGCTATAACTCTGAAACGGGAGAGGTACCAGTGGACTTTGTGTTTAATATCTCAACTGGCAACACCACCACGACACGTATGACTTCTGCTAACACGCAGGCAACTATTGCCGAAAAATTCCGTGGTATTGAGGATGTTCAACTGATGGCCTTTAAACTGCCTACTGATGGAAAAACTGTCGCTGTTTCTTCCGTCACAACAGGGACAGGTGATCAAGCCGTCACAACCCCAACAGTTGCTGATAAGTATTTTACGTTAGGAACTATTATGGGTGCGGAATCTATTGATCCAGACAATACAGATCAATCTAAGCCTAAATCACGACGTGTTATAGAGTTGGCTTTACCTACAGGAACCAATAACTTGATGTTTTGGGGAAAGGCAATCAAAACAGAATCTAGTAACAAACAAGGTGAAATCACTTGGAATGTTAACAAGGATATTTCCCAGAATGAGTTCAGACTTGTCAGAATTGTAGACAATGACCCAGTTAGTGGAACTCCTGCTACTCATGGTCGAACAGCGTTTGAACAATATGAGAATTTGATAGCAAGTGTATTGTCAAAGATTGTTCAAACATCTGTTGAATACAATGTAACCTATCAAGGCCAAAGCAAGAGTGGAACGTTGCTGTGGTCAGACTATGTGGAAGAGGGAACCACCGAGCCTGGAACCTTTCACTTGAAGATCCAAGCCAATGACCCTGCTACCACCGATGAGGAAATGTCCACGGCAGGTGAGATTCTTGGTAAAGCATTTGTTACTTTCAACACGATTTATCCAGACGAACTCCGTGCTGGTAGTAGTGCTGCCGTCACACGTATGATTGGCGACCTCTATACAGCTATCAATAAAGTGGCTAATTGTACTCCAACGAGCTTGAGTGAAGCCGTTGCTAAGGAGGTGGCAAAAGGTATTACTGCAAACATTGAAAGGGCATTCAAAAATCCCGAATCAGCTTGTGAATTTAAGGATATTACTTCAAACACAGACAAAACTTCTATTGCGGGATTAGCAGGATTAGAGGCTTCCGCCATCAATTTGGTGACAGAAGATTTGAACAACTTCCCTCTTAATTTCAATTTACCAGCAGGCGCAACCATTTTGAATTTCAGCAAAGATGGTGAGAACAAATATATCTATCATTATAAGGATAATGTTCCGACATATGCTATGGGTGGCAATACGCCTGGAGCAGCAGGTTCTTTTGATCCCAAGAATTATATGTATCCACCAGAACTTTGCTATTTTGGAAATAGTACCATTCGTACAACCGATGATACACATGCAACAACCGACTATCCTGATGGTCCTGCCACTTGGGTTGATGATGCCTCATGGGCAGAAGGTATGACTGGCACAGGGTCAAAGGCTTGGGATAAGGATAAGCATGTGCTTTCTTCTACCCGTAGTGTAGCTATGAAAGATAACATCAATTATGGTACAGCTTTGCTGAAGACAACTGTCAGATATAAAACAAACGAATTGCAAGACAATAACCACAATATTCAAGAGGCCCGATCAGGTGCGAATGAATTAAATAATACATTTGATGTTACAAAGGCTGGTCAATTTGAACTTACAGGTGTCCTTATAGGTGGTCAAGAAGCAGTCATGGGATGGAACTATGTCGCAAAATCAGCCGAACCCAGTTTTGCTGCGATGGTTTATGACAAAGATCTTCCTTCTACTGCTATTCCTGCAGCCTCTTCTGCGACTGGAGGAGATGCCTCAACTCCTTGCTATACCCTTGTTTGGGACAACTGGGATGAAAAGTACAAAGGAAATGATCAAAGAATCGTATATATAGCACTTGAGTTCAAGAACCTTACTGGTAAGGATTTCTGGGGTCAGAATAACCTCATCCGCAACCAAGGAACTTTCTATATCGTTGGTCAATTGAATCCAAACAAGAAGGCTGATAATACTAATTATAGTTCACGTTCTGAAGGAATAGAATGGCCTACGAATTATGCCCTTCCTCCTTATAATGCAGACGGCAGTACTATTAAGGAGCGTCGTGTTTTCATTCAGGATTATATGACAACCGCCAACTTTGCACTTGATGCTACGTCTTTACAGCATGCATTGGTGGCTGTTCCAGACTTACGCTCTGCCCAGATGTCTTTGGGTCTTTCTGTGGATGTACAATGGTCTACAGGTTTGAGTTTTGATGATATTATTCTTGGACAATAATATTACATTGACGTAAAAAATGGTGAGTTAACCCCAATCATCAAAGGGGTTAACTCTCCTCTATAGAGTATGAAAAGGAATATGATGATAGGAAATAGGATTGAGAGGGCAAAAATGTCTTGTCACAAGGGATTTTTGTCTCTTCTGCTGTGTGTCCTATCATCACTTTCCCTTTTCACGTCTTGTTCCTCCATTGATGAGGATTTGTCCGACTGTGGCAATGAATATGAGATGGAGTACGAGCTGCAGTTGATCACGAACATCGAGACAGAACTGCAGACCCAGTTGACCACTCAGGCGGAAATGCGTGTGGCTGATGCCTTGCGCGAACATCTTGCTAATATCTTTACCGCCTTTGCCCGTGACATCGACCTCTCTTTCTACGATACGGGGAAAGAGGCAAACTTGCTGCATTATGAGAGTCAATTGATGAATGACAACGAAAAGAGCTATCAACTCTTTTTACCCATGCAGAAGTATCGCCATCTGGCTTTGGCAAACCTGCAGGGTAACTCTTGGGTAGGTGTGACGGGCAGAGAACAAAGCAATACTTTGGCATTGGAGCAGAAGCAGGGTGAGACGATTGAATCTCATGAAACAGGCATCTTCTCTGCCCGTGCTGATATGGATGTGCTGGAAGGTGTGGATCAGACCTTCCATGTGAAGCTCTTGATGGCCAATTGTGCAACGGCTTTGGTGATAGAGAATCCCGAAGGTGTAGAGGTGAAGGATATTCAGGTGTATGCCACAGGTTTTGCAACAGGATTCCAAGTGAACACCAACACCTATACCTTTGTGGGTGATTCGCCTTTGGTGCATGCCCAACCAGTGGACACTGGCATAGACAATATGTTGTGTTTCTGTGCGGTCAACTTCCCATCGCGTGACCAAGCGGAGGGTGATGAACCCTTGTGGGAATACCGAGTTTATGTGACCCTTGCTGATGGCACTGTTACTGAGACCATTTTGAAAATCTCTGAGCCTTTGTGCGCAGGTGAGTTCAAACTTGTTGTCGGGCAGTTAGACAGGGATGGTAGTGTCAGGACGGATAATTCAGAGGTGGCTACCTCTGTGACGCTTGATTGGAAATCAGGACTTGAAATAGAATATTAATATATATATATAAATAATGTGTAGGGAGTTCAGACATAGCATGAGATTGATAGAAGCATGGCTGTTGGCAATGCTTCTCTTGGTGGCATGCTCCAGCAGTGATGACTTGGGGGCAGAAATAGAGAAGCCTGTGCCAACGGTCACTGCTCAGATGAACTTCTCATTGCCGAATTCCATCATCGGCAAACGGTTGTCTCAGATGACCCGTATGACATCGGATGTGGTGCAGGAAAGTGGGACTGAGGAAGGTTTCAGAGGTATAGATGATATCCATCTTTTCTGCTTTGATCATTATCCGACTGCAGCCTCTGACAATCTCGGCAATGTCATCGAGATGAAAACCTCTGGAGAGGATGTGATGGAAGATGTGACAGAAGAGGACTATTCGCTCTGTCAAGAAATACATGTACCAGTAGGCACTTCCTACTTTGCTTTCTATGCCCGTGCTGCCGATGCGCCTAAAACACATGAGGAGCGCATGCACTATGGGGTGATTGAGACAGTGGGACTGAACAGAAAATCCTATTCGGGTAACAGTAGCATCCGATTCCGTCCCGTGCCTATCTGTACGTCATCAGATGCCTTGGGAGGCAGTGCGCGTGGACATGCGTTGCTCAACCTTCTGAACGACATCATGAATATGAAGGGTCCGGAAGCGGCTCCCAACGATAAGCTTTCCACGGTGAACAACCTCTATCTGAATGAGGCTTATGAGCGACTGAAACAGTTGAAGACGCTTTCCTCGATGAATGTGCAGGTTTTGTTGGGTGTCATCAACAAAATGGTGAATATGGAAGGTCCCGATGAACAAGGACAACAGTTGGCTGCTGCCATCACGGAGAAGATAGCCAGTTGTTGTGCAGAGGCTCCTCTGCCCACCGATGACCAGATTACGCTGAAGGAAGACTATCTGGGTTATCCTGATGATATACACTTACCAGCTGGAGCAGCCCGTATCCAGTGGAAGGAGGATAAGCATTGCTTTGAGCCAGTCGATGTGCAGGCTTATGGCAAAGAACTGAATGTCATATCGGTGAATGATTATGTTTATCCGATGAACTTGCAATACCAGATATTCTCTGATATCGTGGCATCTGATGAAAAGGTTGTCTTTCGTGCAGAAGAGGAAAGTCCGGATCCAGAGGAGGAGGGCACGTCATATAAGAATTGGGATGAGTTGATTCATGAAGGTTATGATGATGCATCGAAAGTGGTAAAAGGAACGACTCAGTCGGTGGCGATGGTGCAACAGGTGCAGTATGCCGTAGGGCGTCTTGCCCTCCGTGCCAGAATCAGTCGTGATGAAATCTATGATGCCAAAGGGCAGCGGGTGGATGTGTCGAAAGGATTTACATTGAAAAGTTACATTGTTGGCGGACAGCGTGAGGTAGATTATAACTTTCAGCCTGTGTCGGATAGTAAATTGTACGCCATTTATGATACCGACCTGAATGAAGGAACGCGAAGTGTGGTTAGACGCACTTGGAGTGACGATGACGAGTTTAACTATATTCTTGGTTTGGGTACGGCTGCTGATAAGAACATCTATCTGGCTTTGGAGTTGGTGAATAATGGACCAGACTTCCAAGGAGCTGATGGTATGATTCTTCATGGTTCCACTTTCTATTTAGTGGCAGATATGGTGCCCCAAGAAGGTGCCAACTATAGCACTACCCTCAACCAGATTTTCAGTAGGGAACGTGCTACACGTGTGAACTTGACTATCACCCCAGGGTGGCGCGACAAGAACGGTGATGGTATCCCCGATCCCGATTTGGACGAGCACGGTGATCCGAAGCCTCTTAACGGGTTGGCGACAGCGACGTATGGTCTGCCCAATCTGGATATTCCGCATCCCACAGTAGGAGTGAGTGTGGATCTCTCTTGGGGGGAAGGACTTTGGTTTGACGATGTTGAATTATAGTATAGATAAATAGGAATAGAATAAAAATCAAAACGTAATAAGTATGAAAAAGATTCAATCTTCTGCCTTGATGATCGCGATAGCTTTCGTAGGCACAACAGCATTCACGGCTTGTTCCTCCAGCGATGTAGGAGAGAACAACCAAGTGGTTATCGATGACAATGGCAATGTTGGCGTGAAGTCAGAGTTTGTTCTTTCCATCCCTCGTACAGTGGTGGGTACCCGTATGAGTGACGCTGTGACCCAAAGTTCTGGTAAAGTGGCGGATTTCCGAGGAATCGACAACATACGTCTCATTCCTTTTGATAAAGAGCCAACGAAGTCAACAGAAAAAATTTCAGATATTCTGAATCTGAGTGCTGTCAATGCATTGAACAGTCCTGGTGCCGTCAACTACAAGGTTTATGCTAACCAGTTTGTTCCTGTGGGCACTAAAAACTTCCTGTTCTATGGCAAGGCTATTGACAAGGAAGAAGAAGTGGCTATCAGCACGATGGACGAAAAATTCCATTATGGCATTCTGCATGCTGAGGGACTGACGGAAGAGGAGTTCACCAAACCTAATGATATCAAGTTCTATCTGGAGCAGATTAATACCAGCGAAGCAGAGCAAGCCAATAATGCGATAGGAAAAAACATCGTAAACTTGCTGAATGATTTGGCTAACACGAAGGTGGAAGGCATAGATGCAGAGCACAATGAATGGCGCACTACTACTAATCTGACCTTGGCGACCCTTTATAAGCGATTCACCTGCATCTCGACTTATTCGTCTGACAATCTCGCAGTTTTGTTGGGTAAGTTGTATTTTTCAATGGACTTCGTCCAGAACAATGATCCAGCTCGTGCTATCGTGAATGCCATCAAGAAAAAGATTGAGAATGCGTGTGATCCCAATTCAGCACCTGTCAATGGTGAGCCTGTATCGTTGAAGAGTGAATATAAAGGTTACCCAGCTAATATAGGTCTGCCTGATGGTGCGGTGCGTGTTCGTTGGAATTCCACTGACAAGAAATTCAAGGATGTGTCGGTTCGTTATACCAGAAACTTTGACTTGAAGTTGACGGATTATGTTTACCCTCCTGCTTTATGGTACTATGTGAACACACCATTGAAGGCTGCTTTCGACATAAAGTCTGACAAGTATGATAAAGCAAGTAAATGGGAAGAGGTAATCAGCAGTGTCTATAATAATGCAGCTGATGAGGTGAAAGCTGGTACGCAATCTATTGCGCTCCAGTATCCAGCCGAATATGGTGTGGGCCGTATTGAGACCAAAGTCAAGATGGGTGAAGAATCAGTCTTCCGTGATGCTCGTGGTAAGGAAGTGAATGTAGGTGATGGTTATAAGTTGACAGGTATCCTGATTGGTGGTCAGACCAGTGTGGGCTATAATTTCCGTCCTACAGATGCCGACTACATGACAATTTATGATAGGGAGATGTCGGGTGACAACATTATTGCCAAGCCTAACTATACGACATTTGCCAATCAGACGTTGGCTCTCGAAACAGAAGCCAACCAAGTGGTTTACGCTGCTATTGAGTTGGTCAATGGTGGTGCAGAGTTTGTAGGTGCCGACGGTGTCATTCCTGCAGGTGGAACTTTCTATATGGCAGTGAGACTTGACCCACATGATGCAGGCAACTATCAGGCTGGTACGCTTGATAAAATCATACAGCAGGATTATGTGACGAAATTGACGGTCACCATCAAGAATGGTTCCACTTCTGTGGACCGTAACGATGATGATATTCCAGATGTGTATCTGAAAGATGAGGATGATAATATCATAGGTGTTGATAAAAATGGTGATGGCGTGGCAGATGAGGACTATGATATCAATGGTGATGGTAAGAATGATAAATTTATCTCAGATCCTGCTCATGGTGGTCCTGGTTGGGATACTGATAATGATGGTGAAGTAGATCTCCCCATTGTTCCTGATGCTGACGGTAACTATCCAGATGTGCCTCCTATTCCAGAAGGTCTGGGCAATGCCACCAATGGTGTTCCTGACTTGACTAGTCCTGGTATTGAGTTGGGTACTTCTGTCAACCTCGAATGGAAGGAAGGCCTGACGCTGAATCCTGAAATTTAATCCATCATTTTGGGGGAACTTGTGATGAGAAGATGGACAACATACATGATGCTGATGCCTGTGCTGGTAGTGCAGGCACTCAGTTCGTGTATGTCTGATGATACCCCCAATGACGGAGTGGAGGACCGTGTCGATGTCAGTGTAGCTTTCTCTTTGTCGCAATCTGCCCAACCTCAGACTCGTATGGCCAATGAGGTGCTACAGATTGAAAGCACTCCCTATCGTGGCATGCAGGATGTCATGATCATTCCCTTTGCGGTAAGCAATCCAGCCAATGGGGTGCAAAAGACCGATCGACCGAAAGCCTTCTTTGTGAGTGGACTGGCAGAAGATAACTACCCAAAGTCGGTTAGTTGGTTTTACTATTATAACAACTGTTCTTTCATGAGGGGCACGAACGCTGTGCTGTTTTATGGTAGAGCCATTCCTTCTGTTTCATCAACGAATACAGAGATGACCAATAAGGCTTATAATGGTACACTCAAAGCAACTTATCCAACTGACATGTTTCCTGCCAATATCTCTTTTGAACTGGAACAGATGTACACGGGAACAAGTGCTCCCACAGGTGCACAGACCATTGCAGATTATATGACGACCATTGCTCGTGCAACAGGTTGGTCAACGACGACTGATTCTAAACTGCGTGCCTTCTACCTGAACTTCACGGGTCAGGGCAATCAGAGCAATGCTCTTTTGGCAGGTTCTTCAGCCAGTGTAACCGCTTACGTGAATGAATTGAAGACTGAAATAGAGAAGTTGGACGATAGCGATATTAAGACCGCCATTCTTACTGCCATTGGCACTCCCAGTCTTGGCAACTATCCTGCCAGCATAGGTTTGCCAGATGGTGCTGCTGCGCTCAAATGGGACAGCGAAGCGATGTTGAATAATATCAAGGGTGCTTTCGTTCCGCAGATTATTGCCACTACGGAGGTAGCCATCAATTCCATTGCTCGCTTTACTTATCCTGCAGAGCTTTACTATTTTGGTAACAGTCAATTGTACACATCGAATGAAGAGGTAGCCAAGAGTGTCTATAGCTCAACGTCAACGGAGACTTGGAATCAAGTATTAGCCAACTATCCCGGCAGAAGTCCTGTGAGTGGCAATACCAAAGCGGTGGCACTGAAAGACCCTATCCAGTATGGGGTAGCTCGATTGAAAATGACGTTGGAAGCAGCTGATGGTAAGATCTTGAAGGATAGTAAGGAAAACGACATCACCTATTACCAAGCAACTATGCCTTTGACAGGTATCATCATTGGCGGGCAGCATACTGTGGGTTATGACTTTAAACCAATAGAACCAGAAGGTGAAGAAAGTACAGATTTTGACCTTCGATTTATCTATGATAATAATGTCAGTGGTCACATTTCCAATACTTTGGTCTTGCAGTCGCATAATAACGAGAAAGTGACCATTATCCTTGAGTTTGAAAACAAAACAGGACAATCATTTGAGGGTAAAGATGGTATCATCTATCCCAACACAAAGTTTTACTTGATAGGTAAATTGGATCCTGCTGATAAGTCAACTGAGATAGCTTACAAGGATCGTGTGTTTACGCAAGACCGTGTGACAGAGGTGAAGATGAAATTCGATGAAGAGAACTCATTAAAGCGTGCCTATAATGTAATGCCTAATCTGTTATCGCCTCGTTTGGAAATCGGGGTGCAGTTGGTCAATAAATGGATACAGACAGAACCTGTCTATATACAATTAGATTAAAAGAGGAGTTTAAAGCGATGAAGTGTGAGACAAAACATATTGGATGGTTGTTGGGCAGCATGCTGATGCTGCTCCTGACCGCTTGTTCTTCTCATCATGATGATAACAATGGGGTGGAAGAACGTCCGACAGTCATCACTTTCTATGTCTATGCTCCTGAAAGACCGATGCCCACTCGTGCGGGAGATCTGTTGGTGAATCCGATTGAGGGTGAGAGTGCCATCACTTCGCTCCAGATTTGGGTGTTTGCGCATGACGATGGGAAATTGGTGGGCTATTTATGCCCAACGGAATTGCCAACAGCCGATGGTAAGGTTTATCAGATGGCTGTGAGCAAGGAGTTTGCAGACGCAGCCACCAAACCCAATGTGGATGTTTATGTGGCTGCTAATACGGCTGCGGTGAATCTGACGTTTGACGGAGAGACCACTCGTGCAACACTTGATGCCGCGATGATAGGTACTAATTACTTTGGAACGACAACGACAACGTTAGTGTCGTCTGTGCCCACAGCAGGTCTGCCCATGTCGGGTGTTTTGCTGAATCAGGAAGTGGTGGGTACGAATCCTGTCCTCCGAATAGGAACAGATAGTTATGAAGGTATGGCAAAAGTGCAACTTCAGCGAGCTGTATCAAAGGTACGTTTTGTATTTAGTCAGCAGCAGGGTGTCGAAGAGAGCGAGAAACTGATTATTACAGGCCTTACCTTGAATGGTAAAGTGGAGGAAGTTGATTATGGTTTTCCAACCGAAGAATATTTCTTCTTGGGAAATGATGGAAACGCATATAGAATAGGGAGCACTTACGTATCTGGTGTAACAACATTGATAGACAGCTCAGATCCGCTTTCGTCCATTAAAGAAAGTGAAGACCCTTCGAATTATGTCTATGACCCATTGGTTTTCTCCACAGCACAAGATTATGAAGATAAGATTGATGGTGGTGTGAATGGAACGGTGTCTGAACCTGATAAAAAAGAACTCACCCAGATAGGTCCTTTCTATTTTCGTGAGACTAATAAAATGCTTCGTGGCACCATTTCTTATCAGATGGGGGAGGAGGGAACCGAGCAGACGAAGACTTTCTCCATGGTGACGCCTCTCGGTTTTAGTCGCAATCACTCTTGGATTGTCTACGCCTACTATGGTTCTGGAGGATTGGATGTGCTGACCGTCTTTGTGAAGCCTTGGACAGAAGTGACAGACAACCGTGAGTTGTATAATTGGTGAAAAAGAATACAAGAGAATAAGTATGAATAGGAAACAAATAGAACAATGGTACAGCAAAATGCTGGCAGGACTTCTCATGACTGGGATGGTCTGTCTGCTGTTTGCGTGCTCTGAAGACCCCGAGCAGGATCGGCAAGAAGAGGAAACGCTCCAGCTGTTTGCCTATTCACAGAACTATGGAAACGGAGAAAGTTTAGGGACACGTGCCACTTCAGACTATCATTTTTATACAGACGCACCCATTACAGCCTATATGACAACCATCGGGGAACAACCAAGTGCGGCTAAAGCTACATTCAGATATAGTGCAACGACAACAAAATGGAGTTCTGCCTTTAAGATACAAGAGGGCGAAACCTATTATATTTATGGTTTCACACCCTCCTCTGCAGTAACAGGTTCATCCATTGATTATTTAGCAGGAAGCAGCAGTTATTATGCTAATGGTGCAATTATGACGTTGGAAGGATTAGAGGCTGTTTCGGATAAAGATATCTGTCTCATCGTTGGTGTTGAGCAGGCTGAATCTGAACAAGTAGCGGTATCTGCCAATTTTAAGCCAGGTAGTTATAAATACGAAGGAAAGCCTAAAAATCAGAATTTTGCTTATATGCTGTTGCACCATTTCTATGGCGCACTTAGTTTCACCATTAAGATAGATGAAACTTATAGCCAATTGCGTACAATTAGATTGAAGAAGCTGGAACTAAAAGACGTGCCTTCCTCCTATTCAGCCGCAATTACTTTGAAACCTTCCGATGATAAGCCAATCGACAATATTACATATTTTAAAGGAGAAGGGAATAATAATGTTACATTTTTTGAACATGAGGGGTTAGAATTAACGACTACTGCAAAGGTTTTAACAGAGCCCAATTCGGAAGAAATAAAGAAGATGATGGTATTACCAGCACCTACCAACATCAACTCATTAGTTCTTCTTTGTACATATGATGTTTATGACAGGAAGGGAAACTTGATTCGTGAAGATTGCAAGGTAGAGAATAAACTGCCTAATGGATATATAACGCGAGGTGAATGGAAAACCGTCAATCTGACGGTGAATCCCACTTTCCTCAATGTATTGTCAGACCCAGATTTGGATAACCCACCGGTATTAGATTATAATTAAAGGTTGAGAGTAGAGGATTAACGTTAAGGTTATAGAAAAGAAGATGAAAAAGATATTGACCATATTACTGCTTTGTTTGTCTGTATCGCTGATGCAGGCACAAATCACTATTGGTGGAAACGTGTATGGTGGTGGTAATGCAGGTGATATGATGGGTAATACGACTGTTACCGTGTATGCAGGCGACATCAATGGTAGTGTTTTTGGTGGTGCCCGTATGGCGAATGTGGATGGGCAAACCTTCGTTAATATCGATGGTGCACGCATGAGTGGTGACATCCTCATCAATTATGTCTATGGTGGTAACGATATATCGGGAATCATAAAACATGTGAATAACGAGTCAACGACCACTCCATTTACCCCGAAGACAACAGCTATTGACTATACGTATAATGCTTTTATCCAAACGACATCTGAAAGAAAAGTGACGACAGGAGAAGGTCAGTCGGCATCTACGACACAACCTTACAAGATATTCATCGGTCAACTCTATGGTGGAGGCAATGGTGATTATGACTACACAAAAATTACTGATGGCGAGAATGCAGGAAAGTATAGGGTAACGAAAACAGAGAACGAAACAACTACAGAGGTGGCTGCCGCTGTCGATGCCCTGCCAGAAATCGACAAGGCTTATCTTGAACTGAATGGCGGCACCATTGCCCATGTATATGGTGGCGGTAATGCTGCTACGGTAAAGAAGAACACTACCATCTGTATTGACAATACGAGTGATGTGACGACAAGCATCACGGATGCAAGTGGAACGGATATATTGAATGATGCAGCAGGAACTCGCTTGAAGGCAATGGGCATCAACACCACGCAGATACATGCCAATAGTGCAGCATACCAGTTTGGCCGTGTCTTTGGTGGAAATAACAAGGTGGCAATGGACATCCGACCTACTTGGGGGCTGTTGAGCGGTAAAATCCGAGACCTCTACTCTGGCGGTAATGCTGGTGATATGACCCACGAGAATGGTATTTTCTTGGCTGTCAATTCAGATGATATGGAGGTTGGCAATGTCTATGGCGGTTGTCGTATGGCCAATGTGAATCCAGATAAGCGCACTATTACAGCGGAAAAAATTGAAGGTGTTGACTGTCCTGCAGGCTATGCTGCTCGTGTGCATATTGGTGGTGGAAAAATCGACAATGTCTATGGAGGTAACGATATTTCTGGTATGATTTATGGTGGCAATGCCGTCGGTATCCATAGCAGCATCAAAGGCAATGTTTATGGTGGTGGTAACGGATCTTATTACTATACGGATAATTCCGACTTGCAATCATCCGATCTCTATCGTGATTTCTATTATCCAACGCCTTCAGGGAAGAGTTCCGTTGAGGCTCTCAACGATTATCGTCCCAATGCCGAGGCGGTATCTGTGAGACTGATTGGAACGAAATCGAAGCCTACCATTATTGGCGGTTCTGTCTATTGTGGTGGAAATAGTGCCACCTTGCAATCGTCGAGTAGCGAGGCAAGAGCCGAGTTGAAGATTGGTGCTTACGTTTATGCTGACAACGTGTTCCTTGGCAGTAACGGTGAGAATATGATAACCGAAGATGTGTTGAAGCAATTCAAAGCATCGGTGACCATCAATGGAACAAGCTATCCTTTCAGTAAAATTGACTTGACGGAGTCCGACCAGATGAAGACCTATATGAAAGGCTGTGAGATGGATATCAAGCCTCGTGTGGTTTTTGACCCAGACTATGTTAATTATAGTACTTATTTTGGTTCGTTCTATTGTGGTGGCAACGTGGGTAGTGTCATGACTGATGGTATGAATACGGTTGACTTCCACTATAATGTTATTATCTATAATAAGTTGGTGGGTGGTTGTAATAATGCTTATGTGCCAGAGCAATATGATGGAGAAACGAAATTGAATGCAGCCTATGATGGTGGCCTCATCGGTTCTCCTGATGATGCTGCAGAGGGTAAGATAGGCAATAAGTTGACCCTGAACCTCTCTGGCTTGGAAATCCGACCTATGCGCTGGAAGGATCCAAATGACAAGTCAAAATTGTTGGAATGGAATGTGGTCAAGGTGGGTACGAATGAAAAAGACGAGACTCCGACAACTATTCCTACGGATGGCAAGAGTACGGAAGATGACTTGAATCGTCGTTTGCTGGGAGGTAATATTTATGGTGGCTGTTATAGTAGTGGTCATGTGAATGGTAATGTCATCATCAACATCAATGCCGCCTTGATGGATCCCAACGTGCTCTTCGACAAGGTGACGGAAGATAGTGAAGGTGAGGCCGTACTCTATGGTGACAATGTGTTGGAGCAGGATGAGATGAAATATAACATCGAGGAGCGTCGTACGGGTGTTATCCTGGGACGTCAGGGTATGGACGTGCTTGGTTCTGCCCTCAATGTATTTGGTGGTGGTAAAGGTAAGGGTACCGAGATATGGGGTAGCACTACCATTAATCTGAACAAGGGATATACCTTCCAGATTTTTGGTGGTAGTGAGGAAGGTGTTATTGGAAAGTCCACTGGTACATCTACTGCGGACGATTATACGTATGATGAAGCTACTGGTAAATACGCTTTTAATGGAAAGCAATATGAAAATGATGCGAACTATAGTTGTACTGTCAATCTGAAAGGTGGTCAGGCAGGTGTGTCAAAGACGAGTACAGAAAACCATCCCGATATGGCTGATTGCGAATTCATTTATGGTGGTGGTTTCTTAGGTCCCATCTGCGGCAATACCATTGTGAATTTGGGTAATGGACGTCTGTTCAATTCTTTTGCAGGCTCTTGTAATGCCGATATTCTGGGTCATACAGAAACCTATGTGGGTCGTCAGATTCAGGATAATGGCACAGTGACAGGAGGATTTCCATTTGTTCGAGATTATGTGTATGGCGGTAATGACCTTGGTGGAAGGATTCTCAATACAGCAGACTTTACTAATAGGATACGCAATGAGGTGGCAGGATTGACACTGCCAGGTCAAGATGCCGCCAAGGAGGTGTCCGCTTATATGGAATATGCTCAAGGACATGCGCTTGGTCTCTTTGGAGGTTGTTATGGTACATACGATTATACGGATAGTGAATATCGTGAATTCTTTAATGCTGATGGCATCGCTAAGTCTGGCTACACCAAGCCTCGTATGGACAATGCTTTTGTCAATTTCCGTCCGACGCTGAGTAATGCACTGCTGAGTAACTCCAACAACAAAGTCACTAAGATTTATGGTTCGGGTCAGGGTTATCCAGGTGACAGTGACCGAGATATCATGCAGGATCGTAGTTACATTCTCATTGATATTCCACAAACCATGACTAATTATTCTAGTATGGAAGTGTTCGGTGCAGGAGCTTGGAGTGGATTGGGCATGAGAACATACGTGGCTCCAACGGCGACGCCTGATGCAACAGAGAAAGCGGCTCTTGACAAAGTGTCTGCCATTATTGACTTGCCTCGTGGTCAGATTAATGCAGTCTATGGTGGCAGTTACGAAGAGGGCTTCACTCGCCGTACGGTGGTGAATGTACCTGCGAAATCGACGATTAAACTCAATAAACTCTTCGGAGGTGCATATGGTATTGACAATAATACTGTTTGTGATGTCTACGAGACCAATGTGACCTGGAGCAGTGTCGAAGGTCGTGTCGGATCCATCTATGGGGGCAACAATAATGCGCGCCGTACACTTTATGGAAGAGTGAACATCAATTCGCCTGTATGGTCTGACACTGAAAAAGGTTACATGGCCTCTGTCTATGGCGCTGGTTTTGGTGAGAACTGTTGGTCACAATATACAGAGGTGAATCTTAACAAGGGAACTCAAGTCTATATGGTCTATGGGGGTGGTCAGAATGGCCGTGTGTCTAATGTGGCAACGGCGAAGCAAGAATATGGAGAGGCCAAGCTGAAGATAGCCGATGAATACATAGTTGGTACAAACCATTATACCTATACTGATAACGGACTTGCCAATGCTTTAGCCAAGCCAAGACATGACGGAAAGAAATACAACACCAATGTCATCATCAATAAAGGTGCCATCGTGGGATCTTATGTTGCTGGATATACACCAGGATTCCAAGTTACTGGTGGCTATGCATACGGTGGCGGCATGGGTTCTGCGAATAAAAACCGAAGTGGTGATGTGAATGGTACCACTTATATTGCGTTGCTGGGTGGAAATGTGGAAAAGGATATTGTGGCAGCAGGTTCGGTGGGGTCAGTGTTTGACCGGTATGGTGGTTTGACAGATGATTTCGGTCAGCCATTCGAGGCCTCTACCACTGTTTATGTTGCTGCAGGTGTGGTTCGTAACGTGTTTGGTGGTGGCTATATGGGTAGTGTGGGAAAACACAAGACTACTACTACTCTTATGAAGGACGGTGAAGTTGTCAAGGATAAAAATAATCAGCCTGTCATGATTGAAGTGGATGCTGATCTGAATGCCTCTACTACAGGCGATATACCAGCTCAAGCTAATGTCATCATCGGTATTCGGGAGGATCAGACAGCAGCAAACAAACAGGCTGCAATGGACTATGTGACCAGTGAGTCCAATACGAATGGAACTGAATATGGCTTTTTCAATGGTGTGCCTGCCATCCAGCGTAACGTCTATGGTGGCGGTGAGGGTGAAGAAGGCAAGGGAGGCCGTGGCGGTGCTGTGTTTGGCACAGCTAACGTGGTGCTCAACAATGGTCGTATTGGTTATGATTACTTGAATGATGACTTTGTTGAGAAATTGAATGACGAGACATGGACGGTGAGCGATAGTATCGGTCGTCTGAAAGATTATGGCAATATTTTTGGTGGAGGTTATAGTGATAAGAGTAACGTGGATGAGACCAATATCAAAATATGGGGTGGAATCATCCGTGGTAGTGTGCATGGTGGAGGAGAGATTGCTGCCGTTGGACGTGGTTCAACAAAAGAGAGTGGTGATGTTAACCATGTGCGTGAATTTGAAGGCATATATAGAGCCGGCAAGACGCACGTGGAGATGTATAATGGTCACGTGTTGCGTAATATCTTTGGCGGTGGTAAGGGTTATAATGTCTTAGGATTCGGTGGTTCTAATGACCTTTACACTGATGGCTATGTGTTTGGTCAAACTGAAGTCTTTATTCATGGTGGTGAGGTAGGTACTTCGGAGGCGGTAAGAGAAGGCTATAATTATGGTAATGTCTTTGGTGGTGGTGATTTGGGCTATGTCTATAGCATGGGCTATGACAATCAATTGTCACGAAAAACAGAGACGGGTTCTCCTAACCACTACTACTATTATTATAATGACGGAAATGAAGATAAACTCATAGAAGACTGTAAGGTCGTTGTATCGCCATATCTGCAGGTGAAGGCTGCATCAGGTTTTAATTCCCATCCACAGTTTGATTATGTGGGGACAGACGAACTGAATATGTTGTCGAAAGACAAGTTAGACTGGAAAGACTTGTATACTGGTGATAAAACTACAAATGACGATACGAAAGAGCGTGGTGTTCTTATCCACAATGCAGTGTTCGGTGGTGGTAACGTGTCTTCTAATAGTGATACTCACTATGCCAATGCCACAACCGTATTTGGTAATACTACAGCGACGCTCTACGATTGCTATCATCGTGACTTTATCACTGTGGGTACGGAACATACAGGTGGTCTTTATGGTGGCGGTAATCTGTCGGTGGTGGAAGGTTATCGTGAATTGAACGTCACCAATTATGGTACCGACTATTACGGACTGTCCAGCCGTATTACGTTGGAGGAATACCGAGATTTGTCGAATCGTGAACGTGCCTACTTCCAGTTGGAGTATGTTTGTAAAGGAGGTGTGGCTGAGAAGATTGTGGATAATGTCACAAAATATGGTGTTTATATTGGTGGGGAATTCTACGAGAATGGTCAACGTGTAAAGGAAGATGACTTTGAAAAACTGAAAAATAAAGACGGCTTCAATGCTGCCAATTGGGAGCAATTCGGTTTCTGTTCCATCTATGCAGGTCGTTTGCTGAACACCATTCAGCGTGCTGATTTCTGTGGCGTGTATGGTAGCCGTATGGTGCTGCAAGGTGCCAAGGACCGTGTGGCAGAGGTCGGTGAGGATATTGACTACACCATTAACCGTGTGGGCGAGTTATCATTGAACAAACAACGCTCTATGATATCTACAGATACAGGAGCAGAAGCCGAGCATGGCAACTATTTTGGTATCTACAGCGTCGTGAACTACCTTGGCAACCTGACCAGTGACGTGAAGTTTGGTGATCCATACGTTGATAGTGACGGACATACGGTTTCAGGACAGACTTACTATAGTTATAAGAAAGCACGCCCTACTGGTAACGACCGTAACTATGGTACAAGTCCCAATCAGGTGGCATTGGCTTCAGGCGTGTTCCTTGAACTGACTACAGAGAAGACGGAGACTAATCCTAACAAGGAAAAAGAGTACGGCTATATCACAGGTGTGATAGAGCTTGACCTGATCAATGTGAAGCGGGCGACCGAAGGTGGTGGTTTCGTCTATGCCAAGAATGAGCACCGCGTGCCATTATTCTATCCCAATAAGAAAAATGTGATTCTTTCGGAATATAACAATCAAAAAATAATAAGTGGTCAAGAATTGCGTGATGAAGCACGTACCTACAAGCAGTACCGTTATTCTTCAGATCAAGAGGGTGATTGGACAAGTTCGGGTAGTTATATTATCAGTGGTGATACGCAAGAAAACCTATATAAGGAACAGGACATCGAGACCTCTGGTAACTTTATCCACCCCAGCAATAAGCGTATCGTTGACGATTGTTATCCTATTAACAATGCCTATATCATCGGTGAAGACCCCTATTCTAAGGCTCACTATTGGTATGTGAAAGGTTCGGTATATGTTTACGATCAGGTGGTGTCAGCTTATACGGGTAGTGCCAATGCCTATTCAAAGGATGTACACCTACCACTCACCATCACAGCCGCTTCTAACGGACGCCTGAAATTGTTGAATGTGAAGCCCAACCTATATGCCTACTATTTCGAAGAGGGTAAGAAGATTGGTACCAACGGTAATGACGGTAAGGCATGGGTGAATAATAACTCCGACATGTATCAGTTGAACGATGTCATCACTTGGTGGGATTGGAATAACCTCTCTGTGGCTGATAAGAAGCTGTTTGTGCCAGAGACGGTTGTCAATTGCAAGCCATGTAAGATTGATGGTACAGAGTATGCCGTCGGGGAGTATGTCATGCTGCCGACAGACATTAATACGTTCAAGACAGCTACCCACACCATCACTGATGTTGAAGGTAATGCCTTTGAAAACGAACAGGGTCAGGCTATGACGTATAATGCAGTTGTTGATGACTTGTTCCGCATGTCGAACAACATTGGTCATGACTCAGGTTATGTGCTCACCTTCGATATGGATACGCCAAAGGTGTGGGATGACTGGTATAGTCCTGTTTCTGGTGCGAGCACCTATACAGGAAATAGCACAACTGATACCAGAATAACGAAAGTGGCATATGATGCTCTTACTACAGGTAAGAATTCTTATGTTGAAGGTCCTACCTTCAGCCCCAAAACGACGGATGTCTATGGTCAGCGTGATTATGCGGAAGGCGACATCGTCACTAAGGCCGTTTATGATAAAACGGAATCTGGTTACGGTAAAGAGAAGATGGATGAGGCATACGTGGCTACTGAAACGGTAAACTATACTTATAAAGGCACCAACAAGACGGTAAATCCAGGTACGGCTATCCCATTGGCAGAGTATAATACACTTTCATCATCTGCTCAGAGTGTTCAGAGTGCCTTCGCTAAAGCATTCGTCTGCATCGGTTCTTTGAAATTGGCAGAAGAAAAGTACTTGTTGAATGGTGACTTGTTGACAGCAGGTGAGATAGCAGCTTTGAAGACCACCTATACAGATGTGCCTGCTGATGAGATTGATGCAGTCTTTACGGAGGCTTATATCTGTACCGAGACAGGAAAATATGGCGGACAGAAATATTTCGCCACTAATAACTATAGTGCGAAGGAATCATGGTGCTCGTTGTCCGAGAGCGACCGCATAGACGAAGAAGGTGAAGATAAGTTCATTTTCAACTACGATGCCTTGGACCTCTTTGCTGATCCGAACTACTTGGATTTCTATGATGAGACTCAAATTAAGACAACCGAGCAGGCCTATCATTCGCCTTACAGCGACTTGGTGCCTGTAGAGTATAGTGCCGTGTACAAGGAGGATACATCACGAGAATTGCACTTCACCGATGGTACAACAAGAACCTTCACAAAAGGTGCTACACTTTCAAGAACTGAGTTTGAAAGCATTCGTAATGACAAGCGTTACTATGCCCGTATAGAAACCAGTTCTACGGCAACGGTAGCCTACATTGCCATTGATAACTTTACCGATAACGGAGAGCCTTATGGTAGAGGGCAGGTGGTGGATGAGGATGTTTATACGGCTAATCCAGGTAAGGTGAAACAAGTAACAGACTTGACACCAGGTACGACCACGTATTATTGCTTAGAGAAACATAATGAAGGTAGTACGGAAGTCAAAGAAGGAAACCGCATCGACGAGAGTAAATATAATAATGACTTGATTGATGACCAGCAATACTTCACCATTCAGGGTCAGGAGCCTACGGAGACGACAACGCTTTACGTGAACCGTGAGAGTGACATCCGAGATTTGACCACGGAGAAGGTCATCACGGTGGTGTATCAATATACTTATTATGAGAATGGTGATAATGGCGACATCAAGTTAACCAACGAACTACATGTGGTGAATATTCACTTGCAGTTGGAAAGCGGTGCACCTTCTATTGGAACGCTCAACGAACCACCTATCGTGCTCCCAGGCAGTGCCGTGGGTCTGGATCGTCCAGAAGTAAGAGCGGGTATTTATGAGGTGCTCATCAATGGTTGGGAACTCTATTCCAACAAGAATGATGCTGACCACCATCGTAATGGTGTACCATTCGTCAACAACAGCACTCCTGTCTATTGGTATCAGAACATGGATCATTACATCGCCTTCTACTCGAAGACCTACCTTGGTAAGACTTACTCCAACTGTGTGCCTGTTCGCGTGGCCAACTACCACGACTTGGGTGACATCATGGAGCGTTATAAGGAGAACCACTTATACATTGATCGTGCTGATGTGGATCGTCCATGCAAGATATACGTCAATGACTATTCATCTCTGTCCAATGACGACCCACGTAAGGACAAGAATGGTCTTGATGAACTGAAGAACCTCTTCGACTTGAGTCTGCTCACTCCATCGGAGTCAGAGTTAGATGAAAATGGTCTGATCAAATCGGGGACCTTTGTAGGTCATGCTCCTCTAGACAGTCATGTCAAAGGTGCTGAGAACCTTGATATCATTCTGCGCACCGACATAGACGGCTCTGTGCCAGAAGGATCTCCTGCTCGCACTTCTATTGCTGCTGGCATAGAAGATACGGATCCATGTTTCGGTGGTAATCTCCATGGTGATGGTCACACCATCAGTGGTCTTACCTCGTCGCTCTTTGGTAAACTCTGTGGTAATGTCTATAACCTGGGCGTTACAGGCTCGTTTACTTCGGCTGGTGTGGCTGATGCTGGTGATGGTTTCGTGGAGAACTGTTGGGTGAAGTCGGATGCAACCGCACTGCCTGATGGTGCTTCGAAGGTGAATGCCGTATTTGGCAATCCAAATGATCCTGAACATCCAGGCTGTACACAAGTAGTGAACTGTTACTATCCAGAAAGCAATGCAGCGCTCTATAATGATAATGGTTCTGCTGCCAATTATGCTCGCAAGATGTCTGACAAGGCATTCTATGACGGTGAACTGACTTATAACTTAAATGGTTTCTATCTTGGCAAGCGATATTATGATGGTAGTGGACTCACATCTGGCAAGTCATATCAGTACTTCCCTGCAAATGTTGACGGTACGTTGCCTACGAATGAGACTGGCACTCAAAATGTCACCAGCACGTCGTACTATCCTGCCACTTATACCTATTACACTCCTCAAGGTACCGCTCAAGGTACCGCTGAGACACCTAAATTGGGTTATGTGGAGCATCGTTTCTACGATGGTGACTTCCGCTATGCCGATGGCACCATTCCAGAGGGTTATAATATCCGCCGTCAGGAAAGTGGAGACCTGGATGCCGATGGTAACAAGATTGTCACTTGGGCACCTATCTGGCCAGACGATTACCTCTTCTTTGGACAGACGCTGACTTATGGCTATGTGGAAGGAAGTCCGCATCAAGATTTGCCATCCATCATCAACAAGGCGAACGAACGTCTATTGACCACTGAAGGCAGTAATCGCGTCTATCGTGCACCAGCTTACTTCCGTAGCGGAAAGATGCAGATGACTCATTTTAATTCAAATGCTGTCTTTGCTCAGACGATGAATGGTGATGCTACCAAGATTGCCCACAAGGGTATGACGGCTATCGACTTTACGGGAGGTAACGGCGATGTAGTGGCTAATGGTTATAAGGTTGGATTACAAACATCGGCACCATACAACAATATAGAGGGTGGCGCCTTCTATCCTCCGCTGCTTGACGATGGCGGCCTTACGGCATTCCAGAATGTAAATCTTACGAAGAACCTCCTCGTTTACACAGCAGCAAAGAGCACCGATTCCGAGGCACCATTGACCGCTTCTCTGAAGACTGCCAACGTGGTTAGTGCCAAATTACATGACTTTGCATATGAGGAAGGTGATGCCATTGGTGAGGGTTATGTGGCAGGCAAGGAGACTTACCGCACTGTAGCTGAATGGGACCGCAGTTCAAATTATGACCAGATGTCGGGTCACTGGGTACAGAAGTCAGGTGATGGCTACATCTCCACGCTCGACCACTTCCTGGTGGACAAGCATGACTTTAACGCACCGATTAAATACCAATTCACGGGTGACAAGCGTATGTGGTACCAGCGCGCTCCTGACAAATTCGTGGATATTGAGAAGGGATGGGATGGTGTCAGCCTGCCATTCACTGCCGACATCGTCACTACGAATGTGAAGGGTGAGATCACCCACTTCTATAGTGGTAGCGCATCTGTCGATAAGACTTCGAAGACCAAAGTGGGCCATGAGTACTGGTTGCGTGAGTTCAAGGAAGGAGGAACCCTCTCGTCAGACAATAAGGTTTATACAGCAAACTTTGAGTACCCAACGGGCACTGCTGCTGATGATGACAAGACGGTGACCAACACCTTCCTCTGGGATTACTATTATGAGGCGAAGGCGGGTCATAACCTCAAGGATGCCAACAATGACACATACCAAACATATTATAACGATTCGCGTACATACAATGATTATGCCCGGTTAACATCAGGCATACCATACATCATTGGATTCCCAGGTGCGACCTACTATGAATTCGACTTGAGTGGCAACTTTAGCCCTGCCCATACCGCTGGCTGGTCGAAAGTTGACAAGGATCTTGCCAAGCAGGTGATTACGTTTGCATCGGCTGAGAATGCCACGATTGAAGTAAGTGATGGTGCTACAGGTGTGCAACAAGACAAATATGCCTTTATGCCAAGTTATCTGAATATGGAGTTGGAAGCTGGAACGAACAGCTATGTGCTTGCATCGGATGGTGGCAGTTACGACAAGGTGCCAGCAGAGGGTGATGCCGTCAAGGTGGATGCCTTCCGTCCATACTTTGTTGAGGCATCTACGGGTAATGGTGCTAAGAGAAGAATGGCTGAACGCATCGTCTTCGATATGAGTGACACATCATTCGCTTTCGAGGATCACGACCCGACCAAGGGAGAAGTTGGTGGCGAATTGAGATTCTACACACAGAAACTCCTTGTTGGTGTAGAGTCTTCACTCCAAGATGCGACCGACGTGCTTATCATCAATACTGGCGGTCAGACCATCGCTTCGTTCACCATCCAGCCAGGTGAAACCATCGAAACTCAAATACCAAATACAGGTGTTTACATCATCCGTGCTGCAGGTGGCAAGTATAACAAAAAGATTACGGTGAAATGAAGAAGAAAGATATGACATACGATATGAATGATAAGATAGAAATGAAGATGGGATTTTTTTATTTCCTAACTGAGAAAAAATATTTTCCTAACTGGAAAAAAAGTTTTTCCCAACTGAGAACCTATTTTAAAGGAACTTATGTTCTCCGAACACTCCTGTTTTTGATGTTGATGTTGATGGGCGTGAATGTGTGGGGACAGACCACACCTAAAGTGCCTGACGGAGTCTATTATATCAAAAACAATAACGGTAATTGGTATCTTTGGCCATCTGTTACAGTTAATAGTACAACGGGAAATCAGTATCTGACTACTTCCAATGATGTATCAGTGAATGAAGTTGATAAAAATGGAGTCAAATACGGCCCTTTTGATAACACTTATTCCCATTGGGTCGTTAAGAATATTGCCACCTCAGAACCTAATACTATCCAGCTTATTAATCCTAAACTGAACAAGTATGTAGTTATACGAGAGAAGGAGGCATATGGTGACCGAGATGTGTGGCTTGCTGATATACCTAGTAATGTCAATTTTACCTACCTCGTTTTGTATAATAGTAGTAGCCCTTACAAAATAGCACCATATCCAGGACTGAACAATGTGAACCCTACGTCGGGCTATTCATTTAATAGTGCACAGGGTGCTGACAGGGCATGGCTGACATGGTCTAATACTAGTAATTCGACAATTCCACGACCAGGAGAAGACAGACCAGGTTTGATACAGTTTTATTCTTCTGGAACGCCTCTATGGTCTTTCCATTCTAATTTACTTAAAGCTCCTACCATCAACGATGATAATTATGGTATGGTTACTATTACAGAAAATAATGGATTACCTGCAGGTTACAATATACGTTACGAATTTGGTGATGGTACACAAGCGGATCCTACAGCATCAAGTCCTATCATAGATTCCGGTACTTATGCTGCTGAATCATCAGGAATTCTCAAAGTTGTCGTGGAACGTTATGGAGTGGTGCTTACAGAGGTAGCTTCGAAAGCAATTGAACCAACAACCTTAACACCACCAGACCCCATTATCACAGTCACTGACGAGTGTACAAATGAGATTACTATTACATCAGAAGGGGCGGCCATTTATTATACAACGGATGGAACGGAACCGAGTAAGACGAATGGGACGCTTTATTCTGAGCCTTTCGTTCAGAATTCAAGTACAATCATTCGGGCTGTTTCTTATTATAGTAGTAATAGATGTGAAAATATCGTGTCTTCTTCTTTTACTGCTAAAACTCTTAGTCCAACTATAATCCGTAATGGTAACGAGATTTCCATAACAGGCTTGGGTAATTTCTATTACACACTTGATGGGAGCTCGCCATCAACCAATAGCACGCACTATACGGCACCATTTTCTTTAACTAATAGTAGTGGAGTAATTACTATTAAGGTCATCGCCAAAGAAGATGGAAAAGATGAGTCTTGCCCAAGTGAAATGAGTGTGAGGTTTACTCTTAACATCAGTAGTGTGGGTGACTTGAATAATATGATGGCGACCGACGACTGTAAAGTCACCGCTAGTTTCGATGCCAGCAGTTATACAGGTGATATCAGTAATTTCTCTGGCACTTTTGATGGTGGATTATTTACTATTAGTGGACTCACTAAACCATTGTTTAATAGTGTCAATGGTGGTACGATTAACAACGTGATCCTTGACAACGTCTCTATCAGTGGTGGTACTAATGTTGGGGCAATCTGCAATGAAGCAAGCGGTGACACACGCATCTATAACTGTGGCGTAAAGAGCGGTACTATCAGTGGCACCAATGCCGGTAGTATCGTAGGTCGGCTTGATGGCAGCTCACGTGTTATCAACTGTTATAGTTTTGCAACGGTTAGTGGCAATACTTGGGGTGCAGGTATTGTGGGTTATAATAGCTTCTCCTCGACAAGAAGCGATTTGCGCACCATGGTGATGAACTGTATGTTTTATGGTGAAATCACTTCAGGCACGAACATTTCACCTATTTACGGCGGATCCAAAATCACCAATGTTAGCAATCTGAATGGCTACAACTACTACCGTTTCGATGCCGATTATAGCAGAAACAACCGTATCACTGCCTATAATTGTGCCCTGGCAGCTGAAGAGAAATACCTGACACGCTTTGAGTTTTTCCGTAATATACTGAACAGCAACCGAGAGTTAGCTGCGTGGTATGCTACGGACGACCCCAACAAAGGCAAAGGAATAGGTAATGCCTGTCAAATGGCGAAGTGGGTATTGGATCCTGCTGACAAGCCGTATCCTATACTTAAAGTGCAAGACTATTATCCGTCGGTTATTAATTATGAAGATGCCCCGACTTTAGGAACGATATCGTTAACGATTAACGAGTCAAACACTACAACTGGTGGTGCGAACAAGCCAACTGGCGCCGCGATTAATTCAAATTATCCGACTACTCTTACAGTTTATGACAAGGATTTAGCCCACAATCATTTCAATTACCGGACAGTCCGTCTGCCCTATTATAATGAAGTAGGCACAGGTAACTGTACTAAAAACAAAGTGGTCACAGGTTGGAAGATAACTGGGTTCTCTGGCGGTACTCAAGGACATTTCATAAAGGATGTTCTCGACTATTCTGGTACGACTCATGATGAGGACGAATATCCACCTTATAACTTTGCTGACCGTTATTGTACTGACAAAGATAAATACTCGGTTAGTGGCCGCATATTTTCGCAAGGTGCCTATTACGACGTACCAGAAGGTGTAACGGGAATAACGATTGAGCCTTATTGGGGTACTGCAGTCTATCTGTCTGACCCCACATACGACGTAGCCTACCCTAAAGGTTATGGTAATAATAATGCCAGTGCCGTATTTGTATCAAATATGGGCGATAGATATGTCGGGGGCAATACAGTATCCATCAATGATGATAATCAGGTTGTATATACTGCTTTTTCTAGTGCTTTGGGACAAGTCAGTTCTTCTGGGACCGTATATGACAATGCTATCGTATTGGTAGGCAACTATCATCATTATTGGGGACAAAACTCTCCATCCAGTGGATCAAAAAAATTCACTATTATGTCTGCCGACTTGAATAACGACTGCGAGCCAGACTATGGCTTTATCGTTCAGCACGGAACAGCCCGTCAGAATATCTCCCCAATACGTTTCGACTTTATCAACTCACCTGGTTTAGGTATGATACAGAAGGTGGAAACAGATAATGCTATTCCGAAGCATGGCATTTGGTGTCCTTTAGGATGGTTCGAGGTGACGAATACCACTTTGATACAGTTCACACAGTTTGAATATGACAGAGGCAGTAAACCCGCTGGCTCACCATTAATCTTATTGGGCGGTATCTATGACCAGTTTATAACAGCGAGACAAAATGTCGCTAACTCTACAGAATACATTCACCTTGGTAGCAATATCTGGATGAAGGAATTCTGCAATGGTTTGCATACAGCAGGTGGTAATTCACATACAACACGTCATATCCCCATCTCTGTGACGGGTGGAGAGTTTGAATCTTTCTATCTGACGGGAACTTTCCAGCCAAACGTCAATTCAGTAACAGACCATGCTGAATGTTATATCAATGGCGGAAAGTTTGGCGATATGGCTGGCGCCGGTCAGGAACAGCTGAAAGGCGACGTCACATGGTTGATAGACCATGCTGATATTACTAATTTCTATGGTGGTGGTATCAATGGTCAGAAACCGGTGACGGGAAATATTTATGTTGAGATCAACAATAGTCAAGTAGGGCTCTATTGTGGTGGTCCTAAGTTTGGCAATATGCAATCCAACAAAAAGGTTACTACAAAAGCAAAAGGCTCCACATTTGATAATTTCTATGGTGCCGGTTATGGTGGAACCTCCTACTTTAGGGATATGGCCGAGGATGCAACTGGAGGAAATGATTGGGACACATGGGTTGGTCACTATACAAGAAAATATGCTACTGGGAAAGGTATATCTACTGAATACGAGTGTGAGTTTATCCCTTATTCCGGTGGTCAAAGTGGACAGCCCAATTATGTAGGACGTTTTTATGTATTATATGCTTCACTCTCTTTGGCTGAGACCAAAAATGTGGAATCTACGTTGGAGGATTGTCATATTACAGGATCGTTCTATGGCGGAGGTAAATTGGGACGTGTAGATGGTGACATCACATCGACGCTGAACAACTGTACTGTTGGAGCGAATGTATATGGTGCAGGGTTCTCTGCAAGTGTAGAAAAGGTGAACGTAGTGCCATTGGGAACGAAGATGAAGGTAAATCCTGCCTATAATGCAAGTGTTGGTGTGTTTACAGACGGTATTTATCCTGATGGTGAAGAATACACATGGACTCATGCCGCAAGTGTTTCTGAGGACAGTGAATTTGATGATACTAATAAATACATATATACTACTGTTGACCTCACTACCCTTGGTGTGGTCACAGGAGATGTTACCCTCAATATCACGGGTACTACTACCGTTGGTAAGAGCGTCTATGGCGGTGGTGAGGAGTCGAATGTGGAAGGAAATACGCAAGTGAACATCAGTGGTGGCACTATCACTCAGAATGTCTTTGGTGGCGGTCAGGGTAAAGCAGACAATTTCACATGTGATAAAGCTATGGTGGGTGTTGTTGACGAAGGCATCTCTGGTACTGGAACAGAAAATGATCCGTACATTCCGTTGGATGGTGGTACGACTGTTAACATCACTAACGGAACAGTGGAAGGTGATGTCTATGGTGGTGGTGAGGTAGGTCGTGTGGAAAGGAATACCTCGGTAACGATAGGAGAAGCAGGTAATACAACTTTGACACCTGTTATCAAAGGTCATGTGTTTGGTGCAGGTGCAGGTGTAGAGACTCATGGATACTCAGCATTGGTACGTGGTAACGCTACTGTCACCATTCAGGGTCAGGCTCAAGTATGGCAAAACGTTCATGGCGGCGGTGAGAAAGCGTCTGTAGGTAGATATAATGTTCGTTTACCAGGAGACACACAACATACTGAAGTAAAAGTAGGAATGCCATATTCCTTGAAAGCCGGTGGTAAATGCACTGTCAATATTTTGGATGCTGCCACTATCGGAAAAGATGACGTAGAAGAATCAGGTGACATCTATGGCGCTGGTCAGGGAATCAGACCTTCTTGGAATAACAATTCAGGTGATGAAAACAGATCCAAGCGTATGGTTAACAAAACAACGGATCATACGGATAGCAATGCAGATTCTTGGGATTATTATGTCGATAAAGACGGAAATCAAGATACCAGATATGTTTGGGAATATTTTGATTCCAACGACGATTACCTTCTGTATGTTGAGACACTGGCCAGAGCTTCTGAGACTGATGTGATTATTGGCGGAAAGAAGGAAACGACAGGAGAGTCGGCAGGCAACATCACGACTTCTTCGAATGCTCCTATCATTAAGGGCACTGTTTATGGCGGCAGTGAGAGCGGTTTTGTGTATTATAGTACTGAGGTAAATATTAAGAAAGGCAAGATTGATGGTGATGTATTTGGTGGTGGAAAAGGTCTTGCTTCTTTTGCCGAGGCTGGACGAGTGAAGAGAAACACCAACCTCACTATCAGTGATGGTGAAATTCATGGTAACGTCTATGGTGGTGGAAGCTTAGGTGATGTGGGTAATATCACAAAGAGTGCTGATTACAACTATACGTGGAAAAAGAACGATGGCAGCACCGCCAATATCCTTGGAAATAACTCTATCACTGGCACTAACACTAACACTGGCAGATGTAATGTTATAATCTCTGGTGGAACGATAGGTCTTGCGAGTACTTCAGATCCATCCAGGCACGGCAATGTGTTTGGAGCAGGCAGAGGTTCTGATAAAACATGGTGGTGTGAGAAGGCTATCGTATACGCCACTAATGTCAGCATCACTGATGGAACGGTATATGGTACTGTCTATGGCGGCGGTGAAGTGGGTCGCGTGGAAGATGATGCGAAGGTGGTGATAGGAACATCTGAAGAAACAGGAACAGGTAAACCCAACATCACGGGCAGCGTTTTCGGTGGTGGAGCAGGCTTGGCGACACATGGCTACTCGGCTTTGGTACGCGGCAACTCTGAAGTCACCGTTCAGGGTGCTGCCAAGGTAGGAGTCAATGTCTATGGTGGTGGTGAGATTGCTTCAGTGGGAAGATTTAAAGTCGAGGGCGGATTACCGACAAAGCCAAAAGGTGGTGGAACATGTATCGTCACTGTCAAAGACAATGCTGTCATAGGAACAGGTGGCGTAGATGGTACAGGAAATGTTTTTGGTTCCTGCAAGGGAGTCACGCCTGTTTATGTGGCTTCTGGTGATGATAGATCAAAGAGCATGCAACTCGAGGCAAATATTCCTAAAGAAATAGATCCTGAAACAGGAGAAGTTATAATAGATCCAACAACAAACAAACCAGTAGTAAAAGAACAAGGTACATATTGGGATTATTATGAAACTTATCCCGATAATTATGAAGGACCCAAGTTTGTTTGGGTATATTACACAACAGAGGACGAATATCTTGCGTTCCTTCCAACCCTGGGCTTAGCCAGCAATACCTATGTAACTATTGGTGGTAGCACCACCGTCAATGGCTCTGTCTATGGCGGCGGTCAGCGAGGTGTTACCTTGGGTGGTGTGGATGTCAACATCAATGGCGGTATCGTGAACCAAGAAGTTTATGGCGGTGGTGCACTGGCTAACACGAACTCCTCACATTGGCATAATGGTGAACGCACGAAATACGTGACGCTTACCGAATTGTTAAATGGTTCTCCGGTAAAAGGCTATTATACGAAGTCTGGTGATACATATACATTAATTACAGACGAAACGCCTGCGAATGAAACTGCCACATATTATGCTATATTCAAAACCAACGTCAATCTAACGGGTGGCACAATCAACCGTAATGTCTATGGTGGTGGATTGGGGCAATTGGCTAAGGATGCAGTAGGAGGTCAAGCGGCTGTAACTCCTATTGAGGCTAAGGTGTATGGTGATGTGTTTGTGACACTGAATAAACCGACGATATCAGGACAAACTACCACTTATGGAGATTGCAAGGTGAAGGGGAATATCTTTGGTTGCAATAACCTGAATGGTAGCCCACAAAGTGCTGTAACTGTTCATGTCTATAAGACTCAGGGATGGGATGGTCATTTGGGCACCCTTTCTGAAAACTTGGATAGTGAGAATAATAGTGACCATAATTACCATGTGGAAGCTGTCTATGGCGGTGGAAATTTGGCTGCTTACATGCCTGACATGAAAGCGATTGCTGATACTGCTCAGACTCATGTTATCATTGATGGTTGTGGAGAAACTAGCATTAGACAGGTGTATGGTGGTGGTAATGCAGCCTCTACGCCAGCCACGAATGTAACCATTAACGGCACGTATGAGATAGAAGAGGTGTTTGGTGGTGGAAACGGTTTAGATGATATTATTGTGAATGGTGAGACAAAACCAAATCCCGGTGCCAATGTGGGATTCAAAGATTATTCAGAGGTAGAGGACACCTATGATACTAAAGAAAAGAGACAAGATGAAGGTGCGGAAGGTGGTTTTGTGGAAAACTATGTTTATGGTTCAGGTAAAGCTTCTGTGACGATTTATGGAGGAAAAATTCATCGTGTGTTTGGTGGATCGAACACAAAGGGTAATGTGCGCCAGACAGCTGTGACCATGCTCCAAGATTTGGAGGGATGTGATTTCTGTGTGGATGAGGCCTACGGTGGTGGTAAAAGTGCCCCGATGGACGCTGAGGCGCAATTGTTGATGGCTTGTATCCCTGGATTAAAAGCGGCATACGGCGGTGCACAGGATGCTGACATCCAAGATAATGTGGTGCTCACTATTACAAATGGCACTTTCGACCGAGTGTTTGGTGGCAACAACGTGAATGGAAAGATTCAGGGTACAATTACGGTAAATATTGAAGAAACGGGTTGTAAGCCTCTTATTATCGGTCAACTCTATGGCGGTGGTAATCAGGCTCCCTACACGGCACCATCGGGTGAGCATGGTCCAACATTGAACGTGAAATCGTTTACCAGCATTGGTGATATTTATGGTGGTGGCTACGGAGAAACTGCTGTGGTGGAGGGTGATACCTACGTGAATATCAACGTGTCTGAAGGTAAGTACGCCAAAGATGCTTATACCCAAACAACTAAGACTATCACTTTCAATGAATATCAAAGAAATAAGGATGGAGAAGGTGAAGATAGCTTCGTACATGATAATGATGGAAAGAGAGTTGTTGAGGAAAAGAGTATCAGTGTGATATTACCTGGTCACGATGCTAATAAGATGGGTGCTATTTACAATGTTTTTGGTGGCGGTAATGCTGCCAAAGTGAAGGGCAATACGCATGTGAATATTGGTAGCCAAACTGGTGATGATGTAGTGTTCGAAACCCCTCTTACAAAGGTGGTGCAAGGAGTAGAAAGTGCAACAACATCAGAGGAACGAACTCATACAGTCCTTGGTGCCGATATTCGTGGTAACATCTATGGTGGTGGTAATAATGCTGAGGTGACTGGTGATACGAATGTGCAGATTGGAAAGAAGGTAGAGACATCTACGACACCTGAAGCAGATCCAACCCCAGGTCCATAAGTATGAACAAGACTATCTATACCATTTTAGGGCTGCTCTTCTGTGTGCTGAGTGTCAGGGCACAGGAGACAGACTTCCCTTATCCTAAGATTCCTGATGAAGTGGAAGAGCCAGTGGCTAGGATGGCGTATCTACTGGAGCATTTCTGGCAGGACTATGCCTTTGCTGACAGCACAGCAATGAACCGTGAAGTGGGGGAGCAAGGAATGGTGGATTTTTTGAATTTCATGCAACATGCTGATTCTGTTTCTGCTAGATATGCGGCTGAGGTCTTGGCTGATTCGTTAGTAGCACATCCTTCTGCTTTGCTATTCTTTGAAGGGTTGATGGCTCATTATTTGGATGATTCCGATTCGCCCTTGTATAGTGATGTGGTGTATGCTCATCTGTTGCGAGCTTTGCCTGAGACGCCTCAGCGCAGTTGGCTCTTGGAACAGTTGGCGAAGAATCAAGTAGGTGGTCGTGCGGCTGATATTCTTGTGAAGACTTCTGATGGGAAGCAGGTGCGTTTGTATGACATCAAGACGGAGCAAACATTGCTCATCTTCTATGATCCCGACTGCCGACGTTGTCAACGGTTGGAAGCCCAACTGAAGCAAGAGCCCCTTATCATGCAGAACCCTCATCTCAAGGTGGTACGCAAGGATGTGAACGATCTGAAAGGGGAATATTATGTGCCTCACACGCCGTCACTTTATCTTCTTGACAAGGAGAAACGTGTGGTGCTGAAGGGTGGAAATGAGGAGGCACTAAAGACCCTCTTATAATGCCACGGCGTACCGGCTTTAAAACAACGCTGTTGTTTTGGGCTTCCTACACCGTTGTTTCGTCAAAAGAACGCCGTTGTTTTAAAATGTCCGTTCCCCCTCGGAAAAACTCAAATAATTTTGGTATTTCCCTCACTTATTCGTAACTTTGACTACGTCGAAAGTAGGCTGCATCTCGGAAATACAAAGAAAAAGAGTTTTTCCTTTGGTATTTCCCTCGTTTTGCACTACCTTTGCACCCGAATTCAAATGTGGACAGATTTGGGCTGCTTGCAACCACAGTAAAAAATGCTAAAACGACAAAGGAAAGCCTCACTATTGAGGCGTGTTTTTGTCTGTGCATCTTCCCCAATTCTTTCCCCATACATTATTAATTATTAAACATTTAATTTTTAATTGACTATGGGTTATTTATTTACATCAGAATCAGTGTCAGAGGGACATCCCGACAAAGTGGCTGACCAGATCAGCGACGCAGTTCTGGACAATCTTTTGGCTTATGATGCCGACTCTAAAGTGGCTTGCGAAACGTTGGTCACAACGGGTCAGGTGGTCGTGGCTGGCGAGGTCAAGAGCAATGCTTATGTGGACTTGCAGGAAATTGCTCGTGATACCATTAACAAGATTGGTTACACGAAGTCATCTTACAAGTTTGACGGTGAGAGTTGTGGTGTGCTGAATGCCATTCACGAACAGAGTGGTGACATCAATCGTGGTGTGGAACGTGAAAACCCTGAGGAGCAGGGTGCTGGTGACCAAGGTATGATGTTTGGTTATGCCACCAACGAAACGGAGAATTGTATGCCTTTGTCGCTCGACCTTTCGCATCGAATCTTGCGTGTGTTGGCTGACATTAGAAGAGAGGGGAAGGTGATGACATATATACGTCCCAACGGGAAGGAGGTGACATATTTGCGTCCTGATGCCAAGAGTCAGGTGACCATTCAATATGGCGATGACAACAAACCGGAGCGCATCCATACCATCGTGGTGAGTACCCAGCATGACGAATTCATTGTGCCCGATGCTCAAAATGGACTTACCCAAGAGGATGCAGATGAGCAAATGTTGACGAGGATCAAACAGGATGTCATCAACATATTGATTCCAAGAGTCATTGCTGAAATAGGTGATAAGAAAGTGAGTGCTCTGTTCAAGGAAGGCATCACCTATCATGTTAATCCAACGGGCAAGTTTGTGATTGGTGGTCCACATGGCGATACGGGGTTGACAGGCAGGAAGATAATTGTAGATACCTATGGGGGACGTGGTGCGCATGGTGGTGGTGCTTTTTCTGGCAAAGACCCTAGCAAGGTGGACCGTTCGGCAGCTTATGCAGCACGTCATATTGCTAAGAATTTGGTGGTGGCAGGTGTGGCAGATGAAATATTGGTGCAGTTAAGCTATGCTATTGGTGTGGCTCGTCCTGTCAGCATCTATGTGAATACATATGATACTGCGAAGGTGGCGTTGACTGATGGTGAGATTGCCAATAAGATTGAAAAAATCTTCGACTTGAGGCCTAAAGCTATTGAGGAGCGTTTTGACTTGCGCAAGCCTATCTATCAGGAAACGGCATCCTATGGGCATTTCGGAAGGAAGACGGAGCGGGTGATGAAGAAGTTCACGAACCGCTATCAAGGTGACCGTGAAATAGAGGTGACACTGTTCCCGTGGGAAGAGACAGAGAAGTATCAGGAAGCGATTAAAAGAGAGTTTGGCGTGTAGGGTTGAGAGTTAAGCATGAACAACGAGAAAAACATATGGCTGGCTTCTGACTCCGACGTCATTCGACAGACGGAGCTATATAAGCAAGGATTACTTCTGCCCGACCGCACAGTGCCGATGGAGCAGCGCGACTATGTGCTAGGTAAAGATGATTACATCGTAGCAGGTATGATGGTCATGTTCTTTTTCCTCGCTTTTGTTCTGTATAATAGTAAGAATGTGTTGCTTAATCGTCTGAAGGATTTCTTCACGACCAAACGCACTTATGTGGAGGGAAATGTGATGGAGAGTTCGGGTGAAATGGTTAATGTTTTTTTGCTGACGAGCGTCAGTACACTTTGCTTTTCTCTTCTATTCGTTGAGGGTTTGATTGCAAAGAGCAGTTATATTTCCCAGATAGGATTCCCCTATTGGCTGTATGCTGCAGGATGGCTGGTGCTTCAGGTGTTTATTTACACGAAGTCTTGTCTATATTCGATAGTGAACTGGACGTTTTTCAGCAGGGAACCGAGTCGGAAATGGATGTCGGGATACCTACTGATGACCTCATTGACCGCCTTCCTTTTTTACCCGCTTGCACTGCTGAACGTGTTTGCTCATTTAAGTCATGAGATTGTCATCTGGAGTGCCATTTTGGTAGTGATCCTGTACGAATTACTGTTGTTTTATAAGCTAATTGCTAACTTTAAGGTGAAAAAATATGGCTATATGCTCATTTTTTTGTACTTTTGCAGCGTCGAATTGTTGCCGACACTTGTATTTGGGCATTTGGCGGTATGGTATAGTGACAATTATATAGTAAAAAACATTTTATATTGATGGCAAAAAAGATCTTAGTATCTCAACCAAAACCTCAAACGGAGAAGTCTCCTTATTTTGAGGTGGCACAAAAATACAAAATAGAATTGGTTTTCAGGCCTTTTATCAAAATAGAACCCATGTCTGCCAAGGATTTCCGTCAGCAGAAGGTCTCTATCCCTGGTCACACAGCTATTGTATTTACATCACGTCACGCTATTGACCATTTCTTTGCCCTCTGTAAGGAATTGCGCGTGAGCATCCCTGATGATATGAAGTATTTCTGCGTTTCGGAACAAGTATCACTCTATATCCAAAAATATGTGCAGTACCGTAAGCGCAAGAACTTTTTCCCAGAGACAGGTCTTCTGACAGATTTGATGCCTATCATCGCTAAGCACAACAAAGAGACATATTTCGTACCTCAGTCATCTGCTCATACGGATGATATGCGTCGTATGCTTGATGAAATTGGTGTGGAGCATGATGAGGCGGTGATGTACTACACCGTGGCAAATGATTTCACGCCTGATGAGGCTTTTGACTACAATATGTTGGTGTTCTTCTCTCCAGAAGGTATCCATTCGTTGATGAAGAACTTTCCTGATTTCGAGCAGAAGGACATCAAGGTGGCTTGTCTGGGTACAAAGACCATTAAGGCAGCAGAAGAGGCAGGATTGCACGTGGATTATCAGCCCACGCCAGAGCTTCGTTCAGTGCCTGCCATTATCGAAGCGTATGCTAAAACACTGAAATAATGCCTTATGCATTAACAAAAAGTGAGCGGCTCACCAGCCAGCTTGTCATAGAAAAATTATTCGCAGGAGGGAATGCGTCAATGGCGGCATTTCCCCTGCGAATTGTTTATATGCAGATGGAGAAGCAGGGTGGGGAAGCAGTTACAGGGGAGCCATTGACATCTATTTTGGTCTCTGTGCCCAAAAAACGCTTTCGCCATGCCGTTGACCGCAACCGCATGAAACGGCTCATACGCGAATCCTATCGCCTCAATAAGCACATCCTTTGGGATGCACTCGAGGGAAAAGACTTTCGGATTGCCCTTGCTTTTGTGTGCATCACCGACGCCCTCCCCACCTTCTACACCGTCAACAAGAGTATGAAGAAGGCGCTCACCCGTATAGCGGAGAGGATTTGTGTTAACGATAACCCTAACAAGCCCTAAACCTCAAATTTCAAACCTCAACTCAAATGCTTTCCTCTTTCTTCTCTTTTCTTCTCCTTCTTCCCATTTATTTCTATAGGGCTTGTATCTCGCCATTGTTACCTCCAACGTGTCGGTTCACCCCCACCTGCTCCAGCTATGCAGTGGAAGCTATCAAGAAGCATGGACCCCTGAAAGGTTTTTATTTGGCATGCCGTCGTATCTTGCGTTGCCATCCCTGGGGAGGAAGCGGTTATGATCCCGTCCCAGAAGAGTTTCATTGGTGAGTATGTTCAATTTCCATACATATCATATTGATGAAGAAGCGTGTCTGTTGAATGTGGATGTGGCGGATATGCGACCTTCCTATCCTGAGCAGGTGTGGC
The DNA here is from genome assembly GCA_017651245.1 of Bacteroidaceae bacterium. Classification (GTDB taxonomy): domain Bacteria; phylum Bacteroidota; class Bacteroidia; order Bacteroidales; family Bacteroidaceae; genus Minthosoma. The sequence goes on along the minus strand of JAGCDQ010000050.1, from coordinate 12,055 downwards.
TCTCGGTAGGCTTGCATCCGTGGAAAGTGAAAGCTGATTGGCACCGGGTTATAGATTCGCTTCATCAGGAAGCGCAACGAGCTGATGTGTGGGCAATAGGTGAGTGTGGATTAGATAAGTCGAAAGGAGAGGCACTTTCGTTGCAGATGGAGGCATTTCGTGCTCAAATACTCCTTGCCGAAGAAGTACGGAAGCCGATGATTATCCATTGTGTGAGGGCTTTTGATGAATTACTCATGCTTCGTCGTGAACTTGAAGTCTCTTGCAAGAAAGAGGGGCGTGAGCCACAGCCTTGGGTCATTCATGGTTTCAGGGGGAAACCAGAGCAGGCAAAACAACTGATGGCCAAAGGGATGTTGCTCTCCTTCGGCCATCAATATAACTTGGAAACCTTACGTTCCGTCTTTATTTCTTCCCGTTCCTTTTATCTCGAAACGGACGATCTCCATTTCTCTGTCCGTCGAATTTACGAGCAGGTCGCTCACCATCTTGACGTGGACGTCGCTCGTCTCGTTCCCCTCTGCGACCCTCGAAAGAATCTCTTTTCTCACCAAAATCCTTGACACCCTTACCTGTGAAGAATGACTTTCTAGCTTCTTGACGAGAGGCGCGATCTGTGAAGCGTTCACGATCCTCACCCCCTCTTCTGTCATCTCTACCCTTGTGGGAACCACCTGCACGCACTATACGATCGCCCCATTTGCCCAGATGGCGGTTGATGATTTCTGCTTCTTCATCATCCTCTGCCTCGAACATCTTCCAACGACTGTCCTTGCCCCATTTCCTGTTCACCTCCTCGTCGTAGGAGATATCCTTGGAAGGTCTTTCTTTGAAAGGCTTCGACTTGAAGTAGTGCTCCTCGTCATCCGTCTTTCTGCTGGCAGACCACTCACCATCCTCATTCTTCTTGTGAGGCTTGAATTTGAGGTTGTGGCGTCGGTCTTCATCCGTCTTGATGTCCAATCCCTCTTCGCGACGTTCCTTCAGTTTGCCGTCAAATATTTGGTACTTGCGGAATTCGCATTCCAACGAGCCGTTGAACAACGCATATTTGGTGGAAGGTCTGAAGCCAATCCTGTCAAACAATTCCTCGTGGTGGGAGATGATCCAGGCATCGTTGCCCACGAAGTTGCGTTTCAGGTTCTTGCCGATGGTCTCATAAAGGTCATAGATATCATCCGTGCTGATGCGGTCACCATAGGGTGGGTTGGTGATGATGATGGCTTTGTCAAGTGGTTGCTCAAACTCATAAAAGTCACGTTGCTCCACGCTCACAATGTCCTTCACACCCGCATTCAACACGTTGTCAGTGGCAATCTGCACTACCTGACGGTTGATGTCGTAGCCGTAAATCTTATGGTCAAATTCACGCTCCTGACTGTCATCGTTGTAGATACGGTCGAAGAGGTCTGCATCGAAGTCCTTCCACTTCTCGAAAGCATACTCCTTGCGGAACACACCCGGATAGACATTTTGTGCTATCAGTGCCGCCTCAATCAGGATGGTGCCTGAACCACAAAATGGGTCAATTAGGTCACATTCACCATCCCAACCTGTCAGCATGATGAGTCCAGCAGCCAATACCTCGTTCAGTGGGGCTTGTACCGTAGCAGTTTTGTAGCCACGTTGATGCAGGCTTTCACCTGATGAATCGAGGGAGATGGTCACATCATCTTCCGCAATGTGAACGTTGACTCTCAGGTCAGGGTTACTGATGCCTACGTTCGGACGGTCACCTGTCTTGTCACGCCAGTAGTCAGCAATGGCATCCTTCACACGGTATGCCACAAACTTCGAGTGGCGGAAGTTGTCGCTGAAGATGACGGAATCCACCAAGAACGTGCTTTTCACGTCCATGTACTTCTCCCAGTCAATCAGTTTCACAGCCTCATACACCTCATCGGCATCGTTTGCCTTGAACTCCTTGATGGGTTTCAGAATTTTCACTGCTGTTCGTGTACAGAAGTTTGCCTTGTAGAGCATCTCCTTGTCACCTGTGAAAGCCACCATTCTCCTACCAATCTCGACGTTGTTGGCCCCCAGATTGATCAGTTCTTTTGCAAGCACTTCTTCCAGTCCTTGGAAGGTCTTTGCGATTATCTTGAATTCAGTCATGTTCTTATTGTTATTGTTTGCTGTCCGAATGGCGCACTTCGCCCAGCGCATGAGCTTGTTGTGTAATGCTTTCGCCTGCAGGCACATCGTGGGTCACCCAGATGTTGCCACCAATCACGGCACCCTTTCCGATGGTGATTCTTCCTAAGATGGAAGCATTGGAATAGACAATCACGTCATCCTCCAGGATTGGATGGCGAGGAATGCCCTTGATTGGGTTTCCGTCGGCATCCAGAGGGAAACTCTTGGCACCCAGTGTCACACCTTGATAGAGCTTCACGTTATTGCCGATGATGCTTGTCTCGCCAATCACCACACCCGTACCATGGTCGATGGTGAAGTATTCGCCAATCGTTGCGCCAGGATGGATGTCGATACCTGTCTCCGAATGAGCTATCTCCGTCAGCATGCGGGGAATGAGTGGCACGTCAAGGTTCCACAGCTCATGGGCGATGCGATACACTGTCAATTCCTTGATGACAGGATAGCAGCTGATGATTTCGCCATAGTTCTTGGCAGCAGGGTCGCCATTGAAAGCAGCTACTACATCTGTTGCCAGTACACGCCTTAATTCAGGCAGTCGGTTGATGAACTTCTCAGCACGTTCCTCAGCCATGCGACGCATCTCCATGTTGATGGTGTCGGGGCTGTAAGCGGCAAACACAGCCGTTCTCTCTTCGAAGTTGGAGAATACCAGGCCTGCCTGAATCTGTGCAACGAGGAGAGAATAGAGCTGTTCAATATCCACCCCCAGGTGATACTTCAGCGTGTTCTTGTTGATGCACGAACGACCATAGTAGCCGGGGAAGATGATTCCTCGGGCAAGGTCAATGATTTGTTTTAGCACTTCGCCCGAAGGCAATGGTGTTCCGTCATTGTGCTCGTGATAGAGATCCTTGTACGATTCTGGTCGTGCCAGTTCTTCGACGGTTCGTGTCAACGTGTCAGCAAGAGTCCTTGCGCTCATTTTCTTACTATTGTGTAAAGATTTTGGTGCAAAGGTAAGAAAAAGAAGTGAATAGTGAAGAAGTGAAAAGTAAAAAATCATAGTTTCTTTTGGCTTTTCGCCTGCTAATTCGTACCTTTGTACCCCGAAAAGGATAGAAAAAGTAAAAGGACATGAAAATCTTACTACTTGGAAGCGGCGGTAGAGAGCACGCCTTGGCTTGGAAAATAGCTCAGAGCCAGAAGATTGAGAAACTGTTTATAGCCCCTGGCAATGCTGGTACTTCCTCCGTGGGTGAGAATGTACCCCTGAAGGCTGACGATTTCGAAGGCATCAAGACTTTTGTTTTGGCGAATGGAGTCGATATGGTCGTGGTAGGTCCTGAAGACCCATTGGTGAAGGGCGTGTATGACTTCTTCAAGCAGGATGTCCAGTTGAGGGACATTCCCGTGATAGGTCCTTCCAAGGCTGGTGCTGTGCTTGAGGGCAGCAAGGATTTTGCCAAGGGATTCATGCAGCGTCATGGCATTCCCACAGCGGCTTACCGTTCCTTCAATGGCACCAACATCGAAGAGGGTATCGCTTTCTTGGAGACTCTCCAAGCACCCTATGTGCTTAAGGCTGACGGACTTTGTGCCGGTAAGGGAGTGCTCATTGTTCCTACGCTCGAAGAAGCAAAGAAAGAGTTTCGTGGCATGCTCGACGGCATGTTTGGCGAGGCGAGTGCTACGGTGGTCATCGAGGAGTTCCTCTCTGGCATCGAGTGCTCTGTTTTTGTGTTGACCGATGGCACCCACTACAAGATTCTGCCTGAAGCCAAGGACTACAAGCGCATTGGCGAGGGTGACACCGGTCTCAACACTGGTGGTATGGGTAGTGTTTCTCCCGTCCCATTTGCTGATGAGGCTTGGATGAAGAAAGTGGAAGAGCGTATCGTCAAACCTACTGTCGAGGGATTGGCTGCTGAGTGCATTGATTACAAGGGCTTCATCTTCCTCGGACTCATCAAGGTAGATCGTGATTATGCCTATGCCCAAGCTGGTGATCCTGTGGTTATCGAATACAATGTCCGCATGGGTGACCCCGAAACGGAGACCGTCATGCTCCGCATCAAGAGCGACCTTGTGGATTTGCTTGAGGGCGTGGCAGAGGGTAACCTTGACACCCGCACTTTGGAGTTTGATTCTCGTTCTGCTGTTTGTGTCATGATGGTCAGCGGCGGTTATCCACAAGCTTACCAGAAGGGTTTCGAAATCACAGGCATCGACGACGTGGAAGGTTCCGTGGTGTTCCATGCAGGCACAGCTCTCAAGGATGGCAAAGTCGTCACAGCAGGTGGTCGTGTCATTGCGGTCAGCTCCTATGGCAACACCCAAAACGAAGCGCTTGTCAAGTCCTTCACCGAGGCTGGCAAGATTCACTTCGAGGGCAAGTACTTCCGTCGTGACATTGGACAAGATTTGCTGAAATAAGATAACAAGATACTAACTATTAATCAAATGCCAGATGAATCAACAAAAAATTATTATCACCATCAACCGTGAGTGTGGTAGCGGTGGTGGAGAAATTGCTCGCCTACTCGGTCAGAAATTGGGTATTAAGGTTTACGATCGTACTATTCTGGAATGTATTGCCAAACAGTATAATATGACTGTTGAAAGTATGGATCGCGTAAAGGCGAAGAATCCTCATTGGTGGGATGACATTTGCAATTTTTATCAACAATTTGGTTCTTTCCAGAGCGGTGAAAAGCTTAGTTCTGAGGTAACACCGATGGCTCTCTATAGCGCTGAAGCGCGTCTTCTACGTGAGGTGGCTGAGAAAGAGAATTGCATTATTATTGGTCGTGCAGGTTTCCATATTTTCCAGAAAACCCCCGGTGCGTTACACCTGCTCATCATCGCAGATCGTGATACCCGTATCAACCGTATCGCTACGAAGCAGGAACTTACCCTCAACGAGGCTGCCAAGGTTGTTGATCGCATAGACAAAGAGCGCAATAATTTTATCAAGCATGTTGCCGACGTGTCGCGATTCGATGCCCACAATTATGACCTCGTGTTGAATGTCACTGGTATGATGCCTGAGAAAGTGGTTTCTTTCATAGAAGATTACATCCGACTCAAAGCGACAGTGTGATTTGCATGACGGGGTGGCAGAGGACAACCTCAATACCAACTGCTCTTAAAGATGGTCATGTTTCGATGAGCTAGAACCTTCAGAGAGAAATAAAAACGAAATAATAACCTTAAAAACAAACCTTATGAGAAAAGTATTTCAATTATTGGGATTTGTTGTCGCAATGTTGCTGGCAACTAATATTTCTGCGCAAGACAGGCAACTTGCCAACCATCTGTCTATCGGTACAGAAGTGGGTACAACAGGTTGGGGTTTTGAAGCAGCTATCCCCTTGACTCATTATGTCACTTTCCGTACAGGATTTACAACTTTACCTCGATTCAACATTAACTTCGACATTAATTACACCACTAAAGGAGAAAAAAAGAATGTGGATGTTCGTGGACGTGTACATATGTCGGATTATAAGTTCTTGGCCGACATTTATCCCTTCAAGCACAGTTCCTTCCATGTGACGGGCGGTTTTTATGCAGGTTTGCCAGATCTTGGCACGGTGTATAATACAGGCTTGTTGGATGTGGATGAGGGAGAAGGTCTTGAAATCGGTGATGTTTTCGTTCGTCCAAATGATAACGGTCTGGTGAGGTTAAAGCTTCAGACAAGCAGCTTCAAGCCCTATGCAGGATTGGGCTTTGGTCGACCCATTTCCTCCAAGCACAAAGTGAGTGTGGCATTTGACCTTGGTGTGATGTTCTGGGGAACACCAGCATTGAAGGTTTACTCACCTGATGAGGAGGGGTGGATTCGTATGCAGAAGAATGATATAGATGATAAGGACTTCCATGATGCTGTGAAGATTATTGAGAGGGTGAAAGTTTATCCAGTGCTCAATTTCAGAATCTATTATAATGTCTTCTGACAAATTCAAAATAAATGAAAACTTAAATCGATAACCTTTAAAAACATAAAAGACATGAAAAAGAAACTTATCTATTTAGCATCTATTTGTATTGGATTGGCATTTGTAGCATGCAGTACTGATGGTCATGATGTCAGTGTGACGAATGAATCCGCTTCTTCTTCATCTGCACCAACTCTTGGTTCCGACTTGGTGGAACCACTTACACTCAGGTTCTTTGATTCTTCAGCTCCTTTCAGTGAAATAGCCCTGACCGAAACGAGGAAAGCTATTCTCACAAAGAATAAGCCTATCCCATCTACTTCAAGAAGACGTTCTGGAAGCGATCAGGAAGACTACATCATTGGCACTTACACTTTCAATGGTAAAAATAACACCTACACTATCACAGTTGATGGAGAAGAGTATTGTACGGTGGAGGTGACCAATAAGGAAACAGGACAGAAAACGACTGCTAAAATCCACATGATGAGTGGTAGTGAAATAGAGGCGTTAGATGAGGAATTTGAGGCGGAAGTGACAGAAAAAGTCACAGGTGATGTGGTTTCCACAAAACTATGCCGAGAATGGGAAGTTGTGAGCACACGTCTTCGCCACAGGGATGGGGTGACCGCTGTGAAACATTTTGAGAATCCTGATTCTGCTGCCAGCTTGAATGCAATCCTTGATTATGCCAAGACAGTTGCTACCATCACCGAAGATTTGAAGGAAGGTACGACCATCACCAGCATTGAGTTCACGAAGAATGGCAAGTTCTGCCTCTTCTTCGAAAATGGCAATCACTACATTGGAACGTGGCATTGGACCGACCTCAGTAAGGGTTACCTTAGTTACGATTGGAATGATGAGGAGATGGGTAACAAATTCATGAAGAATGGAGGAGAAGCCATTTTCGATGTAAGAGAATTTAAGAAGGTGAAGTATTATGTGCTTACTCTTGCTTCTACCATTGAGGAGAAGAACAAAACATATAAGGTGGAACTTTCCTTCTACTTGAAAGAGAAGACGAAATAAACTATCTTATCATAAAAAAAGCAAGGGAGGAAATGCTGCTGCATCTCCTCCCTTATTCTTACTTGGTTGCCACCACCTCGATTTCCACCAATGCGTTCTTGGGTAATGTCTTCGCTGCAACAGCCGAACGGGCAGGGTAGGGCTCTTTAAAAAATTCGGCATACACGCTGTTCATCTCAGCAAAGTCGTTCATGTCTGCTAGAAACACGGTGGTCTTCACCACATTTGCCATTGAAAGCCCTGCTGCTTCCAGAATCGCTTCCACATTGGTCAATGACTGGCGTGTCTGCTCCCTGATGCCCCCTTCTGGGAATGCACCTGTTGCAGGGTCAAGCCCCAACTGTCCCGATGTATAGATAAATTCTCCTACCTGAATGGCTTGGCTATAAGGACCAATGGCCCCTGGTGCCTTTGTTGTACTGATAGCTTTCATACCTGTTGATATTGATGATGATGCAAAGTTACGAAAAAACTCCTAATTCCTAACTCCTAATTTCAAACTTTTATCTATCTTTGCAAAAATTTCTAACCTATACAATACACATTTATGATACGTAAAACCTACTCCTTCCTCCTTTTTCTGCTTTGCTGCATGACTTCTTGGGCGCAGCAGACGATTGATTTACCCGCATCCCCATCCGACCCCTATCATCCCTCCATTCAGGTCTTTCTCCCTTCTGCAGACAAAGCCAACGGATGTGCTGTTATCTTGTGTCCAGGTGGAGGCATGAGAGCCCTCTCGTGGAACAGTGATGTGGAGCAGATGGCGACTTTCCTCAATGAACGTGGTATCGCTGCCATCGGATTGAAGTACCACCTCAACACGGGTGCCTTTCCACAAGGCATGAAGATGTCGCCCATGGTTGATGTGACCCATATTGATCATTTTCCACAAGCCGATGCCAATCCAGCTCATTACCCGGCAGGGGATTCTATCTTGCAGTTGGCGGCCAACGATGCTAAAGCTGCCATCCGCATGGTGCGTCAACAAGCGCAGGCTTGGCATCTCGACACCCAGAAAATCGGCTTTCTAGGTTTCTCTGCAGGAGGTGGTGTTGCCATTGCTGCCACTATTCAAGCGACCGACCCCGCCGAGCGTCCCGACTTCCTCTGTACCAATTTCGGTCCTTCCCTTATGCCTGTCAAGGTGCCAGTCCAAGCACCTCCTCTTCTCATCATGACCCGAGTGGATCATCAGAATGTAGCAGCGGGACTTGTCAATCTTTTTCTTGAATGGAAAAAAGCAGGTGCCAATGCGGAACTACATCTATATGGCGACGGCACAGGCCCTTACACCCTCATGCCCCAGACGGGGCGCACCACAACCGAAGCCTGGAGCCAGCAGTTCCTGTTGTGGCTACAAGCTAAGGGGTTTGTAAAATAATCTTTGAAAGACACCGTTTCTGTGCTTGCTCATTTAAGTCATTGGAATGAAATGCACGATTACTGACGTTTTTTTGCCTTTATGTTTGGTGGAAATGAAATAAAAGGCTAATTTTGTGGCGTAATAACCTTTTAATTGATATGAATATGAAAATAAGATGTTTAGTTCTGTTTCTGAGTGTGTTCTTTTGCTGTGCTTTTGTTCATGCACAGGAAGCGAAGAAAAGCAATCTGCAAATGCAAGCAGAAAGGGAAGATGGAAAGGGTAACAAGGTGAATGCCCGTGCATTCTATTTGCGTGCCTATGAAGACTATGTGAAAAAAGGACAGACGCAAGAAGGTGTGGCATGTGGGTTGAAGGCTACAGTATTGTATTATCAGGGGGATAACCTCTACAAGGAGGGATTGGACCTGTTGCACCGTATTGATCAAAGCATTGATACAAAAGCTGACAAGGGACAGCGGGCTGCTCTGCACTATCAGACGGCAAAAGAGCGTTTCTATATTTATACGAGACAGAAGAAGGGCGAGGAGGCATTGGCGCAACTCAACAACATGGCGAAATATGCCAATGAAGCGAATGACATTGACCTGAAAAACGACCATCTTTTCAACCAATCAGTTTATTTCTACTCTTTGGGGCAGAACGAAAAGGCGAATGCCACGCTGAATGAGATGGTGAACAAAATGAATGAAGCCAGCGAATTGAAGGTGGCGAAGAAATTGGAAGGTCTGAAAAAACAGATTGCCGACAACGAAGCCGATATTGCCGAAAAAGACAGTTCGCTGACGGCTCGTCAGGCTGTGATTGTCGGTCTGAGCATCTTGGCCGCTATCTTGGCTGCTGCATTGGTGCTAGGTGCCCTCGTGTTGATGCGCTCTATCATCCTGACCCGCAAGCAAAAGAAAACCATCCGTCAATTAAGCGAGAACAATGCTTCACAGGCAAAATTCATCAGCAATATCTCCGCTCAGTTAGCCCCCACCTTGCAGAAACTGGATAGCAGCACTCCGGAAGTGAAGGCATTGCTGAACTTCACCGACCATATTCAGACCCTCTCCGAATTGGAAAAGTCTAATGAAACGCTGGAGCGTGAGGAAATTCAATTGGCATCCTTCTGTGAGGAACTGACACAAAAAGTGCAAGACAAGGTGAAGAGCAACGTGGTGTTGAAGGCTGATGCCCCTAAGATGACGATGAAAATCAACAAGGAATACGTGTCGCACATCTTGCTGCACTTGCTGGGGAATGCCGCCAACTACACCCCTGAGGGGGGACACATCACCTTGGAATACAAGAAACGTGGTGCGCACAAGCATCAGTTCCTGGTGTCGAACACAGGTAGTTCCATCCCAGAAGAACTGCACGAAGAGGTGTTCAAGGCTTTTCGCGAAGTGCATGACCTCACCACAGGCGACGCTCTTGGCCTACCCATCTGCAAGCGCATGGCACTCAACATGAACGGCGACCTTGACATTGACCCTACCTTCACGAAAGGTGTCCGCTTTGTCCTTCACCTGACAGATTAAGAAGATTTTATTTCAGGTGATCCTCAAAATAGCGGGTGATGGTGTTGTGTAGATGCACGCGGTCAGTACCCATCATGTTGTGTTCATCACCTGGATAAGTGAAGAGGTCAGGGTAGGTATCGGCATCGATGCAGGCACGCATGAAAGAAAGGGTGTGCTGAGGCACACAGATAGGGTCGTTTCCTCCGTAGATGACGAGGAGACGACCTTTTAGGTTCTGTGCTTTGTTGAGAAGCGAGGTTTTCCTGTATCCTTCGGGATTGGTTTGTGGAGTGTCCATGTAGCGTTCGCCATACATCACCTCGTAGAAGTGCCAGTCGATGACAGGACCTCCTGCCACACCTACCTTGAAGACATCGGGATAGGTAGTCATGAGGCTGGTGGTCATGTAGCCACCAAAGCTCCAACCGTGCACGCCTAGACGCTCACCATCCACGTAAGGAAGACTCTTGAGGTATTCCACACCTTTCAGCTGGTCTTTCATTTCTTCCACTCCCAACTGGCGGAAAGTGGCTTGCTCAAAAGCAAGTCCGCGGTGCTCGCTACCTCGATTGTCAAGGCAGAACATCACATATCCTTGCTGTGCCATCCAAATGTCCCATCCTCTCGCACCCCAGTTGCGAGAAGCATCGATATTGTGCGCGTGTGGCCCTCCATAGACATACACGACAGCTGGGTATTTTTTGTTGGGGTCGAAATCCGTAGGAAGAATCAGTCGGTAATAAAGGTCGGTCACTCCGTCGGCAGCCTTGAGGGTGCCAGTCTTGATTTCTGGTGCCTTGAACTCATCCCAAGGATCTTGAGCCGTGAGAAGGTTCAGGGTTGAGGCTTTAGCGCTTGAGACAATGTCAATATTGCGGGCAACCTCGGGTGATGAATAGTTGTCGATGAAGTAATGACCTGATTCGGAAGGGGTGGGGGTGTGCCAACCCGTTTTGTCGCCATGCAAGGTGCGCTTCCCTTTCATATCAACACTGAACACATTCTGCTGCAAAGGGTGTGCCTCGTTGGACGTGTAGAGGATGGTCTTTTGTTCCTTGTTAAAGCCTAACACTTTGATGACTTCGAAGCTTCCTTTAGTGAGTTGCTGGAGGCATTTCCCCTCCTTATTATATAAATAGATGTGGTTGTAGCCATCCTTGCGTGTCTGATAGATGAACTTGCCCTCATCCCAAGGAAGGAACTGGATGGGGTTCATGGGCTCAAAGTATTTTTCGTTGTTCTCCGTGAAGAGGGTGCGAAGTTTCTCGCCTGTGGTGGCATCATATTCGTCGAGTGATCCATGATTCTGGTCACGATTCAGTTCGATGAGATAGAGTTTCTTATTGTCGGGTGCCCAAGCGATGTTGGTGAAGTAGCGGTCGGTGGGATCACCAGTGTTCAGATAGAGGGTTTTCTCTGTCTGGGGATTGTAGATGCCCACATACACTTTATGGGAAGTCTCACCAGCCATCGGATAAGGATCGGGCGAGGTGGTGGCACAACGGGAGTCTTGAGATTGGAGGTTTGATGTTTGAGAATAGTCGGGCAGGGTGGTGTTCACTTGTGGGAATTTGGACACCATGCTCTGATCCATCTTGTAGAAGGCAAGCAGGGAACCGTCAGGACTCCAGAAAGTGCCCTTTGAAATACCGAACTCTTCACGATGCACACTCTCGCCATACACCAAGTCGATGCTGCCATCGGAAGATACCTGATGCATCTTGCCGTCAGCTGTGAGGACAAACAGATTGTGGTCAATGGTGTAGGCATAGGAACGGGAATCCTTGCTCCAATCCTCGTTGCCCGCCTTGGGGTCAAGGTTTGTTTTCCACACCACCTTGTTCTCCTTCCAGTCGATGAGGGTGCGCCTGCTGCTGTCGGCAATGAGCACAAGCGATTTTTCTGCATAGGGGAAAGATGTATAGTATAAGTGATGCACTAACTTCCTGTCGGCAGCCAAAAGGATGTTGTTGATTTGCTCCAGCGTGATGAGCGTCTGGAGAGAACCATCCTTCTTGTTGATGATACGGCACTCGTGGATATCCTGCTCAATACATTCGTCACCCCACCACGTTAGTTGTTTGTTT
>JAGCDQ010000049.1 GCA_017651245.1 Bacteroidaceae bacterium | reverse complement strand
CAGGACCTGCTGGCGATGAACACGGAGGAGCGGGCGCATGCCGGCATCTTCATGTCGTTCCAGGCACCCATCGAGATTCCGGGTGTGAGCATGACGAACTTCATGCGGGCGGCGGTGAATGCCCGTCGTGAGGCTTTGGGGAAGGAACCGCTGAAATCGACGGACTTCCTGAAGGTGATGAGGGAGAAGCGGAAGCTGGTGGAGATTGACCAGAAGCTGATGAACCGTTCGGTGAACGAGGGTTTCTCGGGGGGCGAAAGGAAGCGCAATGAGATTTTCCAGATGGCGATGCTGGAGCCGACGTTCTGCATCCTGGACGAGACGGACTCGGGTCTGGATGTGGATGCGCTGCGCATCGTGGCGGAGGGTTTTAATAAGCTCCGCACGGAGGAGACGAGCGCCATCGTCATCACGCACTATCAGCGTCTGCTCGACTATATCCGTCCGGACTTCGTGCATGTGCTCATCGGCGGAAAGATTGTGAAGACGGGCACGGCGGAACTGGCGCGGCAGATTGAGGAACAGGGCTTCGACTGGATTAAAGAGGAACTGGCATGAAGAGCGAGTTGCAGTACATAGAACTATACCGCGAGGCGGGCGAGCTGATCAAGGGCAAGAGTTGCGCGGTGATGAACGCCGTGCGCGACGAGGCTTTTGAGGCATTCCGGCGTGTGGGCTTCCCCTCGAAGAAGGTGGAGCGCTACAAATACACGGACGTGGATGCCGCCTTCGCCCCCAACTATGGCATCTCGCTGTCGCCCCTGACGGTCAATCCTTCCGCGTACATATATAATATAAAGGACGCGCCCATTGATGTGGCTCCCTACTATCATCAGGTGGCTGACGCGGACGATGCCATCACGGCACTGAACACGGCGCTGGTGCACGATGCCCTGCTGGTGTATGTGCCCAAGAACACGAAGGTGGACGACCCCATCGTGGTGGACAACTGGCTGCGTGGCACTGCCGCGACGATGATGAACCGTCGCGTGCTCATCGTCATGGAGCAGGGGAGCGATGCCACCATCATCATCAACGACCATGCTGCCGACAAGCAGCGCTTCCTCACCACCCAGGTCATCGAGGTCTATTGCCACGACAATGCCCGTCTCGACCTCTACGAGATTGAGGAGACCACGCCGCTCTGCTCGCGCTTCTCGAATGTCTATATCCGAGAAGGTCGTGACTGCTCGGTGAAGCACAACAGCATCACCCTCTTCAACGGTCAGACCCGCAACCTCTGCGACGTCTATCTGCAGGGCGAGAACTCGGAGGTGACGCTGAACGGTTGTGCCATCGGCGGCGGCAACCAGCGCATCGACAACAACACGCTGATTCATCATCAGGTGCCGAACTGCACCTCGAACGAACTCTATAAGTACGTGGTGGATGACAAGTCGATCGGCGCATTCGCTGGCAAGATTCTCGTGGACAAGGACGCGCAGAAGACCGCTTCGCAGGAGACGAACGCCAATCTCTGTGCATCGACCGACGCAAGGATGTACACCCAGCCGATGCTGGAAATCTATGCCGACGACGTGAAGTGCGCTCACGGTTCGACGGTGGGCGTGATGGACGAAGCCGCCCTCTTCTATATGCGTCAGCGTGGCATCCCAGAAGCCGAGGCACGCACCCTGCTCAAGAACGCTTTCATGGGACAGGTCATCGACCAAATCAAGTTCGAGCCGCTGCGCCAGAAGCTCTATGTGAAAGTGGAGAAACGCTTCCGCGGCGAACTCGACAAATGCGAGGACTGTCGCCTCTGTAAATAGCTATGCAAGTGGTGGGTAAGGACAATACGATAAGACCATGTGTGGCGACAATCGGCACCTTCGATGGCGTGCATCGGGGACATCAGTTCGTGGTGCAGCAGGTGGTGAACCAAGCCCGCGAACGAGGACTTGATGCCGTGGTGCTCACCTTCCCCAATCATCCCTTGCAGGTGCTCCGGGAAAACTTCCAGCCCCAGATGCTCACTTTGTCGGACGAGAAGCAAAAACTCCTTCAACAGACCGGCGCGGACAGGGTGGTGCTCATGGACTTCACGAAGGAACTGGCAGGGATGACCGCCCGCGACTTCATGCAGACCATCCTCAAGGAACGACTGAACGCGCAAGTGCTGCTGATGGGCTACGACAACCACTTCGGCCACGACCGCCTCAGTTTCGCGGACTGCCAGCAATGCGGACGGACCCTGGGCATCGAGGTCATCGGCTGCGAGGAATATCATATCGGAGAAAGCATCTCCTCCACCACCATCCGCCAAGCTCTCCTCAGCGGCGATGTCGAAACCGCCAACTCCCTCTTAGGCTATCCCTACTCCCTGCAAGGCGAGGTGGTGCAAGGCTTTCAGAATGGCCGCAAACTCGGCTATCCCACCGCCAACCTGCAAGTGAACCCCGCCAAACTCATCCCCGAGAACGGCGCCTATCTGGTCAAATGCCAACTGTCAGCCGCCAACTCCCAACTTTCAACTTTCAATTTTCAACTTTCAACTTTCTTCGGCATGCTCAACGTCGGCACCCGTCCCACGCTTCACAACGGACGCCAACGCAGCATCGAAGTGCATCTCTTCGACTTCGACGGCGACCTCTACGGCCAAACCCTCACCCTCGAACTCCTGCACCATCTCCGCAAAGAACAAGAGTTTGACACCCTCGAAGCGCTGCAACAGCAACTCTCTGCCGACGAAGCCCAATGCCGAACGCTCCTCGCCCATGCTTGAAATCCTCGATACCCTCATCTCCCTCGACCTCTTCAAAGTATTCTTCTGCTGCGACCTGGAAAAATGCCACGGTGCCTGTTGCATCGAAGGCGATGCCGGTGCGCCCGTCACGATGGAAGAGGTGGAACTCCTCGAGGAAGCCTACGAGACCCTCCACGACGACCTCTCTCCCGAAGCCCAGCAGCAAATAGAGGCAGAAGGCGTCGTCTATCCCGACAAGGATGGGGAACTCGTCACCCAAATCATCAACGGCAAGGACTGCGTGTTCGTGAAAAATGAAGGAGGATGCGCCTTCTGTGCCATCGACTCCGCCTATCGCTGCGGACGTTTCCATTGGCAGAAACCCATCTCCTGCGCCCTCTATCCCGTCCGTCTCTCGAAAGTGGGCGGCATCACCGCTGTCAATGTCCACAAATGGGACATCTGCCAACCCGCTCGCGACCTCGGCAAGAAACTCCAACTCCCCGTCTATCAATTTCTCAAAGAACCCCTCATCCGACGCTTCGGACAAGCATGGTGGGATGAGTGCGACCTTGCCGCCAAAGAACTCAAGAAAGCAGGCTATTTGGACTAAACATCCCTTATAAAGTGCTGAAAAACGACAAAAAACAACATTTTTCTAAAAAAAAAGTGCCGAAACTCTTTTTTTAGAAAAAATTATTATAAATTTGCAACTTGACTGATGCACCCTATGCAAAACAGAGTGGGTGCAACGTGCGGAAGACTAACAATAACAATCAAGTCGTACTAAGCGTATGATAACTATCCAAAATAATGACGGTGACAGACGGGTGCTCGTTCTCGACAACCCTTTTGCCCTTGATGAGAGCCCGGACTTCCCTGAATACCTCTTTGATGTTGTGTTCATTTCCAATGATTCCGCAGAGGAGACCAAAACCATCCTGAACAGCATCAATTCAGTCACTTCCACAAAGTGCTGCTACAAGCCGCTCTTCGTATCTGCTTCCCTCAAAGGCAAGATGGGCAGTTACGATGAGATTATTGATGGCTATTCAGACAATTGGAATGATATGGAGGTGCTCACTGCCGTCGAGAATATTATCAATTACAACACCTTGATTGGTCTTGCGGCAACAGAAGACCCTATCATGTCTTCCAACCAGTTCTTCATCCGACTGACGCGTTATCTGATTTCGCGCAAGAAAACGATTCTTGAGCCGAAGCTTGATGTCACCGCATCCACGGGTTATGTCATTCCGGTGTTTGACCTCTTTTACAGACTTGGACAATACGAACTTTCTGACTATTTTGTGTTCCTTCAGTCTATGGCTGAAAAAGGTCTTTTCCGTGTCTCCAAGTTTGTCAACAAGGTGTATCTCTGTCCTAAGTGTCTCCATTCTCATTTGCTTTACATCAAGACCTGCCCCAAGTGTGGACAGTCTTCTGTGCAGACAGAGGAGGTGATTCACCACTTCCGCTGCGCCAACGTATCACCAGAACATACTTATAATTTCGGTGGTCAGTTGCGTTGTCCGAAATGTCACAAGATACTTCGTCATATAGGTATGGACTATGACCGTCCAGCGGTAATCCATACTTGTAATACTTGTGGTAACACTTTTATTGAACCTAAGACACAGAGTCTTTGTACCAGTTGCCACAAACTGAATGATGTGGAAGAACTCGTTCCACAGGATATAAACGTTTATGAGATTACATCCGAAGGCAAGCAGAGCATCATCTCGCCCAACATCGGATTCACCATCTATACAGAGTTCTACGACAACTACATCGAGTTCAACCGTTTCGTCAGTCGTATCCGCCTCTTGGCAGAGCAGAAATTCTCTGGCAACATCGAAGGCGACCTACTCGTCGGCAAGATATGGATTCTCAACGAAGAAGGCGAAACAATGGCCATACGACCAGAAGCCATCGAACTCGTCTGCCTCTACTTCCCCAACAACAAAGTATCGGCAGCAAACAACATCATCTACGTGGGTTCTGTCATCCGTGAGCACAAGGGCATTGACACAGAAGAGGAAATCATCAATTTCCAGGTCATGATGTCAGAGACGCTCCGTGCAGCTGTCAAAATCCTCAAGCCAGGCGAGACCATCTGCTACAACTATATGAAGTTGCAGGGTAATCAGTCCACCATTGATGACTTTATTAAGGAAATGGAATATATATCGCCCACTCCTGATGACACTGCCGGCCAAGAAACAGGCAATACCCAGGTTGCAGCACCATCCGTCGCTGATGAGATTGAAGACATGTAAGAAAATACTAAACGAATCAATAAAAACTTAAAAAACATACCGATATGAACAACTACATCACGCCAGGAATCGACGTTGAAAGTCTATCCGTCCTCGTAGTCGATGACGTTCCATTGAACATCCTTCTTATCAAGAAGATGCTCTCTCAGTACACGTTTGAACTTCGTACAGCTAATGGTGGTCAGGCAGCGCTTGACGCTATTGCACAGAAAAAACCAAACCTCGTGCTGCTTGACCTGATGATGCCAGGTATTGATGGTTTTGAGGTGATTCGCCGTCTCCGTGCAGACGAAGCCACTAAAGATCTGCCTATCATCATCCTTTCGGCATTGAATTCGGAACAGGATATCTCTAAGGGTTTCCAACTTGGAGCTAACGACTTCATCAACAAGCCCATTATCATGGAGAAACTGCTCAGCAGTGTTACGACACAAATCAACCTTCAGGCAGCAAAAGCACAAGCTGGAGGATAAGAGGAGGTATAAGGAAAGAATGAAGAGTGAAAAATTTGCTACCGCAACGGAAAGTCATTAGTTCGACAAACACGTGCGGTAGCAAATCTTTCGCTCTTCTCTTTTATGTTTACCCTTTATTTCAATTCTGTTACCAGTTCTTCCGCTGTTACCAGCTTCTGTTCCCCCGTTGTCATGTTCTTCAAGTTAATTTTCCCCTCGTTCATTTCACTTTCACCTGCAAGCGCCACAAAAGGAATTGCCTTAGCATTTGCATAACTCATTTGCTTCTTCATTTTGACAGCATCGGGGAAAATTTCTCCACTGATACCCGCTGCACGCACCTTCGCCAACACTGGCAAGCAATAGGCAGCCTCTGCCTCACCGAAGTTGACGAACAGCACCTTTGTGCCATTCACAGCCTCCTTCGGATAAAGATCCAACTGATTCAGCACATCGAAGATTCTGTCTGCACCAAACGAGATGCCCACGCCACTCAATCCCGGCATACCGAAAATACCCGTCAAGTTGTCGTAGCGTCCACCACCCGTAATAGAACCAATCTCCACATCCAGCGCCTTCACCTCAAAAATGGCACCAGTATAATAGTTCAAGCCGCGAGCCAATGTCAAATCCAACTCTACCTGATTGTTCAAAGCATCCAATTTGGCAAGGATGTACTCCATCTCTTCCACACCCTTCAGACCTGTATCCGAATCTTTCAACACGTTCTTCATCGTTGACAATTTCTCTGCATTCGAACCACTCAACTGAATGATGGGTTGCAACTTCGCAATGGCTTCTGCTGGGATACCATCCGCTGCCAATTCAGCGTTGACAGCATCAAGACCAATCTTATCCAACTTGTCCATCGCCACGGTGATGTCCACAATCTTGTCTGCCTGACCTATCATCTCTGCAATGCCTGTCAGGATCTTGCGGTTATTCATCTTGATGCACACCCTCACGCCAAAACGTGTGAATACAGTATCGACAATCTGCATCAACTCCACCTCATTCAACAGGGAATCGCTGCCCACCACATCTGCATCACACTGATAGAACTCCCTGTATCTACCCTTCTGTGGACGGTCAGCACGCCATACAGGTTGAATCTGGTAACGCTTGAACGGTAAAGCCAATTCCTCTCTGTGTTGCACCACATAACGAGCAAACGGCACCGTCAGGTCATAGCGCAGGCCCTTCTCACAGAACTTCGCAGCCAACTTTCCTGTACTTGTCGTCGCCACCTCCTCGGCAGTCATCCCATGCAGGAAATCGCCAGAGTTCAGTATCTTGAAGAGCAGTTTGTCACCCTCCTCGCCATACTTGCCCATCAGGGTCGAGAGATTCTCCATCGCAGGGGTTTCAATCTGCTGAAAACCATACAACGCATACACCTCTTTGATGGTGTTGAAAATATAATTGCGCTTCGCCATTTCTACTGGCGAAAAGTCACGTGTACCCTTTGGAATGCTCGGTTTTTGTGCCATAATTTTGTATCGAATTACAATTTGGATGCAAAGGTACGGAATTTTCTTCAATTTTTCTTACCTTTGCAAAAACTTTCAACTCTCAACGTTCAACATTCAACGATGTACGATATAAACAAAGTGCGTGAGGACTTCCCAATTCTTTCCAGAGAAGTGTATGGAAAGCCCTTGGTGTATTTAGATAATGGAGCCACGACTCAGAAGCCACGTCAAGTGGTGGAGGCGATGGTGGACGAGTATTACAATGTGAATGCGAACGTCCATCGTGGTGTGCATTTCCTTTCCCAACAAGCAACAGATCTACATGAGGCAAGCCGTGAGGTGGTGAGAACATTCATCAATGCACATAGCACGAATGAGATTATCTTTACACGTGGCACTACGGAGAGCATTAACCTACTAGCCTTTTCGTTGGGTGAAGCGATGGTGAAGGAAGGTGACGAGGTGGTAGTGAGTGCGATGGAGCACCATTCTAATATCGTGCCTTGGCAGATGATGTGTAAGCGGAAGGGAGCTCAGTTGCGGGTGATACCAATGACCGACGAAGGTGAATTACAGTTAAGTGTTTTTGAAGGGCTGCTTACCGAACGTACACGTATTGTGTGCTGCACACAGGTGAGCAACGTACTAGGCACAGTGAATCCTGTGAAAGAAATAGTGAGGATAGCACATGAGAAGAGCATTCCTGTGCTTGTGGACGGTGCTCAGTCTGTGCCTCACATGCGAGTGGATATGCAAGATTTGGATTGCGACTTTTTCGCATTCTCAGGACATAAAATCTATGGCCCTACAGGCGTGGGCGTGCTCTATGGCAAAGAAGCTTGGCTGGAGAAACTGCCACCTTATCAAGGCGGTGGAGAGATGATCAAGAATGTGACCTTTGAGAAAACCACCTACAACGAACTGCCTTACAAGTTTGAAGCAGGCACCCCTGATTATGTTGCTACCCATGCATTGGCAACCGCATTGGCTTATGTGAGCAGCTTGGGCATGGAAAATATTGAGGCGCATGAGCAAGAACTGACACGTTATGCTTTGGAACGGTTGCAACGGATTGAAGGCATGAGAATACTCGGCGCGGCGAAAGAGCGGGATGCTGTCATCAGTTTTTTGGTGGGCGACATTCATCATTTGGATATGGGCACTCTACTTGATCGTCTGGGTATTGCCGTGCGCACAGGTCACCATTGTGCAGAACCATTGATGAAACGGTTGGGTATCGAGGGTACCGTTCGAGCATCCTTTGCACTCTACAACACCAAGGAGGAGGTGGATGCGCTTGTGGAAGGAATTGAAAAAATAAGAAAGATGTTCTAAAGCATCTTTGCAAACAAAAAATACTCTTATGAATTTAGAAACAGAAGTGAGGTGCGGTTATACCGTGCCAAAGGAGATGAAACAGGTGTGGGCTTTGCAAATGGAATTGGCACAGGTGCTGTTGGATGTATGTAAGAGGAATGATTTGAAAATATGGATGGAGTGCGGCACGCTCTTGGGTGCGGTGCGCCATCAGGGTTTTATTCCTTGGGATGATGACATTGACTTTGTGATGTTGCGCAAGGACTACGACAAATTGCTGGCGATTGCGGATCAGGAGTTTCAGCATCCGTACTTTTTACAGACCACTTATTCGGATAAGCGAAACTATTGTGGACATGGTATCTTGCGCCATGTTGAATCAACTGCTTTGTGCCCTTATGAACTGAACAGGGAGTACTGCCGGGGCATCGATATTGACATCTTTGTATTGGATGGTTATATCGAAAATTCTGTTTTACGCTTCCTTCATCGGACTGCCACGATGATTGTGAAAAAGAGCATCCGGGGTGAATTGGCTGACCTCAGCGAGAAGACAAGTTTTGGGAAACGCATCATTGCCGTGTTGTCAAAAGGACTTTACCATTTCGTTGATTATCGTAAGGGCTTTGCTCTCTACGAAAAACTGTTCCGTATGGTGGATGCCGATAAGACCAAACGAGTGTCGGTGCTTTCCTATAAATACAGCACACATCACTTCATCCGTCAACGTAGTTCGTATGATGAACAAGTGTGGATTCCTTTCGAAGATACGAAGTTCCCTGCTCCCACCGATACGCATGATGCCCTTGTCTGCTACTTTGGTGAAGACTATATGACTCCGAAGCACTTGCCGACTGACCACGGACAGCGCTATCTCGACACCACCCGTCCTTATAGAGAGGTGGTAGAGGAGTTGAAACAGCATCCAGAACGCTTTGCGGAGAGGGTGAAATTGCTTTATACGGATTGAATAAATAGGCTGGTCGAAGTTTTTGTTCATTTTTCTTTCATATTATTTGTGGAAAAGAAAGAAAGGCGGTATCTTTGTAAAATTTAATGCGTTGTATGGCGGAAAATAGGATGATTTCAAGTGTGCATAATCCACGAGTGAAGGCATTGGTGGCATTGCAGCAGAAGTCTGCAGAGAGAAAGCGGACGGGATTGTTTGTCGTGGAGGGAAGGCGAGAGTTGACGCATTGTGTAGAAGCAGGATTGGAGGTGAAAGAGGTTTTTGTGTGTGAGGAGATGGAAGCATGGAACTATGGAGAAATCAAAGCTGATACGACTATGGTGACGAGGAGTGTGTATGAGAAGATGGCATATCGTGGAGGAACAGAAGGGGTGATAGCTATAGTGAAAAGTCAGGAGTGGCGTTTGGAGGATTTGAAACTGAGCGAGAATCCGCTGATTGTGGTGGTAGAACGTGTGGAGAAACCTGGTAATTTGGGAGCAATATTGCGAAGTGCAGATGCGGCAAGGGCTGATGCAGTGGTGGTGTGTGATGCACTGACAGATTTGTATAACCCTAATCTTATCAGAAGTTCCATTGGAGCAGTGTTTACAGTTCCTTGTGTAGTGTGTGAAAGTGAGGAATGTATTGAATTTCTGAAGGAACATGAGATTCAGATTTTGACAGCTCAGTTGCAGGATTCCCACTTATATTACGATACGGAAATGAAGCGGGGGACAGCGATTGTGATGGGAACGGAATCAACGGGATTGACAGAAGTGTGGCGACAAGCGGCAGATGCACATATCAGGATTCCGATGCGGGGAAAATTAGATTCGTTGAATGTGAGCGTGAGTGCAGCTGTGCTGTTGTTTGAGGCAGTGAGACAGAGGGAAAGCAGAGTGTTTGTAGTTAAATAAGGATTGTATTAAAAAATAAAAAAGAATATGATATGAAAAAAGCGATTTTGTTTTGGATGATGTTGATGGCGATGAACATGTGTGCTCAGGAAGAGTACCACATCAAGACTTTTGGAAAGAACGATGACTTGAGGACACGTGGAGTTACATGCGTAACACAGATTAACGGATTTATCTGGGTCGGCACGTCAAGTGGATTTTACGCTTTTGATGGTAAACACATACATGAATATAAAATTCCAGATGAGGAAGGGCTTGGTGGTTACTACAGACGTGTGACATCGCTGACTACATCAGCGGAGGGAGTGTTGTGGGTAGGTTCAAGACGTGGCATTTATGTGTTTAATATGAGTGAAGAGCGTCTGTATAAGCTGACTGCTGAGAATTTACCCGAATCCCCAAATGTTCAACAGATTCTGTTTGATCAGGAAGGTAACCTTTGGGGCATCATGGACGGCAAAGTGTACATCATTGATGTGAAGCAGAATAAGGCGGAGCGTATAGGTGAAGGGCTGGTCTCTCCTGGTTGTATCACTGTCGCAAAGGACGGTACAGTGTGGTTGGGTGACAGTGAGGGCATATTATATCGTTATGACGCTCCCAATCATCGTTTACGTTCTTACAATGTTAAGCCAGAAGGTGTGAATACTTTTAGAAATTTGACGAGTATCACTGAGATGAGGAATGGACTATTGGCATTGGTGAGTTTTGATACAGGTGTATGTCTGTTTTCACCCGATAAATTCACATCAAAGATGGTGATGACGCATGATGACGAAGGGGCTCCCATTGTTGCGCACACTTCCATCACGCCAAATGGTGATGATTTATGGGTTGGAACAGAACGTGGTGTGCTCATTTATCGAATGAGGGATGGTCAAGTGAAGTCTATCCGCCAATCGCGTTTTACAGTAAATTCATTGTCGGATAATGCCGTTCACTCATTGTTTGTGGATAAAGAGAATGGAGTATGGGTTGGTACATATTTCGGCGGTATGAACCGAATCAGTTTGTCTCAGCATAACTTCTCCATTTATTTGACAGATGATGAAACAGAGGATGTGGATGTGATACGTGAAATCTGTGGAGATAACTTCGGCCGTCTTTGGGTAGGTACGGAAGATGGCGGTCTTTATTTGGTGGATAAGGCGAGAGGAACCCTGCATTTGGCAGATGTGTCTTGGGGATCGAATCCTCCTCCATTTAATGCGCAAGGAATGGTATTGGTGGGTGATGATTTGTGGGTGTCGAGCATTACGAATGGTGTCTATGTTATTGATACGAGAACCATGCAGCTGAAACATCGATACGAGAAAACGAACAAGAGCAATATGGGACGTTCAATTAGTGCGGCAACTCTTTGCTACCAGAACGAGACCATCTTTGCTGGTTCGTCGCAGGGTGTTTACATCTTCGATGAAAAGGCAGAAGAGTTTAATATGATTCCTGAACTAAACGGTGTGTATGCGCATCACCTCTATGCCGATCGTCACGGCAATGTGTGGGTGTCATCGTTTAACAAAGGATTATGGAAAATTCAGCAGCAAAAGGATGGAACGTGGAAGGCTAAACAGACTGCATTTAACTATATGAGTACCACTGTCATCATGGAAGACTCAAAGGGACTTTACTGGGTGGGTACGGATATTCATGGTCTGATGAGCTACGATGACAAGACAGGCAAAACGGAACAACTTGATGTGTCAGAGACACTCAAACAAGAAACGGTAACAAATATTCTGGAAGACACTCATCATCGTCTGTGGATCAACACGTTCAATGGACTCTATAGCTATAACCTTGGGAGAAAGGTTATGAACCACGTGACAATGGCGAATGGATTGCCTTCAACCTATCTTAACTATGCGTCGGGCTATGTGGATCAGGATGGTATAGTGTATATAGGCACATACAAAGGAATGATTTCCTTCAATCCAGCATCCTTCATCTTGTCAAGAGAAAGGTTGAGACCATATTTCCTGAATCTATATGTGAACGGTCAACATATCCTGCCGAATGATGAAACCGGTATTCTGCAACAGACGCTATTCTTAACGAAGCAAATAAGATTGAGTAGGGATCAGAACACGTTCTCTATCAACTATGCCGTTCCAACCTACCGAAGTGGAGAAATAGTATGGTATCGCTACCGACTGAATCCAGATGAACCTTGGGTGGTGACGGACAATGGTCAACCCATCCAATTGACTAATCTCTCGGCGGGTACATATAAAATCACGTTGCAGGCAAGTTATAACCCTGAACGATGGGAAGGCGAAGCGGCTTCAATCATCGTTGTCGTGGAACCTCCTATCTGGTTGAGTCCGTATGCTTTTATTTGTTATGCTACATTGATTGTCTTGATTGTGATAGGTGTTATGTCTTATTTCAAGAGGAGGGCATCCAAGAAATCGTCCGATCATGTAAATCAGAAAGAGGAAGAAACAGTTAAATGAACAGAAGGATATTATGGATGGTGCTGCTGCTGATGGTGGCACTGAATATCATAGCACAAGATGAGGTCTTTGAGACCCGTGGACACATTGAGAATGTAACTGATTATACCCAGTTACCATCAAATGGAGTATTGCGTAAGGTCGGTTCCACTGCTACTGCACCACTGACATGCATTGGTTCGCCAAGGGTGCCTGTGATTTTGGTGCAGTTTGCAGATTTGTTCTTCACGGTGGGCGAGAATGATGAAGAGAACAATCAAGCTTATCAAGCGTTCTTCAATGCAGAAAAAGGCGTAAGTCCCGGTAACTCCTATTGCTCGGTGAGGGAGTACTTCCGAGATCAATCCGATACACAATTTTCCCCAGATTTTGATGTCATCGGACCTGTCACACTCTCTCGAAGCTATACCTACTATGGCGAAGACCGTGGAAGATCGAAAGACATCCACATAAACGACTTTTACAGTGAGGCTTGTCAATTGGCGGTACAAAAGGATGTGGATTGGACTCAATATGACAACGATGGAAATGGTATGGTGGATTTCGTGTTCTTTATTTATGCAGGACAGGGTCAGAACCAAAAGGGCGTGGAATCAGAATTCATCTGGCCCAAAGAAACCGTTTCAACTATCGAGGTGAAAAACGAGGGTCGTTCGATCGTCTTTGGTGCTTCAGGATGCACCAATGAATTGTTCAAAGCTAACATGGATGGCATTGGAGCATGTGTCCATGAAATGTGTCACGGGTTGGGATTGCCCGACTTCTATGATTATGACGAAAAAGAGTATGGAATGGACTATTGGGATTTGATGGACTCCGGGTGCTATAAAAACAACGGACGTCTGCCCGTCGGATTATCAGCATACGAGCTTGACTTTCTAGGATGGAGGGAACTGGTGGAGTTGGATCCTGAATCAGCATATAGCTTGACGATTGCCCCATTGGAAAAAGGAGGTGTGGGATACAAAGTGGTGAATAAGGCAAATCCAGATGAGTACTTCATCCTTGAGAACCGGCAAAACATCGGAATGGACAAATATATAGGCTATTCTGTCAGTTCATATTATAATGCATTAGGAGCCAACCATGGACTCATGATTAGCCACGTGAACTTCGATCAGGTATTGTGGAACAGCAATAAGGTAAACACAAAGGTGAGGGCAACAGATGTTGACTTTCAGCACATGACGATTGTGCCTGCCGACGGAGAACTCATATCATCTTTTATACATAAAGATAATACATGGGCTAAGTCACAACATGGTGACCTCTACCCAGGTGAAAACAACGTGACCGAGATGACTTCATATGCTGTATTCACAGGAGGAACGTTGGGTCAGACGATTAACAACATCGTGGAACATGAGGATGGTACTATTACTGTGGACATCAACGGAGGAACAACGGTGGAAGAACCAGAAGAGCCAGAGAAACCAGAAGAACCCGAGGATCCAGAAGTACCAGAAGAACCCGAGGATCCAGAAGTGCCGGAAGAACCACTCGTGGAACCAGATATTCCAGAAATCGTATAATATCGTATAAAAGGGGCAGACCCAATGAAGCACCGTTAGGGCAACTTCGTTGGGTCTGCTGCTGTATAGTTGTCCATACGCAGATGGTAGTTCATCACCTGTTCCAACGTGAAGTGGAAAGCAGGACTGTCTGGGGGCAACGGACGGTGAGAGAACGTCTGGAAATAAAGGAGACAGGCATCTCGCCACCATTGCGCATCCTTTGCCTGACGCTGAAAACGCCACAACTGTTCTTCGTACTGCTCAGCAGGAACGTAAGGTTTCATTGCCTCCCAAGTCTTCACGAACTCGTTTGCCTGACGCACGCCCCTATCGTAGGTGTAGCAGAGATGATCCCAGAAAGACAATCCGTTGCTCATCGTCTGATCCCAAGGTACATGATGGAACCACAAAAGCAAGTTCTCAGGACAGGTCTCCATATTATTATATAATGTACGTAAAGGTTCTGGATATTGACTCACATTGTTGGAGCCTACATTGCCAGCTAGACAAAGTTCCTCATGATCAGAACGGTTGAATCCGATTCCGATAGAGTCAACACGATGGTAGAAACGGGGTAACCAGTCCTCACGAGAGCCACGAGGAGCATACCAAGGCTCAGGGCCATAATGATGACCACCTGCAAAGATGTGGTGCAAACCCAGTGGCATCATGTAATCCACCACTGCCTCACGACTCTTCACAAGAAGTTGGGTCATGGGACGGATGAAGTCGGTATTTTCCGTCTTGTAATAGTCGCGCAGAAAATCTTCAGCAATTGTCTTGGAGGAAGCCGTCACATCATTTGCCAACCTGCCAAACGCATACCAGTTCGCCATCGCAAGGTCATTCGCTGTCCAATTAGGACTGTCACCAATGTTGGCAACACCTGCAATTCCGACAAAGTTGGGGAAGCGAGAAAGCACAGGGTTCTGCAAAGCATCTGTTCTCTTCACAATGCCCAAAGTGTTGAAGAACTCACGCCACATGGGAGCCAAGAAACAAGTGTGAATGCTCTCACCAGTATATTCTTGCGTAATCTGGAACTCCACCATCATCTTGGTCTTCTTTAGACCGAAAAAGAGGGGCGAAACAGGTTCGCGAGGTTGGAAATCCACTGGACCATTCTTGATCTGGATGATGACATTGTCTGCAAATTGTCCATCGAAATGAATGAACTCTTCGTATGCCTGATTGGCACGATCGCCTTCATAAGCACGTTGGACTTCACTCTTCTGCACATCACCTGGTCCCTTTGCCGAATACACGAAAGCGCGCCACATCACGATACCGTTGTAGGGATTCAATGCTTCTGCCAACATATTGGCACCATCCACATGCGTGCGTCCATAATCCATCGGACCAGGCTCTCCCTCGCTGTTCGCTTTCACCAAGAAACCACCGAAGTCGGGGATAAGACGATAAATCTCCTTCACCTTCTTTTGCCACCACTGGGGCACACGAGGATCCAGCGGGTCGGCTGTATCAAGGTCACCCAACGCCTTCGGAGAGGCAAAATTGACAGAGAGATACACCTTAATGCCATAAGGACGCAACACCTCGGCAATCTTGGCAGTCTTCTTCAGCATTTCCGTCGAAAGAGCAAGTGGTTTGGCATTCACGTTGTTGAGCACCGTACCATTGATACCATACTCCATGTTGATACGTCCATACTCCTCATAACGTGCTTTCAGGGCTTTGGGCATCGCACCCTTGTCAGCAGGAATCTCATCCCATTTCCAGATGGAGTGGCCTGCAAAACCACGTTCGACGGTACCATTAGGGTTATCCCAGTGATTGAGCAACCGCAATTCAAAATCCTGTGCCCACATCACGTTGCACAACATGAACAGTAAACTGATAAAGAGTGTTTTCTTTGTCATAAAGTGTTGTTTGTCTTTTATTAATCACGACGGAATATGTCGCGGGTATATACTTTATCCTGCACATCATCAAGGCATACATCGTAGCGGTTGGCGATGATTGCTTGCGACTGGGTTTTGAACTTGGCAAGGTCGTTCACCACCTTCGAACCAAAGAAGGTCGTGCCGTCTTCGAGCGTCGGTTCGTAGATGATGACGGTGGCACCCTTTGCCTTGATACGTTTCATGATGCCTTGAATGGATGACTGGCGGAAGTTGTCGGAATTGCTCTTCATCGTCAGACGGAACACACCAATCACTACTTCCTTTTCTGTTTCCTGATTCCAACGGATACGGTTGGTGTAGCTGTAATAACCTGCCATCTGCAAGACGCGGTCGGCGATGAAGTCCTTGCGGGTGCGGTTGCTTTCCACAATGGCAGTCATCATCTGCTGTGGCACATCCTGATAATTGGCAAGGAGCTGCTTCGTGTCCTTTGGAAGACAGTATCCTCCATAACCGAAGGAGGGATTGTTGTAATGGGTGCCGATACGGGGATCGAGGCCTACACCCTGAATGATGGCTTGTGAATCCAAGCCCTTCACTTCAGCGTAAGTGTCTAGTTCGTTGAAGTAACTGACACGCAACGCCAGATAGGTGTTGGCAAACAGCTTCACCGCTTCAGCCTCAGTCAGTCCCATGTAGAGCACATCGATGTCTTTCTTCTCTGCACCTTCCTGCAAGAGAGTGGCAAAGGTTTGTGCGGCCTCTTTCAGTTCATTGGCATACTTCACTTCGATACGCTTGGGCGAACCGACGATGATGCGAGAAGGGAAAAGGTTGTCGTACAAAGCTTTGCTCTCACGCAGAAACTCAGGCGAGAATAGTAGTCTCATCGCATAACCATATTTCTTATAGAGACTTTCCGTGTATCCTACGGGAATGGTCGATTTTATCACCATAACTGCATCAGGATTCACTTCCAACACGAGGTCAATAACTTCCTCCACGTGTGAGGTGTCGAAATAGTTCTTCACGGGGTCGTAGTTCGTCGGAGCGGCGATCACCACAAAGTCTGCATCAGCATATGCTTTCCTACCGTCAAGTGTTGCCGTCAGATTCAGTTCCTTCTCCGCCAAGAACTTCTCAATATATTCGTCCTGAATGGGGGACTTGCGGTTGTTAATCAAGTCCACTTTTTCAGGAATCACATCCACTGCAGTGACCTGATGGTGCTGCGCCAACAAAGTGGCAATGCTCAGACCCACATATCCAGTACCTGCCACTGCCACTTGAATGTCCTTAAATTGTCTCATTCTTTTCTCTATTGTTTATTATTCAATCTCTTTGTTCTGTTGCTCCACCCGGAACTTCTTGCTGTATTCTGAAGGTGACATTCCATATTCGGCTTTGAAGTTTTCGGTGAATCGTTTTGGGTTGCCGTAACCAATCTCCAAAGCAATGTCAGCAATTGGCATCATCGACTGCTCCAGATATTGCTTGCCTCGCTTCAGACGAATGGTGCGGATAAACTCTGCAGGACCCTTGCCAGTGATGTGGATAAGTTTCTTGTATAGGTATGTGCGGCTGAGCGACAGTTCGTGTCCTAACACCTCCACAGAGAACTCTGTGTCAGACATGTGCTCCTCACATATCTTGATGGCACGCTGGATGAACTGCTCGTCCACCGACGTGATGGTGATTTCACTGGGTGCCACATCCATCTTCTCACGGAACTGGCGCTGACGATTCTCTTGCTTCTCAATGAATTTCTTCACTCTCAGGCGAAGCATCTCCACATTGAAAGGCTTTGTGATGTAGTCGTCTGCTCCCATTCGCAGACCTTCCATTTCCACTTGGTCACCTTGACGACCTGTCAGCAGAATCACTGGGATATGCGACCATCTCAAGTCTGTTTTGATACGTTTGCAGAGTTCTAAACCGTCCATCTTCGGCATGTTCACGTCACTCACCACCAAATCGATGCTGTCATTCTCTTCCAGACGCTCCAATGCCATCTCACCATTGCTGGCTGTGAGGACATGATATTCACCACGGAAATAGTCATGTACGAAACGGCACATGTCAGGGCTGTCGTCCACCATCAGCATCGTGAAACGCTTGTCTTCTTCTGTTCCCTCCTGTTTCGTCTCGTTCTCTCTGCCCGAAGCCATCTTTCCCACGTTGCTGTCATCAATTCCTGCCATCTGGTGCGTGTCCTTGCTGTCATTCTTCACCTTTGGCATTGGGGTGGGGGTGACCATTTGTGTCATCACGGCATCCACAGGTGGCAGAGAAGACACCACATTTCCCTTTACACCCGAAGGTAACATGTTCACTTGATGCAACAACAGTTGCGCATTCCTCAGAATCATCTGGATGCTCACTCTTACATCATCCCTTAAAGGCTCTGCTGCCAACTGCTGCAACGGACTGATGATAAGCGTGATTGGCGTAATCAAATCCCTGCTTACTCCATTCAGAACGCCTTGTTTCGTTTCCTCCAATGCGGTCCGGTGTTCTAAACGCATCTTCCGTATCTCTTCTTCCATCCGTTTGCGTTCTCGTATCAGCACCATGCGACAAATCGCATACGCCACCACTGCTATCAGCAATACACCAAACAAAACAGCCCAGATGGCACCCTGAGAAAAGAGTCCGGTGCCATCTGTTGCTACCGCTTCTGCAATCAAAATGTTTCCCATTTGCGAATTCATTATGTCTTTTGATGATGCAAAATTAGTAAAAATAATCCATTTCAAGCATTTTTACCGCTTTTTTTTCATCACCAAAGCCGCAGAAGCTACTTTTGTTTCCAAAAAGGTATGGTTTTACTCCACCACGATGCGTTCAATCACGACACCGGGGTCGAGTGGCTGAAGGGTGAGCTGGTGTTTGCCTTGCGTCAAAGCAGGCAAGGTCACTCGCTGTCTGTTCATGCGTGTGGTTTCCCACTCGAAGTTCTGGTCGTGCGACATCTGAACCACATAGCGGCTGGCTTCGTTAACATTGAGCGTCTGCAGTTCCTTACCATCAAAACTAATTGAGAGACGTTGTCCTCTACCATCATTGAAGGGGAAGTTGGTGGCAAGGATGATGGTGGCAGTTGCTTTCTCACTTGCCTCAGAAGCATTGAACTCGTAGGTGATGCCAGCGCCCTCCGTGCTCTTGGTATAAGGGAACAAAGCCACACCTGCCTTAAAGATACCGAGGTCGGGAACCACCTGCCAAGTTGCTTCTTTCGAATCCTTCTTGCTGACAAACTCGTCTGCTTCGAGGATGGCGATGGTCTTCTTGGGCACAATGGCCAGTTCCTCACCAGCCACAGCATCTGCTTCCTCCACACGTCTCACCTGTGGCATCGTGTTCTGTCGTGGGTTGTTCCACGAACGATAGCCGATATAGATTTCATCCATCATGTGGTTCCACTTGCCTCCTGCAATCTTGTGGTTGTATTCATCGCAAAGTTCGGCAGCACGACGGAAACACAGTTCCACCTTGTCAGCCCATTCGTTGGCACGAAGGTCTTTCCGCTGGGCATAATAGCTATTCATTGCCACTGCATAATACATATTATAGAGATTGCAGAATACACGCACAGGATGATAAATGAGCTCGTTGTAGGCATTTCGGTTCTGCACAGGCATGAGTTCACGCAAGATAGTGGCTTCACGCTCCAACTGGTCGTATTCTTCCACACGCTCCTTCCATTCGCCAGAGAGCAAGTCGAAGGTTCTTGCATCCAACTGCTCAGGCGTGCGGCGATGCGCATATTTGCATTGCAGATTCAGGATGCGTGCGGCCTCCTTCGCACATTTCTCGCCAAACTGCTGACGGCAGAACTTCTCCGTGTATTCCATCAGGTTGGAAGGATTGAACTGTGAAGGGTTCCAAGCCATTCTGAACCAGAAGTCAATCGGGAACTCCATCGGTTTCAAGTCGCCCACGTTGAGAATCCACAATTTGTCCACACCATAGGTGTAGGTGAGCTGCAACTGCTCCCACATACGCTGCACCTGCGAGATATTCTGAAACTTGGAGTTACGAGGTGCACCCACATAATCCACATGATAATAGAGCCCATATCCGCCAGGATGACGCTTCGAGAAGGCACCCGTTCCCTTGTTCCATTCCTGCTCAGGCAACACACGCACATTGCCCCAGTTGTCGTCACAAAGGAGGAGAATCACATCGTCTGGCACATTCATACCCTTCTCATAGTACTCCTGCACTTCCTTATACAAAGCCCACATCTGGGGAGTCTCCTTGGCTGGCTTGCCTGTTGCTTCCTCAATCAGTTTGCGCTGGTTGGTCACGATGCGCTCCAAGAGTGCCACATCAGCATGATCGCCCATTGCCTCGTCACCATCACCACGCATACCAATCGTCACCACATCATCGGTGTGCTTCATACGCTCCACACCACCTTTCCAGAACTTGTCCAGCGTTTCTTGGTTGGTGTCGTAGTTCCACGCACCATATTCCCTACGATGGCTCGTCCATTCCTTGTGGGCACGTGCCAAAGGCTCATGATGGCTCGTTCCCATGCAAACGCCCATATCATCAGCAGTCTGCATGTTCAGTGGGTCGTCAGCGTAGAACATCGCATCCCACATCGCAGGCCACATATAGTTACCCTTCAGGCGCAGCACCAGTTCGAACACGCGGGCATAGAACTCGTGGTTGTAGCCTCCATAGTTCTCCTTCACCCATCCCGTCAGGCAGGGAGCCTCATCGTTGAGGAAGATGCCACGATACTTCACCGCTGGCTCACCATCTGTATATACACCTTTCTTAATATAGAGTTGATCGTGCTTTTCCACAGGCACATCAGCCCAGTCATACCAAGGGCTCACACCGATCTGCTCACTCAATTCGTAGATGCCGTAAATCGTACCACGCTTGTCACTACCAGCAATGACCAACTGATCCTTCACCGTCGTGATGATGAACTTCTCCGTCGCACCCTTCAGCTGCTTGATGGCGGGAACCTTCTTCGCCATCTTGTCGATGACGGTGCTCTTGCCCAGCGTGCCGATGGTGATGGGGAAATCCTTCCTGCCCGTCACCTTCTCCAGGTCCTTCTTCAGGTTGTTGATGGCGATGTGCACGCCTTTCCAGTCATTCTGGTCATACACCATCTCACCCTTTTGGTCTGTCAGACAAAGGGCATCCCCCTGAGGGGCAAAAATCACGAACTGCTCAGCCGCCAATGCTGAAACGGCAGTACAAATGCTTACTGCAACACACAATAATAATCTTTTCATGTCAATAGGTTTTGATTCTGGCGGCAAAGTTACGAATATTTCCCCTCATGTCATCTTCTCTCCCGTTACTAATTCTTTCATCTATGTTACAAGAGAGACAAATGGGTTGTTTCCGACGTGACGATGCTTAGAAGCGAACATACATCTCAGCCCAGAGTTCGTTGTAGTCCTTGTGGACAAGGTTGCGGTTGTGCACGTGGTTGTACTGCACCTGCAACATAAGGTTCTTGTGAATCTGGATGTTGGGGATGATGCTGTAGATGGTCTTGGTGGTGTCCCAGGTCTTGTCGGCACGATAGGCGTCGTACTTGCCATAAACCTTGAGCCAAGGAGTGCAAGGAACGCCCACGGTGGCGTACCAGCCATCAGCTTTTCCCTCGCCTTGATAATTGGCGAGAATGCCCTGAGCATGCGCGTATTCTGCACGCACCGTCCAATCGTTGTGCTCATACTTCACAGACGCTGCCCAACGGTTACGGTCAATCTCCACACCTGTGTTGTCCACATAGTCGCCTGTCCAGCCGAAGATGCCGATGAAGAGGTCCTTGATGGGTTGGAACTGCAGAGAACCGATGAAGTCCTTGTGACCGTTCT
This sequence comes from Bacteroidaceae bacterium, assembly GCA_017651245.1. Classification (GTDB taxonomy): domain Bacteria; phylum Bacteroidota; class Bacteroidia; order Bacteroidales; family Bacteroidaceae; genus Minthosoma. Next base: position 68 of record JAGCDQ010000049.1, on the reverse strand, counting down.
TGTCACCAGTGTTGATGCCCTGACCGTTCATCACCTGCAACTGATAGTGGAGGAAGCGATGACCATCT
>JAGCDQ010000048.1 GCA_017651245.1 Bacteroidaceae bacterium | reverse complement strand
GAACGATGGTCGGCAAACGCCTGCACGATACATTTATAGAAGTTGTCCTCGCCCAGATAGCACAGTTCTTCACCATTGAAACTGTTCTTCACCACTTTGGGATCGGCACTGGGCATTTTCTTATAAATAATATAGGTGCAAAGTTGATCGGATGACATCGTGCTGAATGTCTGCTTGGGTTTGGGCAGATCTTCGTCCACCACAAACGTGATGCTCTTTTTGGTGTGTTTGAGCACCTTGCTCTTCTGTGCCCAACCTCCGAGGGTGGTCAGCATGATGAGAATAAACAATGTAAATCTTTTCATAATGTGAACTTTTTCATGAAACATTTTTGTTGGGTGCAAAGGTAGGCATTTCATGGCAAAAGTACCAAAAAAATCAATTTACAAAAAATTTACATTTTCACAGAGGGGGTGGAAAGCAATTTACAAAAATTTTACATCACCCCACCTAACACGCTATTCCTCAGTTTCTTATGAAAAATAAACAATCCATTTCTTCACTTGGCAAAAAATCGTTTTTGAGGACTAAAAAAAAGGAGAGGCATCCATACGGACCCTCCCCTTTTTCGGTTAGCGGTTAGCGGTTAGCGGTTAGCGAAGGCTGACGCGATGTGCATGAATAATAAACCATAAACAGTAAACAGTAAACCCAACCTTGAACTTTGAACTTTGAACTCTCAAACCTCAAATCTCAAATCTCAAATCTTCAAATGGTACGTTGGTACGCTGGTACGTTACAGCATGAGGGTGCCTGTTTTTCTGAATATAGCTTTATGTGCATTGGTGCCACGCGTTACTTCTGCCACCTTCTCTATCAGGTGATCGGCGATGAGTCGTTGGATACGTACCAACGTACCAGCGTACCAGCGTAACATTTGGAAAATTGTATGTTCGTAGCATCGGGGAGAAAATAACTTTATATTATATATATGATATATATAATATAAAACTAAATATTCCCTCTTTCCATCGCTTTCACCTCCCCATCGAAAATAGCAAATGGTACGTTGGTACGCTGGTACGCAACGAGGGACACAAAAATAATCAAAAATATTTCGAAAAAAAATCTACAAATATTTGTATATATTAGAAAAAAGTCGTAACTTTGTACCAGAAATAAAGAAAGAATGTTTTCACCTTCAGGGACGCCTGAAAAGGGTGGCAAAGTACCAGAAAAACAAGCCGACGGCATCGATGAAAAGAGGCGGCGGCAAAACACCAAAGAGACGACGGCAAAGCCATGGATTGCCGACGGCAAAACAAAGACCCCTCCACCCCCCTCTATGGGAGAGAAAGATGGGGCGAGGAGAAGCCTCCACTCCTTGATGTTGGGGAAAGAAAAATTATCTTAAGATGGTGGTGCAGGCACTGATTTTAGGTAATAACGCATGAGAAGGAGAAAATTGTGGGGCTGTGTTAGGTATTCTCGCTAAGAAGCATTACCTTTGCAAAAGAAAATAATCAAAACCTATCAAACATGAAACATTTGCTGATTTCCATTCTTGCCTTGACGCTAAGCGCAGGAGCCAGTGCCAAGGATGTATTTGTGAACACACCCAAAACGACGCTGATGCTCGCTGTGAACGAGGGTCAGACACCACGTATTCAATATTATGGCTCGCGCATCAAGCCAGAACAGGCGCATGAGGTCTATGATGCCAGGGGTCTGAACGGCGATGCCTATCCTGCTTTTGGTCGTGACAGTTTCAACGAGACGGCACTGAGCGTGACCCATGCCGACGGCAACATGAGTACGGAGCTGGTGGTGACGGGCTGTCAACAGAAAGGCGATGAGACCATCATCTCGATGAAGGACAAGAAGTATGACTTCTTCGTGGACATCCATTATAAAGCCAACGACAAGAGCGACGTGATCGTGACGTGGACGGTGATTCGCAACGGCGAGAAGAAGCCCATCAAGCTGGAGCAGTATGCCAGTGGTGTGATGCCGCTGCGTCAGGAAGGGGCTTGGCTGACTCACTTCCACGGGGCTTGGGGACAGGAGGCTGGCATGACCGAAGAGCCTCTGACAGCAGGTTTGAAGACCATCGTGAACCACGACGGTGTGCGTACAGCGATGGACGACCGTGCCGAGGTGATGATCTCGCTCGATGGAAAGCCTCAGGAGAATACAGGACGCGTGATTGGTGCTGCCCTCTGCTGGACAGGCAACTACAAGTTGCGCATCGAGACTCGTGGAAAGAATCGCCACACGTTCTTGGCTGGCATCGACGACCTCCACACAGCCTACACGCTGAAATCGGGCGAGTCGTTCACGACACCTGAACTGGCATTGACTTATAGCGAAGAGGGCAAGGGAGGCGTGAGCCGTGCTTTCCATCGCTGGGGACACAACGTTCAGTTGCACAACGGACAGGCACTCCGCGAGATTCTGCTGAACTCGTGGGAGGGTGTCTATATGGATGTGAACCAAGAGGTGTGTGAGCAGATGATGGACGGTCTGAAAGAGCTGGGCGGCGAACTCTTCGTGGTGGATGACGGATGGTTTGGCAAGAAATATCGTCGCACCAATGACACCAAAGCCTTGGGCGACTGGGTGACTGACACACAGAAACTCCCCAACGGCATTCCCGCCCTGGTGAAGGCGGCAGAGGACAGAGGTCTGAAGTTCGGCATCTGGATTGAGCCAGAGATGACCAACAGCGAAAGCGAACTCTTCGAGGCGCATCCCGACTGGGTGGTGGCTCACCCCACACGCGAACTCTCGAAAGGTCGTGGTGGCACACAGTTGGTGCTCGACCTCTCCAACCCCAAGGTGCAGGACTTCGTGGTCGGCATCGTGGACAACCTCGTGAAGGAGAATCCCACCCTACATTATATTAAATGGGACTGCAACATGTCGATGCAGAACTTCGGCAGCAGCTATCTGACGGCAGACAAGCAGAGCCACCTCTTCGTCGATTATCATCTGGGACTCCGTGCTGCCCTCGAGCGCATTCGTGCCGCCCATCCCAATCTGGTCATCCAGCTCTGTTCCAGCGGTGGCGGTCGTGTGAACTGGGGTGCCCTGCCCTACTTCGACGAGTTCTGGGTCTCTGACGACACCGATGCCCAGCAGCGCCTCTTCATCCAATGGGGCACCAGCCACTTCTTCCCTCCGATGGCAATGGCTCAGCACGTCAGCGCCTCACCCAACCACCAGACGGGTCGCATCATTCCGCTGAAGTTCCGCTTCGATGTGGCGATGACAGGACGTTTGGGCATGGAGATGAAGCCCAGCGACCTCAACGACCAGGAGCGTGCCTATGCCAAGAAGGCGATGGCGTTCTACAAGGAGATCCGTCCCATCATCCAGTTAGGTGACCTCTACCGCCTGCTCTCCCCCTACGACAACAAGGGTTTCTGTAGTGAGATGTTCGTCACTGAGGACAAGTCCGAAGCGGTGTTCTTCTGCTACAAGTTCGAGAACTACATCGGTTTGGAATCCCCCCGTTGGCACATGGCAGGGCTCGACCCCAATGCAACCTACCAGCTCACCGAGTTCGGGAGCACCGACCGTCGCAGCAGCAGTTTCGAGGGTAAGACCTTCTCTGGCAAATTCCTCATGGAGACAGGCATCGAGGCAAACCTCAGCGGACAGTTTGCCAGCCGTGTGATTCGAGTGAAGAAGATTAACGGTTAACGGTTATAGGTTAACGGTTAAAGGTTATAGGTTAAAGGTTAAGGGTTAAAGAAAAGGGGAAGAGGGGGATTTTCCTATAGGGAAGGAAGAAATTCCTGCAATTAATAGTGGATTCCTTATCGTTATCCCGATTTTATTTCGTAACTTTGCCAACGTAACAAAATAACAATCGCAAAAATATGAAAAGGAGCAATCAGATTTTAGGTGTCATCGCCATGCTGTGTGTGGGCTTTCTGTTCACCTCGTGCCACAAGGATGAGAAAATCGCCATGAAGCTTTCAGGAGAATGGGAAGGCTACTGGGGCATGTACTACACGGATGAGGAGGGAAACCAGTATGATTCCTACCAGAGTTCGGTGGTGTTCTATCCTGACGAGAAGTACGACACAAAGGGACAGGGCTACCAGATTGACTGGTACAACCAAGCAGATGGCGGTCCCTATGAGAAGCTGTTCTACTCGTTCACGTGGTATGTGGACAAGAAAATCATCTACCTGAACTATCCTGGACACCCAGAACTGAACTCCCGCATCCGCAACTACGACCTGAGCAAGAAGCACTTCACGGGATATTTCAACAACAGCAACACGCGCTTCGACCTCGACGCCATCTGGAAGGTGTACAAGTGGTCGGATTATGCAGCCCTCAACATGGAGACCGCTGGCACCATCCTTGCATGGACATGGACAGGACTGGTGGTGGCAAGTGAAATCGCCAGCGACAGCTACTACTATTATGACTATGAGGCGAGGACACGCGGCGAGAACATCGACGAGATGCCGAAGGAGAAGGCGCCATCCATCAAGTTGGGCAACCGCTTCGCAGATCAGTAAGATTATTCACCATTAAAAACGATAACGACATGAAAAAAGCATTCTCTCTTTTCAGCATCATCGCAATGGCAGGACTTTGCCTGATGTTCACCTCATGTAAAGACGACGACACGGAGGAGGCTATGGTGCTCTCAGGACAGTGGCAAGGCGACTGGGGCATGTACTACGGCTACACCTACCCGAACGGCGACTACGTGGAGTATGACTCCTACGACACCGACATCGTGTTCTATCCCGACTACGACTACGCCACTCACGGCTATGGCTATCAGGTGGATTGGTACAGGACGGGTCCTTACCAGCGTCTCAGCTACCGTTTCAGCTGGAGCATCAACAACGGCATCATCACGCTGAACTACCCAGGCTATCCTGAATACAACACGAGCATCCGTAACTACCGTCTGAACAATAACCACTTCACAGGTTATTTCCCCAACAGCAGTTCACCATTCGACCTCATCAAGATGGCTGACTACTACAACTGGTATGACTACGACAACCTCTACAGGACTCACGGTTATGTCTATCTGGAATGGGATTGGAGCGGCGTTTATTACTACGACGATTACTATTACGCCAAGACTCGCGCCACAGAAGCGACCGACTCTGTAGGCAAGCCATCAGAAGGACGCGTCACGAAGATTGGCAGCAGACTTTCGGAGAAATAAGAATGAAGATAATCAAGAAAGGCTACACCGAATTGGCGTAGCCTTTCTTATGTCTTCACTCTTCACTTTTAATGTCCTAATCGCTTCATGTGGCACATCATCAGGTTTCCCTCTTCGTCTCGGAGGTGCATTCCCCCACCCTCGCAATAGCGGAACATCTTGCAGGCAGCACAATCGCCTTTCTTCATCCAGTCACGATTGCGATAGTTCAGGAAACCGTTCTCCCAGACATCCCAGAAGTCGTCTTCGTAGATATTGCCCTGATAGTACTTGCCTCGGATGCTGGTGCAAGCAGAGATGCTGCCATCAATGAGGATGGATGCGATACTCAACCCTGCCTCACACCGATAGAGGTGGTCACGCACCTTGCCCTCATATTCTCCCACGAAACCCTCGCAGGCATAGCTGGCATGCACCTTGCCCTCTTTGCGACAATCCACAATGAAGTCCATCAAGGTACGGAACTGCTCGTTAGAAATCTGCAAATCGGGATGCTGCTTGGCACGACCTGCTGGGAAGATGGTAAAGAGTCGCCATTGACGCACGCCTGCCTCATAGAGCATCTCCTTCAATTCGGGCAGATAATGGATGTTTCGGTTGTTCACACAAGTGACCACATCCCAAATCACCTGTTTCTGTGCTGCCAACAAATGGATGGCACGCATCGCATTCTTGAAACTGCTCTCATGTCCACGCATCCAGTTGTGGTCTTCTTCTTTGCCGTCAAGACTCACTGCCACACTGCGCAATCCTGATGCACACAAACGCTTGAAACGTTCTTCTGTGAGCATCATGCCGTTGGTGACCATACCCCAAGGATATTCACGCTTGTAGAGTTCCAAGCCGATATCCTCGATGTCTTTCCTTGCCAACGGTTCCCCACCAGAGAAGATGATCATCACCTCGTGCGTATCCTCCACATGAGGAGTGACCTGCTCATCAATCACCTTGAGGAAATCCTCAGCAGGCATATCGGGCGCCAATGCCTCGGTCTTGCAGTCGCTGCCACAATGCTTGCAATGCAGGTTACAGCGCAGGGTGCATTCCCAAAAGAGCTGTCGCAAAGGATGCAACAGCTTGTGGTTCTTGCGGAGTTGACGGTCAAGTTCCAATCCTGCCCGTTGTCTCATAGAGAGCGTCGCCATAGGATCAATCTTTCTTGATTTCGATGTCCACACCTCCCTTATCAATCACATCCAATCGCTGATAAGGAGCAGGGCTCACACTATACATCGCCCTAAATACCGGCTCGCGAGGAGGTCTGGTTGCCGAATCTAATTTCGACGTGTCAGACTTGAT
>JAGCDQ010000047.1 GCA_017651245.1 Bacteroidaceae bacterium | reverse complement strand
TAACCGTCCTTGATGAGCTGAGAGATAATCATACCAGCACCATGATAACGAAGACCACCAGCGTGGATGTTGCTGGGCTTGAAGTTGTGGCCAAGGGTGTACATTGGCAAGAGTGGGGTGTAACCAGCCTCGTCACCGAAGTCATAACGGAACTGACCACGAGTCAACTTTGGACAGCTGTCTGGTTCGGCTGCGATGAACTCCGTCTTCTTGCCGTCCTTGAGGTTGTGACGCATGAATGGGAAAGCGATACCACCAAAGTTGGAACCACCGCCGAAGCAAGCAATCACCATATCTGGATATTCACCAGCCATCTCCATCTGCTTCTCAGCCTCCAAACCGATGATGGTCTGGTGCAGACCTACGTGGTTCAGCACAGAGCCGAGCGTGTATTTACAATTAGGAGTAGTAGTGGCGAGTTCCACAGCCTCAGAGATGGCAGTGCCAAGAGAACCTGAGTGGGTAGGATCCTTCGTCAGAATGTCCTTACCAGCACGGGTGGACATAGAAGGAGAACCTTCCACGACAGCGCCGAAAGTGCGCATGATGCTGCTGCGATAAGGCTTCTGCTGCATGGTGATCTTCACCTGATAAACAGCAGCTTCCAGTCCGTAGAGTTTAGCTGCGTATGACAACGCTGCACCCCACTGACCAGCACCAGTTTCAGTAGTCACGTTGGTCGCACCCTCCATCTTGGCATAATAGCACTGTGGCAGAGCCGAGTTGATCTTGTGAGAACCGAGTGGGTTGACACTCTCGTTCTTGAAATAGATGTGGGCAGGAGTGCCGAGAGCCTTCTCCAATCCGTAAGCACGTACCAATGGAGTGCTGCGATAATACTTATATTTGTCAAGCACATCCTCTGGGATGTCAATCCAAGCATGTTCGGTGTCCAGTTCTTGCACACAGCATTCACGTGGGAAGATGTGTGCAAGGTCATCTACGCCCAGCGGCTGCTTTGTTGCAGGATGGATAGGAGGCAGGGGTTTGTTTACCATATCAGCCTGAATGTTATACCACTGTGTTGGAATTTGATCCTCTGTAAGGATGTAGCGCTTTTGTTTTGTGCTCATTGTTGTTAGGTTTTAGTTTTTAATTAGAATGAATTTTGCTACAAAGGTACGAAAAAAAGTAAAAATTGAAAAGTGAAAAGTGAAAAATCTAAGTAACTAACCATTCGAATAGCTGGTAAGATGATTTTTTCACTCTTCACTCTTCACTTTTCACGAATCTTTACTGCTAATATCCATTTTCGTGTCCGGGCAACCATTCAATTCTGTCATCGTTGATTTCCTTTACAATCATCCAATTCATCGGGACGAAAAAATGTTCTTTGCGGACATCCATCAGAAGGATTTTGAGACCTTCGTCCTGTGAATAGTTTCCCACCTGAACATGGAAGATGCCTTTCAGTCGGTCTTTGGGCTTGGCATCGTTGACGCTTAGCTGCATCAACTGAGTGGCATATCTGTCACATTCCGTCATGTCGAACTTGTATTCAGGATAGCGACATTCAAGCCACGCTGCATAGTGGGTGTTCATGAATTCTATGATCATGGAACGCAGTTCCTCCACAGCCTTGATTTTATCATTTCCTTTGACAGGAAGTTCATACAGCGTTCCTTCGATGAGGGAAGTCTTGTCATCACCATGTCGCCAGTTAAAAGCGATGGTTCCACCTTCAAATTCCTTGCTGTTGTCCTCCAACTGATATTTCACAGGATATTTTTTGGTATCCTTATAGCTGGAGATGAATTTCAGGAACAGGGCTCGGACGTCTTCTGCATGGGCGGCTTTCTTGTTGGCATTCCTTTCCTCCCTGTGATAACAAATTCTTGTATAGTTCTGAGCCTTGTCGCCATTATTATAATAGTGGAACCACTCTGGGTAGTAAACGTAGGTTTCCATGAAATTGTTCTTGTCGCGATCTTCTGGCAACGAGTCAGTCAGTTCTTGGGGGGCAAGCACAAACTCGACCGAATCTCTTCCGTTCCGATGGCTCTCAAACTTGTAATACTTGGCTGCCTGTGGACGGTATTTGTTCACTAAATGCAGGATGCCTTTTTCGACATACTCACGAATCGTCCGTTTGGTTTGTGCCACACTGTCCTCGATGGCTTCCCGCTCTGCCACCAAAGCAGCGACAGAATCGTTGGTCTTGCTTTCGTTCATCAGGGTAGTGTCCATTTCAATGGCGGGAACACCATAATCCTCATAATATCCAAACCATTCATAATAATAACTGGTGGTAGCGGAGTCACTGGCAGAAATGGTCACAAAGACATCCCCCTTCATTGAGGCGATTCCTTCAAAGAGTTCTGTGAAGGTGGATGGCATGGGCAGTTCGTCATCCATTGGGTTGTTTTGGCAGGCACACACACTCACGAGCAGTGTTGCCCATATCATGATTTTTTTCATTGTTTTCATTTTTAATTATAAGATGTAATGGGTTGGTTGTTTGCTATCAGAGCCTCTCCTTTGCTTCTCATTCTCCGCTCGATGTCCTCAAAGGATTCGTAGGTGTTCATCCTGTCGGAAGAACTGACACAAGCGGTCTTTGCATGCTCCATGTCGTAGGCTCTGACCAGATGGGCATGGAGGGCAGCGTCTGCCTTCTTCTCCTCAGGTGGCGTGAACCAAAGCAGGGAAAATCCAACCACACAGGCAGCTGCCATCCAAGGCCATCCATTGACCTTGCGACGAGGCTTGATTTCCTCCCTTGCCTGAGCCAGCACCTCTTCCTTCAAGGTGTTTGATGCCTTGAATTCGCATTGAGGCTTGAGCAATTGCTCGATGTCCTCCAACCCTTCGTTGAAGTCCTCCTCTGGGATGTTGATGTTATCTGTATTCATATCTTATTCTCCTTTCTTCTTGAGCATTTGTTGGATATGCATGATGGCATATCGGTATCGTGACTTTGCTGTCGCCTCTGGAATGTCTTGCAGTTCGGCAATCTGTTTGAAGGTCAAGTCGTCGTAGCATTTCAGTCGCACGATTTCTGATTGTTCCTGGGGCAAGGCATCCAGCAATTTGTTGACTCTCACAAACTCCTCGTGTATCTGTCTGTCGCCCTCATGAACGGGAACTTCCTCTGCTTTGTCGAGTGGCACCATTCGAAGCGGTTTCCGTCGGAAGTAGTCATTGCAAGCATTGCTGATGGAACGGATGACATATTGCTCCACGCTCTCCACATGCATCTTCTCCAGCATTCGTCGGAACACGTTCAGCAGCACCTCCTGCACCACATCCTCTGCGTCCTCCCTGATGCCGATTCGCATATAGGCAAAACGAAACAGCCAGTCTTGCCGCTCCACGACAATCCGCTCTAATTCTGCCAATAACTGTTCCGTTTCCTCGTTCATTTTTTGAGTTGATAATCTATGTGATGGGTGCCTCTTTTCGAGACATCTCTACAAACAAGACGCAAAGATGACAAAAAAGATTTAATTGACACGAATTTTTTTCAAGAAAATATCAAAGGTCGAAGGACTAAGGTCAAAAGTCAAAGGCTGTATAGGTTAAAGGTTAAAGAGGAGGGTGAGATTTTTTTGTGATTTATTTGGTAGTGTCCTCAATTAGTCATACCTTTGTCCCACAAATAATATAACAGGCTTATGAAGAAAGTGTTATTGACAGGGATGCTGGCGCTGGCGGCTTTGAGCGGCTGGGCACAGGAGGCGTTTCAGGGCATGTATCAATGTGAGGCTCTGCAGGCTACGATGGTCATCAATCTGGCGGAGAAGAAGATTCCGCTGAAGGACTTTGAAGGGGAGGACACGTATGGATATGTGAAGGGTGAACTGAACGGAACGTGGGTGATTCTGAAGGTGAAGGAGGTGAAAGACAATAAGGCGGTGGTGAGGATGGTGAGCGACATCGGCTATGACGCGCAGGATGTGGAACTGAAATTGACAGAGGAGGGGAACATCGAACTGCGACTGGTGGGCGACCAAGTGATGAAGACGACGGAGAAGGGAAAGTATGTGAAGATGCCGAAGGTGTCGGTGTTTAAGAAGAATTGAAAAGTTGAAGAATTGAAGTTCTTGAAGAATTGGATCACTATTTAGAGACGTTTAACCCTCCTCAGCGGGAGGCGGTGGAATATTGTGAGGGACCTTCGCTGGTGATTGCTGGCGCAGGGTCGGGCAAGACGAGGGTGCTGACCTATAAGATTGCCTACCTGATGGAGCAGGGGTATCAGCCTTGGTCCATTTTGGCATTGACTTTCACGAACAAAGCGGCGGGTGAGATGAAAGACCGTATCGCGAAGATCGTGGGGGTGGATTATGCAAGGATGTTGTGGATGGGTACATTCCACAGCATCTTTCTTCGTATCTTGCGTCAGGAGCACGAACGGATTGGCTTCTCGGCAAACTTCACCATTTATGATGCGGCTGACAGCAAGAGTCTGGTGAAGAGCATCATCAAGGAGATGGAACTGGATGACAAGACGTATAAGCCAGGGACGGTACTGGGCGTCATCTCTAATGCGAAGAACCAGCTGGTGACGGCTGAACAATATGTGGCAAACCCAGCCAACCGACAAGCGGATGCACGACACAACATGACGATGATGGGACAGATTTTCCTGCGCTATTGCAGTCGATGCCGTCAGAGTGATGCGATGGATTTTGATGACATCCTGCTCTATACCTACCGCCTGTTTGAGCAACATCCCGACGTGCTGGAGAAATGGGAACAGCGGTTCAGGTATGTGTTGGTGGATGAGTACCAAGACACGAACTTTGCGCAGCATCGCATCGTGTGGCAACTGACGAAGAACCATCGGCACGTTTGTGTGGTGGGTGACGATGCCCAGAGTATCTACAGTTTCCGAGGGGCGAATATCGACAATATCCTGACGTTCCAGAAGATATACGAGGGGGCAAGGTTGTTCAAGCTGGAGAGGAATTACCGTTCGACGCAGAACATCGTGGAGGCGGCAAACAGCCTGATCAAGAAGAACAGCCACCAGATTCAGAAGGACATCTTCTCGGAGAATGACCGAGGGGAGAAGCTGCATGTGATGGACACACATTCGGACATAGAGGAGGCAAAGATGGTGGTGAATGCCATTCGTGCCACCAAGCGGAGAGAGGGGTGTGAGTACTCGGACTTTGCCGTGCTGTACAGGACGAATGCGCAGAGCCGTGTATTTGAGGACACGATGCGCAAGGAGGCGATTCCTTATCGCATCTATGGCGGTCTTTCGTTCTATCAGCGCAAGGAAATCAAGGATGTGATTGCCTATTTCCGATTGGCTGTGAACCCGAACGATGAGGAGGCGTTCAAGCGTGTCATCAACTATCCGGCACGAGGCATCGGACAGACGACGGTGAGCAAGATTCTGCAAACGGCAACGGAGCATGAGGTGAGCCTCTGGACAGTCATTAGCGCGCCCGAACAATATGAACTGGGTGTGAACAAAGGTACCTTGACGAAGATTGGGGCGTTTCGTGAGATGATTGCCTCGTTCGTGGAGAATGTGCAGACGATGGCTGCCAACCAGATTGGCACGATGATTGTGAAGCAAAGTGGCATCATTGCCGATATCTATCAAGATAAGACGCCTGAGAACCTTTCGCGTCAGGAGAATGTGGAGGAACTCATCAACGGTATGCAGGACTTCTGCGACATGCGTATGGAGGAGGGCAACGAGAACATCTCGCTGAGCGACTATCTGTCGGAGGTTTCGCTGATGAGTGATGTGGACAGCGACAAGGGAAGCGATGAACCCAAGGTGACGCTCATGACCATCCACTCTGCCAAGGGCTTGGAGTTCGGAACGGTGTTTGTGGTGGGCTTGGAAGAAGGGTTGTTCCCCAGCGATATGGTGTCGGGCAACCCACGAGAAATGGAGGAGGAACGCCGCTTGTTCTATGTGGCAATCACCCGCGCCAAGACACATTGCTACTTGTCGTATGCCCAATGCCGTTTCCGTTACGGACAGATGGAGTTCTCGGCTCCCAGCCGTTTCCTGAAGGACATTGACCCGAAGTATTTGGATCGGCAACAAAGCATGTTCTCGACAAGGAGAAGCATGGAGGATGATGTACAGCTCCCTTGGCAAAGAAAAGAGGGGCTTCGTCCATTCAGACCTACAATGCCTTCCATCAAATCGATCCCAGCAGCAAGACCTTCATCAATCACATCACCCATTAACCCCATTAATCCCATCCCGTCAGGACACACTTCTTCCCTCTCTGTCGGCACCCATATCCTCCACAACCGTTTTGGAAGAGGGGAAGTACTCCGATTGGAAGGTACAGGCGACAACACGAAGGCAACGGTGCAGTTTGAGAATGTGGGCACGAAGCAGTTGTTGCTAAAGTTTGCAAAATTTGAAGTAATTGATTGATATGACTTTACTGGAAAAGAATATAGACAAGATACCATCGCCTTACTATGTGATGGAAGAGACGTTGCTGCGCAGGAATCTGGAACTGATTCGTGGTGTGGCACGTCGTGCCGATGTGGAAATCATCTTGGCGTTCAAGGCGTTTGCCCTGTGGAAGAGTTTCCCGATTTTCAGGGAGTACATCAACAGCACGACTGCCTCGTCGCTGTTTGAGGCACGCTTGGCAAAGGAGGAATTTGGTAACAAGGCGCACACATATTCGCCTGCCTATACGGAGGAAGAATTTGAGGATATTCTAGCTTGTTCGAGCCACATCACGTTTAACTCCCTGAGCCAGTACCAACGCTTTGCCCAGCAAGTGAAGGGTAGGGCATCCATCGGCATTCGCGTCAATCCTGAATACAGCGAGATAGAGACGGAACTCTATAACCCTTGTGCGCCTGGTTCACGTTTTGGCATTTTGGCAAAAGATCTTCCAGAGCGGTTGCCGACCGACATCGAGGGCTTCCACATCCATTGTCATTGCGAGTCGGGTAGCGATGTGTTTGCCCGCACTTTGGAACATATCGAAGCGAAATTCTCGAAGTGGTTCCCACAAATCCAATGGATAAACTTTGGTGGTGGGCATCTGATGACTCGTAAGGATTATGATGTGGAACTGCTCATCAAAACCTTGCAGGATTTCCATGCCCGTTATCCGCATCTGAAAGTCATCCTCGAACCTGGCAGTGCCTTTGCTTGGCAGACAGGACCACTTGTGACAAAGGTGGTGGATATTGTGGAGAACAACGGTATCAAAACCGCCATCATCAATGCCAGTTTCACTTGCCACATGCCTGATTGTCTAGAGATGCCATATATGCCAGAGATACGAGGGGCAGAAATTGTAAATGGAAAAACCTCAAATAGTAAATATAGTTATCGTATTGGCGGAAACTCCTGTCTTTCGGGCGATTTCATGGGCACTTGGAAGTTTGATCACGAACTGCAGATAGGGGAAACGCTCATCTTCGAGGATATGATTCACTATACGACTGTGAAGACGACGATGTTCAACGGCATCGGACATCCTTCCATCGGTATGCTACACGAGGATGGCACGTTTGAATTGTTCCGACAGTTCACTTACGAGGATTATCGCGACAGGATGTGCTGATGAGGCTATCTTCATGATTGAAACATAAATGATAGGAACATAAAAAGGGCTTGACAATGTACTCGTCAAGCCCTTTCTTCTCTCTCTTTAGAAGCGACCGCCTCCGCCGCCGAAGCCGCCACCACCGCCGAAGCCTCCGCCTCCGCCGAAGCCACCGCCGCCACCACGGCCTCCACCGAAGTCGCCTCCGCCCATTGGCATCTCGTTCATGAAGCTGCGCTGTTCACGAAGACCTTGGCGTGCTGAAGCTGAGCCAAACAGGTTGAAGCGCCAGATGAAGTGTGCCATCACGTAGCTGTAGATAGCGTTGGTCTCACGGTCGGAACGTGACGTTGCGCTGATCGAACGGCTGATGTTGCTACGACGGTTCAGAATGTCTCGTGCCTCAATCGAGATGGTTGCCTGCTTCCTGTAGAGGAATCGGTAACTGATCTGCGCATTCCAGATGAGCTCGTTCGTGTTCATGTTGGCGGATGAATAACCACGACGTGAACTAACGTTGATGTCGGTAGAGTAGCCGAAACCGTTCTGGAAGTTACCTGTTGAGGAAAGTCCGTAGTTGAAGTTGAACGTGTTCTGGTTGCCCGTTGCCACCATCTGGTTCTTCGTCTTTGACCAAGTAAAGTTTCCGTTGGCACGGATGTCGATGTCGCTCAGACGCAAGGTGATGCTCAGACGTTCGCCAAGGCTAAAGTCCTTCGTGGTGTTCTTGGACGTGATTCTGTTCTGATAGAGGTAGCTGACGTGATTGTTCAACGATGCATTTGTGCTGGCGTTCAGCGACAGTTTATCCCATCCAAGTGGGGTGTTGAAACCGATGGTTCCTCTGGTGTTCCAGTTACCGTTGATATTCTCAGGGCGTGAACGCTGTCCACCTGTCTCCTCGTAGTATTCTGTACGCTGTGCAATGCTGTTACGAGTGATTCCATAAGTGAAATTAGCATTGATGCTCTGCCTTGTTGCCTCGAAATAGTTGTTGTAGTCGAGGGTGAAGTTGTGGGTGAACGACGGCTTCAGGTTAGGATTACCCTCGCGGATGTTCAGCGGGTTGCTGTTATCGGTCAGGTTGAAGAGGTCGGTCATCTCAGGTTGCTGAGTGTTGCCTCGGTAGGAGAAGCGCATCGTGTGCTGACGAGTGAATCGGAGTCGTGCATTCAACGTTGGAGAGACGCGTGAGATGTTACGGCTGGCGATGGTGTCAAGTCCTTGATACTGATACACCATCTTCTGGTTCTGTGCCTCGACACGGACACCTGCACTGATGTTCAGCAACTGCGTGATGAATCGCAATGAGAACTCCAAGTTGTGCGTCTTGTTGATGTTGTCTGTGTAGCGTGACAGCGAATCGCTCAAATACTCATTATAATAAGAAGGGAGATAGCCGTGTGCATCGTAGAAGTCCCAGATTTCCTGGCCTCTCGCATCATCCTTTGCAAAGTCATAAGTCTGACCGTCGGAGTGACGCTTCTGGTAGTTGTAGCTATAGTTGAGCTGAGCAATCAAGTTGCGCAGAACGGGCTCTGAATAAGTGAAGCCGATGCTGTAGTTCTTGTTGTCGCTTGGATTGTTGCGCAGACGGAACGTCAAGTCAGTAGAGTCATTCCTCTGGTGGTAGATGACATTCGACCAGTTGTAGTTCTTGTTCTTGTTTTCGCTGAGCGTTCCATTCATGCGGAGGCTGATGTTACGTCCGTTGCTGCCTGTGACCGCTGAAGGACCGAACCAAGGACCTCCACCCAGACGACGGTTCAGCAAGAGGTTTCCGCTGAGGTTGTAGTTGTCGCCATTGCTCCAGCTGGAAGAACTGTTGTCATTGACCTTGATGGCATTGCTGATGAGATCCATCTGACTGAGTGGGTCAGTCACGCCATCCTGATAAGGATCATCGTTGAATGTAGCAGAAGAACTACCTGATGAGCTCTTGGTCTTACCTGTGGAAATTCTTGGTGTGAACTGCAGGGTAGTGAGTGAGTCAATCTGCCACTCAACTCGGAAGTCGCTATTGAAGTTATTGTTCTTGTTGTTGTTTTGGTTGAGGTTGTTGCTGTATGATGCCGCTCTCACGAAGTTCTGGCTGCTGCTCTTCGTGTAGGAATGGCTCTTGTTGTAGTTGAAACGGAAGTTACCGCCAATCTCCAGCGTGGGCAGGTCGAACATCAATCGTCCACCAACCTGTTTAGCTGTTGCATTACCGTTACTTCCCGTATTGTTCTGAGAGCCAAGCACATTGCCCTGCATCTTGTCGTTGAAGCGGTTGAGCATTAATCTGCCCGAATAGAGTTTCTCCGTACCATATCCTGCATCAAGGTTTCCGAACCATCCTTGCTGGAAGCCTTTCTTGATGGTCAAGTCAAGCACCGTCTCTTCCTCACCATCGTCAATACCTGTGATACGGCTGAAATCTGACTGTTTGTCGTAAGCTTTCACCTTGTCCACAATTTCTGCAGGCAGGTTCTTCATGGACATATTTTGGTCATTGCCAAAGAACTCCTTACCTCCCACGAGGATTCTCCTCACGGTCTTGCCATTCACCTTGATGGTACCATCTTCAATCGTCACGCCAGGCAACTTCTTGATGAGGTCTTCCAGCACGCTACCTTCTGGCACCTTGAACGCATCAGCATTGAAGATGAGGGTGTCGTCCTTCATCTCCATCTCTTTCAGTTCAGCGGTCACCACAGCTTCATTCAGCTTAACATCGCTCACCGTCATCATGATGGTGCCAATGGTGATGTCGCCCTTGGTCGCTTTTTTGTTGACTGTAATACTTTTGTAGAAATCCCGATAGCCCACATAGGAAACCTTCAAGATGTAATTACCGTCCTTCACACTTTTGATAGAGAAGGAACCGTCTCTTGTTGTGGCATTGCCTGCCACCAAACGTGTTGTGTCTGTGCTCATCACCCTCACGGTGCTGGCAATCAGAGGTTCGCCATTCTCACTATCAATGACTTTACCCTTGAGCGTTGACTGCGCAAAGGAAACTAATGTTGCCATCGTGAGAACAAACGAAAGGATTGTTCTTTTGGAAATAGCCATGTTTGTTAGTTGTTGTTAATTTTGTTTTAGGTTTGTGCTTTATAAGACCTCCCATCCTGTCAAAAGTTTAACATCGCCCTATTTTTTTGTTTCCCCTAGGGGCTACAATTTTTTCCCTTAAGGGTTGCAAATTTTTCTCTTAGGCTTTGCAGATTTTTTTTCATAGTTATTCCGCAATTTTTTCATAGTTATTCAACAAAAAAGAGAGCTTCACTTGTGTGAAACTCTCTCTTGGCGGTGCGTACGAGACTCGAACTCGTGACCCCATGCGTGACAGGCATGTATTCTAACCTACTGAACTAACGCACCAATGTTTTCTTTTTTGTTTAGAGACCTCAGAAAACCATTGGTCTTGGCGGTGCGTACGAGACTCGAACTCGTGACCCCATGCGTGACAGGCATGTATTCTAACCTACTGAACTAACGCACCATTTTATGCTGTTTTCAGAACCTCTGTTCTCGTTAGCGAGTGCAAAGGTACGACATTTTGTGAAACTGACAAAGAAAATCCAACTTTTTTTCATCGGAAACGAAAAAACTCTTTCTGTCAGGCGTTTGTGGAGTGTTTCCGCTTTCTCGCTCGACAATAAAAGTTAAAACTTATAGTTTTACGAGCTATTATACATACATATTCTGTTTTTTTTGTACCTTTGCAGTCAGATTTGTCAAAAACAGAAAAATATCAATGAAAAAAATAACGTTTTTAGTGGCTTCTCTGATGATGGGTCTCTCGGCTGTGGCACAGACGGCAGACCCTGTTATTATGCGTGTCAACGGCAAAAGCATCACGAGAAGTGAGTTTGAGTATTCGTTCAACAAGAACAATTCGGATGGCGTGTTGGACAAGAAGACGGTGGAAGAGTATGTGCCGTTGTATGTGGATTTCAAGTTGAAAGTCGCAGAGGCGGAAAGTCAGCGTCTTGACACGTTGAGTGCCCTTCGCAAGGAATTGGACAGCTATAAGGAGCAAATGGTGATTCCAACCATCGTGGATTCTGCTTATATCGAACGTGAGGCTCGCCGAACCTATGACAACACAGCTTCTCGTTTTGAGGGTCAGGACTTGCTGACGGCAAGCCATATTCTGGCATTGATGCGTCAGGATGCGACGGCTGAACAGCAGGCAGCAGCAAAAGCCCGCATTGACAGTATCTATAATGTGTTGAAGGCGGTGCCCAAGGAACAATTGCCAGAGAAGTTTGCAGAACTGGCAAAGGAAAAGAGCGATGACAAGGGTTCTGCTCAGCGTGGTGGTGCCTTGGGACAGTTTGGAAAAGGCATGATGATTCCAGACTTTGAAACAGCGGCTTATGCCCTGAAGCCTGGTGAGATGTCGGCTCCTATCAAATCGACGGTCGGTTGGCACATTATCTATATGGAGGATCGTCACCCGTTTGAATCTTATGAGTTCCATCATGACAATATCATTAAATTCTTGGATCAGCGTGGCATCAAGGAGGCTTCAGCGAATGCTTATTTGGACTCTGTGTCGAACGAACGTCACATCACGAGGGCAGAATTGGTGGATGAGCTGCACAAGCAGATGATGGAGAAGGATGCAGAACTGAAGAACCTGTCGCAGGAATATTATGACGGAACATTGATGTATGAAGTGACGAAGAAGGATGTGTGGGATAAGGCTCAGCAGAATACAGTTGCTCAGGAAGCTTATTTTAAGGCTCATAAGAAGGACTATGCTTGGGATGCTCCTCGATTCTGTGGCATTGTGATCCATACGAAGGATGCAGTGACGATGAAGAAAGTCAAGACTCTTCTGAAGGGCGCAGATGAAGAGAATTGGGCAAAGACGGCCGTATCTTTGAATAATGATTCGGTGAAGATTGTTCGTGTGGAGCGTGGCATCTTCAAGCAGGGCGACAATGCGAATGTGGATCGTCTTGTGTTTGGACAGAAGACGGAACTGAAACCAATGACGGGTTTCCCTGAGACGGACGTGTGGGGTAAGAAAGCAAAGGCTCCACGCACGGCAAAGGATGTGAAGGGTCAGGTGACGACTGATTACCAAAATGCAGAGGAGAAATTGTGGGTGGAAGGTCTGAGAAAGAAGTTCGCTGTAGAAGTATATGACGATGTGGTCAAGACTGTAAATAAACATTGATATGGATATTCGTAAGATTTTAATAGGATTGTTTGCTACCTGCTCGTTGGTGACTTCTGCACAGGAGAAGAAGAATGTGATTGACGAAGTGATTTGGGTGGTTGGTGATGAGGCCATTTTACGGTCGGATGTGGAGAATGCCCGAATGGAGTTCCTGCAGATGGGACAGCGTTTTGATGGTGATCCCTATTGTGTCATCCCTGAACAGTTGGCGGTTCAAAAACTATTTTTGCATCAGGCAGCCATCGACTCTGTAGAGGTCTCGGATGCGGAGGTCTTTCAGGAAGTGGATATGAGACTGAATTCCATTTTGCTGGATTATGGCTCAAGAGAGAAATTGGAAGAATATGCGCGTAAGAGTTTCTCGCAGATTCGTGAACAGATGTTTAACACCTATAAGGACAAGAAGACGGTGGATGCAGTGCAACGGAATCTTGTCAAGAATGTGAAGGTGACGCCCGCACAGGTGCGCCGTTACTTTAAGGATATGCCAGAAGACAGCATTCCTTTTATCCCTACGAAAGTGGAATGCCAGATAATCACACGTGAGCCTCTTATCCCTATTGAGGAAATTGAGCGTGTGAAGGATGAATTGCGTAGTTATACGGAACGTATCAATAATGGCAGTACACAGTTCTCGACTTTGGCATTGTTGTATTCGGATGACAAACTTTCCGCTCAGCAGGGTGGTGAGTTAGGCTTTGCTGGTAGGGGAAGTTATGTACCAGAGTTTGCGAATGTGGCTTTCAACCTGACAGATCCAAAGGCTGTGTCAAAGATTGTGGAGACGGAATTTGGTTTCCATATCATTCAGTTGATTGAGAAACGTGGTGATTTGATTAATTGTCGTCACATCCTGCGTAAGCCTCGTGTGTCAACTGAGGCATTACAGCAGTGTATCAATGATTTGGATTCCATCATGGCGGAAATCAACAGGGGGCTTTATACTTTTGATGAGTGTGTATCAACCGTTTCGTATGACAAGGATACGCGTAACAATTATGGCTTGTTGTTTGACGACCAAACTGGTTTGTCCAAATATGAGATGAAGGATCTTCCTCCAGAGGTGGCTCGTGCAGTTGCTGGTATGAAGGTTGGGGAGATTTCGAAACCGTTCATTATGGTAAATAGTAAAGGTAAGGAGGTGGTGGCTATTGTGAAGTTGAAGAGTCGTGTCAATGGACATCGTGCCACGATGGCTGAGGATTATCAGGAATTGCAGAATGTGGTGATGGATAAATTGTGTGAAGAGAAATTGGAAAAGTGGGTTCGAGAGAAACAGCAAACGACCTACATCCATATCAATGATGATTGGAAGAATTGCGAGTTCCAGTATTCTGGTTGGATCAAGTAAAGTTGATGATTAGATTTTGACGGTTGAAAGTTTCGAGATTGAGAAAGCATGGTAACATAGGAGCGAGAATGTTGATAGGCACGATGTGTCTATCAGTGTTTTGTATGCTTTTTGCCTCTCGTCCGGACAATCCTCCCCGAAAGAAATCGAGTGAGGAGGTGAAGCTGATCCATAGTGATGTGCTGTACAAGAACTATATGGATGTGCGTGCTGATGTGCTGGTGGGACATGTGAAGTTGTACCACGACGGGATGTACTTGGATTGTGACAGCGCCCGTTTCTACAAGGATGACAACACGTTCAATGCGTATGGGCACGTGAAGATGATACAAGGTGACACATTGACGTTGACAAGCGACACATTATTATATAATGGTCCGATGATGCAGGCACATGCGCAGGGACATGCTGTACTGACCCACAGAAAAACGCGATTGGTGACGGATGTGATTGATTACGATCGTCTGGAGGGAGTGGGGTTCTATCCCCGACATGGAACTTTGTATGATGGGGACAATGTGCTGAACTCTGACTATGGACAATACACGCCTGCTTTGAATGAGGCGATTTTCAAGGACAATGTGGTGCTGGAGAATCCCAAGTTCGAATTGAAGACGAACGAATTGTACTATTATGCTAATACGAAGATTGCTAGAATCGTGTCGGAAACAAACATCATCTCTTCGGATAGTACGTTTGTGTATGCCTTGCGTGGAGATTACAACACGCAGACAGGTGAGGCGAATTTGATGGACAGATCGCATGTGTATAAAGATATGCGTGACATTGTGGGAGATAGCCTTTCTTTTGATGATGAGACGGGTGTGAGCGAGGCTTTTGGCAATGTCGTGCTGATTGATGTGGAGAACAAGTGTATGCTGACGGGCAACTATTGCCGCTATGAAGACTTGACGGGAATGGCATTGGCGACAGATAGTGCAGTGTGTTATGAGTTCTCTGAGAAAGATACACTTTATGTACACGGCGATACGTTGAAGATGGTGACGTATAATCAGAAAACGGATTCGGTGTATCGGGACTTGTTTGCCTATCATAAGGTGAGGATGTATAGAAAAGACTTCCAAGGAGTGTGTGATTCATTGGTGTCGCACGAAAAGGATTCCTGCACGTATCTGTATGGTCAGCCAATTCTTTGGAACGAAGGTCAGCAGGTGTTTGGTGAGGAGATTCGTGTGTATAATAATGACAGCACGGTGGAGTGGATTCACATCATCAACCAAGCGATGACGATAGAACAGGTGGATTCAGTTTCCTATAATCAGGTGGCATCGAAAGAAATGTTCTGCTATTTCCAAGACGGTGTGATAGAACATAACAACGCGAAAGGCAATGTATATGTGGTCTATTTTATGGAAGAGGATGACGGCAGCCGTATCGGCATGAACTATACGGAAACACCCGAGTTGAACCTGTTCATGGAGGATAAGAAGGTGAACAAGATTTGGATGTCCACCCCTTCAGGAGTGATGTATCCTCCTTTTGCCATTCCTGAGGACAGACGTTACTTGACGGGTTTTGCCTGGTTTGACTATATCCGTCCAAAGGATAAGGATGATATCTTTGGCTGGAGAAGCAAGAAGAAGGAACAGGAGTTGAAGAAGACGGAGAGGAGAGTGGTGCCCAAACAGCATTTGGAGAATTTGTAACTTACACATATTATATATATAATGTATGGGAATGTTCACGACACGAAAACCCAGAGGTTTTCATCACAACTACATCTACTATGACCCTAGGAAGGAAAAACTGAAGGAAATAGATGAGCGGGCTAAGCGAGAGCTGGGTCTGCTCCCTCCGAAGGAATTCTCTCCAGAGGACATCCGTGGAAAGTTCGTGCAGGCGACGAAACATTTGAAGCGTAGGAAAGAGAGTGGCAGGAAGCCCTTGTCGTATGGTGTGCTGATTGTCGCTATCGTGCTTTTGCTTCTTCTGATGCATTATTTATATACAGGGAATTTGTTTTTCTGATTAAGGATTCATAGATAAAAAAGACCGTGAACGATATCATCCATCTTTTACCAGATTCTGTTGCCAACCAGATTGCTGCTGGCGAAGTGGTTCAACGCCCGTCTTCAATCATCAAGGAGATGGTGGAAAACTCTATTGATGCCGGAGCCAAGAATGTGAAAGTGTTGGTGACGGATGGTGGTAAGACCAATGTGCAGGTGATAGACGATGGAATAGGTATGTCGGAAACGGATGCACGACTCTCTTTTGAGCGGCATGCCACATCAAAGATACAGAAGGCCTCCGATTTGTTCAACCTGACAACGATGGGTTTTAGAGGGGAGGCATTGGCGAGTATTGCTGCTGTGGCTCAGGTGGAGCTGAAGACAAGACGTCGGGAAGATGAACTGGGTACGATGATTCAGATTTCTGGTTCTAAGATGGAGAAACAGGAACCTGTGGCGTGTCCAGTTGGTAGCAACTTCTCTGTACAGAACCTGTTCTTCAATGTGCCCGCAAGAAGAAAGTTCTTGAAGTCGAATCAGACAGAGCTAACGAATGTGGTGGCAGACTTTCAGCGTATCGTCTTAGTGCATCCCGAAATCTCTTTCACATTATATAATAATGGAGTGGAGATGTACAACCTTCCTGCAACCTCTGTCAGACAACGAATCATTGATGTGTTTGGAAGGAAAATCAATGCGGACTTATTGCCGATTGAGGTGGAGACTTCCTTAGTGAGAGTTTCTGGGTATGTAGGAAAACCGGAATCGTCTAAGAAGAAAGGTTCACATCAGTATTTCTTCGTGAATGGAAGATATATGCGTCATCCCTATTTCCATAGTGCTGTGATGAAAGCCTATGAGAAATTGATTCAGCCAGGCGAGCATGTGTCATACTTCATCTATCTTGCAGTGGATACCTCTTCCATCGATGTCAATGTGCATCCAACTAAGACGGAAATCAAGTTTGACAACGAACAACCTATTTGGCAAGTGTTGTCTGCGGCGGTGAGAGAAACAATCGGACAGTTCTGCAATGTTCCCATGATTGACTTTGATGTGGAAGGTAAGCCAGATATTCCTGTGATGGGAACAATGACATCAATTCCCCAGCAACCCAAGTTGTCGCCCTCTACCTATAATCCATTTAAAAGTGGTGGTGCTCAGCCTTATTCTCGATCGAATGGATGGGAGAAGTTGTACGATAAATATGCTTCTTCTGCATTCAAGGATGGTGAGCAAGGAATAGAAGATGAAGTTCTACCTGTTTCAGCAGGTATTGATAGGGATTTGTTGAAGGGGGCTGATATTCCAGAGGAAACAAACCTCCAAGGTTCTATATGGAATGAGTTTGCTGTAGAAAGTGGAGCTTCTCCAATGGAATTCGATGTGTCCGTTCAGAAGTTCCAATATAAGGGACGGTATATTGTTCTTCCTGGTACGAATGGAATTATGGTGGTGAATCAACACAGAGCTCATGTGCGAGTGTTGTTTGATCAGAACATGCAATGCATCAATGCTGGTAGTCGCCCCTCTCAAAAAGAACTCTTCCCTATCGTGGTGCAGTTCGAAACATCTGACTGTATCGTTTTAGAAGATTTGATGGACGATATCTGTAGCTTGGGATTTGATTTGTCCAATTTGGGTGGAGGCTCGTATTCCGTCAATGGAATTCCAACAGGATTGGAGGGCATTGATATCAGTACGCTGCTTCATGATATGATAGTGTCGGCTAGAGAGAAGACCAATGATATCCGAAAGGATGCGCAGGAGGCTTTGGCTCTCACGATGGCAGAGAATGCAGCGATTGTATATGGACAAGTTCTCTCGACGGTGGAAATGGAACATCTTTTGCGAGATTTGTTTGCTACAAAGACCCCTGCAAGGACTCCTGATGGCAAGTTAATTTACACGATAATAGAGGATAAAATGCTTAATGACCTCTTCTGAACGCTTAAAACAGGGCTTTTAGAGGGCAAAAGTGTTAATAAATGCAAAAAAATAGCGTAAAACTTCATTTTTTTTACATTTTTTTTGTTTTTGTGGTACACGAATAAAGTAAAATACTTAACTTTGCATCACGATTAGTGTGAAATAGTGCTTTGATGGCTGGTTATGCCAAAAGGGACCTTCACCTGATAAACGAGAAAAAAGTTTTAAGAAAATATTAATTATTGTTTTATTAAAAATTTGTTTTTATGAAAAAGTTAATGATGGCGTTGGCCTTTGTAGGTCTCTGCACTGCTGCAAATGCACAGTGTGATGAGTTCGCAACTCCAACAACTAACAAGTACAGTGTAGCAACTAACTCTTTCTGGGCAAATTGGTTTGTTCAGGCAGGTGTTGATGCTAACGTTGTAAGTTTGTGGGGTTATGGTAATCTTTTGAAGAAGGATTGGCATGATGGCCGTACTTATGGTTTTGACATTGCAGTCGGTAAGTGGTTTACTCCAGGTATCGGTACTCGTCTGAAACTTAACTGGGAGAATGGTGCTTTCTATCACGCATTCCGCAACCAAGATCATGTATGGGAAACTGCAAATCCTCACAAGGGTGGTTACGCGACCCTTTCATTCGACACTGAGTTCAATTTGAGCAACATCTTCTGTGGCTACAATGAGTCTCGTGTATGGAACCTCATCTTCTTCCCACGTATGGGTCTCGTTCGTAACTTCGGTGCTAACACTTATGCACCTGAGCTTGGCGTAGGTTTCGAATCCTCTTGGAAGATCTCAAAGCGTGTCAATATTTATGCTGATGTAGCATATGCATGGGTGACGAGTGATTTCTTGCCATATTATAGCCAAACGAAGAAAGCCTTTACTGCTAACAATATCGCTTCTCTTGACCTTGGTATTACTTACAACATCGGTAAGACTGGTTGGTCAAAGGCTGTTTCTCTCGAGGACTACGAGGCTCTCTCTGCTGAAGCATGTGCAAAGCTCGCTGCTCTCCGTGCACAGCTCAAGGCTGAGCAGGATGAGAATGCACGTCTGCGTGCTGAGCTCGCTAAGTGGGCTAACCACAAGTGCCCAGAGGCTTCTAACAACGTAACAACTGGTTCTACTTCTGTATTCTTCGACCTCAACTCTGCTAAGATCAACTCTAAGAAGGATCTTATCAACCTCGAGGCTGTTGCATCTGCTGCAAAGAATACAAATGCAAAGGTTGTTGTGAGAGGTTCTGCAGATAGCAAGACAGGTTCTTCTGCTTACAACCAGAAGCTTTCTGAGGCTCGTGCACAGGCTGTTGCTGACGAACTCGTTAGCCTTGGCGTGGATCGTTCTAAGATCGAAGTTTCAGGTGTAGGTGGCGTAGCTGAAGTTGAGCCATTCAACCTCAACCGTCGTGCAATCGTTACTTTGAAATAATAAGTAGATAATAGATAATGTGGGGTGACATACCAGTTGGTGTGTCACCCTTTTTATTGTTTTTTATGCTTCAAGTGGAAAAAATAACTGTTTTATTTTGTCAGTTCAAATAAAAGTCGTACCTTTGCAGTGCTTTTGAGAAAAGAGTGCTTGAAAGTTGTTGAAAATCGGGATGTAGTACAGTTGGTAGTATACTTGGTTTGGGACCAAGGGGTCGCACGTTCGAGTCGTGTCATCCCGACCAACAAAGGGCGCTTAGCTCAGTTGGTTCAGAGCGTCTGCCTTACAAGCAGAGGGTCG
>JAGCDQ010000046.1 GCA_017651245.1 Bacteroidaceae bacterium | reverse complement strand
GATGGTGATGGTGATGATGGCGATGGCGACGACGATGGTGATGATATTATCGGTTGGACAGGAACCAAATGGAACTTTTCTGGTACGATGAGTATTGTTGACACAGGTGATGCACGTGAAGGTGGTGAAGGAGGAGCCTCAATGACCATTGAATTCCCTAGTTCTGGAGGAGTGAAGATTTCTGGTGATGGTGAAATCCCGTATATCATCAATCACAGTACTGTCAAGTTTGAGGAAACACGTACTGGTATGATTATCACCATCAGGGGTTCAATCACTGATACGGATAGTGAGGGGTCAGATACGTCGAGCTGGGTTCACACTTTGACGCTGAAGCATAAGGATGCCGCTCAAGCCAAGATGGATTGGAGTGGTCAAGAGACATATAGCGGCTGGTATTATATCCTGAAGGATAAGCACACTTATGGTGGTGTCGCTATCTTCTCTGGTCAATTCACTGGCTCAATTGTAAAATGATGATTCTACCTCAGAAGAACAAGTGACTGCATTGGGAACCACCAGTTGCATGAGACTCTTGTAAAGGTTAACGGTTAAAGATTAACGGTTAAAGAGAGGAGGCTGACATTCGAGTGATGTCAGCCTCCTCTCTACCCTTGAACCGATGAGTTTTATCAGAGAGCCAGTCCCTCTGATCCCTGTTACTGTCTCGGCACGATCTTTACGCCAGGACTGGAAATATAATCACTATAATTGGGCTTATCAACATCAGTGCCAGAGGTTTCCCAATCCGTTCCACCCCATGTGTAATAGGTCAGGTTGGCAGAGGAAGCATAGATTTTACCATCTCCCATGGTGGGGGAAGTTTGCTGAATAGCAGAGGTTGTGCCTCCAGATTTAACTTCTATGTTGCCACCAGCATAAAAGATACCATGATCGTTTCCTGCTCCACCAATTCCACAGCCACCTGCACCAGAACTGTCTGTTCCGCCATAGACCTTTATAGTGCTTGTACATGGTCTAAGATCTGAATTAGTTTTAAGCACGCCGCCGATACCACTTGCACCATTTCCGCCGGTATTACCACCGTTTCCTCCAGTTATTGTGACGTCGCAGAACCCTTGTACCTCTACATTACCACTTACACCATATCCACCATCTTTCCCTGCTGCGCCTTTACCGCCCTTGACAGTCACTTTCGTCGGAGTGGAACCGGTTCCGTTAGTATTCAAATTTCCCATGATGCCTGCACTTCCAACATTATTATTATAGAATCCATCTCCACCATATGCTTCCAGTT
This sequence comes from Bacteroidaceae bacterium, assembly GCA_017651245.1. GTDB lineage: Bacteria > Bacteroidota > Bacteroidia > Bacteroidales > Bacteroidaceae > Minthosoma. The sequence goes on along the minus strand of JAGCDQ010000046.1, from coordinate 21,967 downwards.
CACCGCCTGTCATCCATACATGGCCTATTATTCCCGACCCGTATTGAGAAGAAGCTCCATAGGCTTTAACCTTACCACCATAAATAAGAAGATTATTACCACCTACACTGATAGCGTTTCCATAGGGAGCATTAGGATTAACTTTGGCAATTAAATTTCCTCCATATATAGAAATACCCTTATCAACCTCTATTGCACCACCACCAACTGTTTGTTCTACCGTCAACTTACCACCATACAGGTCAAATGGAGAATTGATGGGGGGAAAGGCACCATCTGAAATCGCGATATCACCTCCATGTATTTGCCATCCGGAAAGATGATACACTCCTTGCATCCCGCCAGGGCAGGCGACGACAAGTTTACCCGTGTTTGCTTCTTGACCGTAGATATACAGTTTATGGTTTCCACCATTGATATAGCCAGAGATAGTCAGTTTGGCACCATCGCAGAGAATCAGGTAGGTGTCATCGGTGAGCGTGATATTACCATTGATCTTCACATCATCGCCTATCACTGTGTACCAGCCAGACCAGTTTGTGTCAGGAGTAGAGGTGTTGTCCAACTCAATGAGCCATGAGGCAGTTTTCTTCGTGAAATCAACCGCTTGGATAGTGCCGTTCCACACACCTTCATTATATTCGCTGCTGGACCATCGCACAGAAGCTGCATTCACCGTGACGGTGCAGGTGGCCTTCACGCCGCTGCCGTCCATCGCCTTGGCAGTGATGATGGCGGTTCCGTCGGCCACAGCATGAACCTCTCCGAGGCTGCTCACGGTGGCAACGCTCACGTCAGAACTTGACCAGTCCACCGAGGTGATTGCTGCATTGCCGGGAGCCACGATGGCCGTCAGCTCCACATCCTCGTCGCCCACCGTCATCGTGAGTTCCGTCTGGTCGAGTCTGATTTCTGCCACCTTCACCGGTGCGTCGCCTTGCTGCTGATTGTCGTCATCCTTGCTGCAGGATGTGAAAGCTGTCATGCCGATCAAGAGACCTGCAATGAGGCTTAAAAATAAAAGATTCTTCTTCATATCTGTTATGATTTAAGTGAATAAAATTTGTTGTCAATATATGATGTAGTGTTTGTATAAGTATTTCGGTCGCAAATATAAGCATAAAAAAGGATAAATGCATTCTCAAATTCACAGAAATACAAAAAACACCACGGATTGCTCGAATCCAACGGATTAAAGATATGTGAAGATTAGGGTTATTGGCTCCGCCGAGCTGAAGGTTCGTGTTCGGCAAAGGGAAATGGAGAAAACTTTTGGTGGAGTGAAAAGAAATGCGTAGCTTTGCAGCGAATTAGTAGATTAGTGATTAGTAAATTAGTAGATTAGGGCCATACGGATGGTGCTTAACAAACTAAACAACTAAGAAACTAACAAACCAAAAACTGACATGAAAAAAATAGCATTGGTATTTGCGTGCCTGCTGGCTGGTGGTGTGGCATTTGCTCAGAGTCACTGGGTGGGCACTTGGGGTACAGCCCCACAATTGGTTGAGAACAACAACAATCCTCCTTCGCCGGGACTGGGCAACAATTCGCTGCGCCAGATTGTGCAGGTGTCTATCGGTGGTGAGCGTGTGCGACTGAAACTGACCAACGAGTTCAGTACGGGTAGCACACAGATCAAGGCGGTGGAACTGGCTATCGCCAAGTCGGCTGGAAGCAGCAGCGAGATTGACGAAAACACGACCGTGAGCCTGACCTTCAACGGACAGGCTGGTGTGACCATGCCTGCAAAGGGCAAGGCGGTGTCTGACCCTGTGGACTTCCAGATAGGGCCGCGCGAGAATGTGGCCATCACCATCCACTACGGTTCGGCTTCATCGACCAGCGTGAGCGGACATCCCGGCTCGCGCACGACATCGTATCTGAAGTCGGGCAACACCACGAACTTCACCAATGCCACGAAGACCGACCATTGGTACAACATCCTGGCACTCGAGGTGGAGGCTCCCGAAGAGGCTGGTGCCGTAGCCATTCTGGGTAACTCTATCACCGACGGACGTGGTTCGACCACCAACCAGCAGAACCGCTGGGCTGACGTGCTCTCACGCCGTCTGCTGGACAACGAGGCGACCAGTCAGGTGGGTGTGCTCAATATGGGTATCGGAGGCAACTGTGTGTTGGGCGGAGGCTTAGGCCCCACGGCATCGAGCCGCTACCAGCGTGACCTGCTGGGACAGGAGGGTGTGAAATGGATTATCCTCTTCGAGGCAGTCAACGACTTGGGTGGCGCACAGAACGGTGTGCAGACTGCCAAGCGCATCATCGAGGTCTATAAGCAGATAATCCGTGAGGCGCACGAGAAGGGCATCTATGTCTTCGGAGGCACCATCACCCCGTTCAAGGGAAACAACTACTACTCGACCGACCACGAGAAGGGACGTTCGACCATCAACCAATGGATTCGAACGACGAAGATGCTTGATGGTGTGATAGACTTCGACGAGGCTGTGCGCAATCCACAAGACCCAGAGGCCATGCAGTCGCAGTTCCTCTTTGAGAACGACTGGCTGCACCTCAATGCGACAGGCTATGAGACGATGGGCGGATGCGTCGACCTGAGCCTGTTCACCAAGACCGACCCTGTGTCAGACGCAGAAGATGAGGAGGAACCCTACGACAACAACGCCGTGTGGATGGAGGCTGAAGACCTGCCCACCGAGATGTCTGGAACAGATTTCCAACTGGAAGAGGACGCAACAGCATCGAAGGGAAAGTATCTGAAGACCGTGACACAGACAACCGCTACGCCTACCGACAGCATCTATATCCTTGCAGCCCACTTCACCGTACCAACAGCCAACACTTATTACATCTATGCGCGTGTGATGTGTCCCACATGGGATGATGACAGCTACTTTGTGAATGTTGACAGAGCATTGAACAACAACTTTGTCAACGGTCTGCAAACCGCATCGTGGGCATGGAAGGAACTCTATCATGGCAACCTGACGGCAGGTCAGCATACACTCTATATCGGAGGCCGTGAAGACGGAGCTTGTCTCGACAAACTCTGCATCACCATCAATCCTGAAGCACCATCGGGTATGGGCGGCAACCCCACCCCGACTGCCATCACCCCACAGTCTGTCCTTGATCCATCAACGGTATCAACGGAAATCTACTCCCTCAATGGCGTGCGACTGACTGCCCAGCCGACTACAGGTGCATACATCGAAGTGCGCCACATGGACGATGGCACCATCCTTTCACGCAAGGTGGTGGTGAAATAAAGGTTAAAGGTTAAGGGTTAAAGGTTAAAGAGGGGTTCAAGAGTTCAAAGGTTCAAAAGTTAAAGATCAAGAATTAGAGAATTAGAGAATTATGAATTGATAAGAAGATACAGAATGGCTGTCCTCGGACAGTGGCTACTCAAACAAAAATTCTCCAATTCTCAAATTCTTGATAAAAAATAAGGTTAAAAATGAAAAGTGCTCGCCTGTTATTGTTGTCGTTCTGCATCATTGTGGTGGGGTGTAGTCCTGATGATGGAACAGACGATGGTGATGTCGTCGGTCAGGATGTCACCTACACCCCTTTGGCGGAATACCAAAGGGCGGAGGCTGTTCTTGTACACACGCCTGGCGACGAGAACAGGGGGCACTACGGGAGGAACAAGTATTTTGATGTCAGCAGCATGCAAGAGGAGCATTGGGCGTTCATTCAGACCTTGAAGGACAACAACATCAAGGTGTATGAGTTGACAGACCTCCTGAAGAATGTACCTATCGAGAAACTGCAGGCGGTTGCCCAACAACTTTCCTCCAGGGACATCAGCCAGATGGACAAAGAGCAACTGATCCATCACATCCTTGTGACACCTCCCATGAAGGGCATTTACTTCACTCGTGACCAAAGCATCACCACACCAAGAGGACACGTCATCGGGAAGATGAAACTGACACATCGCAAGCATGAGCCCGACTTGATTGAGCTGTGTTATGAGCAATTGGGACGCAAGGTCATCTACAGGATTCAGGGGGATGGTGCTTGTCTGGAGGGTGGCGACTACCTTCCGTTCCACACGCTGTCATTCATTGGAGAAGGCTTACGAACCAACCGCAAGGCCATAGAAGAGCTGCTGAACGCTGATGCCATCGGACACGACACCCTCGTCGTCGTGAAAGACAATTTAGGCAACACGGCACAGATGCATCTGGACACTTACTTCAACATCATTGACCGTAACCTCGTCACCCTGCCTGCGACAAGAATCCTGGCACAAGAAGGGGATGACCATTACTTGGCCATCGACATCTACACCCGTGCTCGTGGCAAGAGATTCTACCACCAAACCACGACGAACGGAAGCCTGGTGACGTTCCTCCAGCAAAGAGGCATCAGCATCATCCCCATCAGCGACGAGGATGAGGAGCACTTTGCCAGCAATTACATCTGCGTCTCTCCCCGACACATCCTTGCCATAGAAGGCTTGTCGGACGCTTTCAAAAACAACATGAGCAGCCAGGGTGTTCAAGTGGAATACCTCAAGCTGAAAGAACTGACAGAAGGAACTGGTTGTGCCCATTGCATGACACAAGTCCTTCTCAGGCAGTAACAGGTAGTATCTGATACAAGAAAAGGAGCATCCAACTGGGTGCTCCTTGATAGTTTATGATGTCTTTCTCGCCTCAGAAAGGCTTTTCTCATCGGGCTTAATCGATTTCCTCGTCTGGCTCATAACCACCCATCTCGCGGATGGCGTTCTTCAGCATGGTGTACTGCTGGAAGAGGTGGTTGACGGGTTCCTCGCCCTGCGTGTAGTCGTGCATAGGAGCTTTGAGGAAGAAGGAGAGGAAACGCTGGATGCCGCTCTTGCCAGCACGTGCAGCAAGGTCGCTGAGCAGGCAGAGGTCGAGCAGGAGGGGTGCGGCAAGGATGGAGTCGCGGCAGAGGAAGTTGATCTTGATCTGCATGGGGTAGTTCATCCAGCCGAAGATGTCGATGTTGTCCCAACCTTCCTTGTTGTCGTTGCGCGGTGGATAGTAGTTGATGCGCACCTTATGATAGTATTGGTTGTCCTCGTCGTTGCCGTGTCCGTAGAGGTCGGGCTGAGCGTCGGGTTTGAGGATGGTCTCGAGAGTGGAGAGCTTGCTGACCTCCTTGGTGCGGAAGTTGGCAGGCTCGTCGAGCACGAGTCCGTCGCGGTTGCCGAGGATGTTGGTGGAGAACCAGCCGTTGAGTCCGAGGCAACGGGTGCCGATGATGGGAGCGAAACCAGACTTCACGAGGGTCTGACCGGTCTTGAAGTCCTTGCCGGCGATGGGCAGACCGAGCTTCTCCGACATTTCCCACATGGCGGGAATATCGACGGTGGTGTTGGGCGCGCCCATGATGAAGGGAGCACCTTCTGCCAATGCTGCGTAGGCGTAGCACATGGAAGGAGCGATGTTTTTGGTGTCGTTTGCCTTCATGGCTGCCTCAAGATGAGCGAGGGTGTCGTGCACAGCCATATTAGGCTCCACATAAATCTCGGTGGATGCTGCCCATGCCACGACGATGCGGGCACAGTTGTTTTCTGCCTTGAACTGGCGGATGTCGGCACGGAGCGCCTCGACCATGTCCCAGCGGGTCTTGCAGTCCTTCACGTTGTCGCCATCGAGCCGCTTGGCGAAGTTCTTGTCGAACGCTGCCTTGAATGGCACAATCTTCTCCAACTCATCTTTCACGGGGAGGATGTCTTTCTCTCTCAGCACCTCTGCATACATCGCACTCTGGAAGGCGTTGGCGGGATAGACGTCCCAGGCACCGAAAACGATGTCGTCCAACTTTGCCATCGGCACAATCTCACCATAGGAAAGATACTTCTTGTCGGCACCTTTGCCAACACGAATCTTATCATACTGAGTCATTGACCCCACAGGCTTTGCAAGTCCTTTGCGAGCCATCAACACGCCTGTCATGAAGGTGGAAGTGACAGCACCAAGGCCTACGACCATGATGCCCAATTTTCCTTCTGCAGGCTCCACATTTTTGTTCTCCATTTCTACTATTCTATATAAACACAAATCTTCAAAACTTTGCAAAGGTACTGAAAACTAATCAAAGTATCCGTATTTTCGGGAACTTTAACAAAAAATAAGGGGTTTTATTTGGGTGTGTGAGCGGTTTGTGCTAACTTTGCAATCAATAAAAACCAACGCACAATCGTAGATGAACGAAAGCGATAGCATAATAATCATACCAACTTACAACGAAAAGGAGAATATTGAGAAAATCATCCGTGCCATTTTCGCCTTGGAGAAGTGTTTCCACATCCTGGTGATTGATGATGGCTCTCCTGACGGCACCGCCTCTATCGTGAAGGGACTGATGCGCTCGGAATTCACCGGCCGCCTGTTCTTGGTGGAACGTCAGGGAAAACTGGGACTGGGCACTGCCTACATCACAGGCTTCAAGTGGGGGCTGTCTCATGGTTACGACTACATCTTCGAGATGGATGCCGACTTCTCCCACGCACCCAGCGACCTGCCTCGTTTGTATTCCGCTTGTGCGGACGAAGGGTATGACCTTGCCATCGGCAGCCGTTACATCTCAGGCGTTAACGTCGTCAACTGGCCGATGGGCAGGGTGCTGATGTCGTATTTCGCCTCCAAGTATGTGCGATTCGTCACAGGCTTCAAGGTGCACGACACCACCGCTGGCTTCAAGTGCTACAAGCGTCGGGTACTGGAAACCATCGACCTCGACTCCATCCGTTTCAAGGGCTATGCCTTTCAGATTGAGATGAAGTTCACCACCTACAAGTGTGGTTTCAAAATCAAGGAAGTGCCTGTCATCTTCGTCAACCGCGTGGAAGGTGTCTCGAAGATGAACAGCGGCATCTTCGGTGAGGCATTCTTCGGCGTGATGCGACTGAGATGGGACGGATGGTTCAAGAAATACCCGAAACCCGTGGACGAACAACCTAAACAAATAACAGAGAAATAAGACTAACCGAAGAGAAAAACCTATGAAAACGATCATCAGAAATGCCACAATCGTGAACGAAGGAGAAACGTTTATCGGTTCGGTGGTGATAGAAGACGAGATGATTCAGGAAGTGTTGAAAGGTGATGACACAACCCAATCCTACGACACTGAGATTGACGCCACAGGACTGTACTTGTTCCCTGGCGTGATTGATGATCATGTGCATTTCCGTGAGCCAGGCATGACCCACAAGGCAGACATTGCCAGCGAGAGCCGAACGGCGGCAGCAGGTGGTGTGACCTCCTACATGGAGATGCCCAACACCAATCCCCCCACCACGACCCTCGACCGATTGGAAGAGAAGTTCCAGATTGCTGCCCAAAACAGCCGCGTCAACTACTCCTTCTATTTCGGTGCCACCAACGACAATGTGGAGAGCATCCAACTGCTCGACCGTCGTCGTGTGCCGGGCGTCAAGGTGTTCATGGGCAGCAGCACTGGCAATATGCTCGTGGACCGAGAGGAGTCCCTGTATCGCATCTTCGCCACATCGCCTCTCCTGCTGATGGCACATTGCGAAAGCACCAGCATCATCGAGGCAAACATCCGAGCATTCAAGAAGAAATATAAGGGGCAGAATGACTTCCCCGTGCGTTACCATTCCCGCATCCGAAGTGTGGAGGCTTGCTATGCATCTTCCTCATTGGCTGTGCAAATGGCGAAGGACACGGGAGCCCGACTCCATATTGCTCATGTCTCCACCGCCAGAGAGTTGGAGTTGTTTGAGCGCAAGCCCATTGAGGAGAAGAAAATCACGGCAGAGGCAGTCATTGCCCACCTGATGTTCAGTACGGAGGATTATGACACCCTCGGCACACGCATCAAGTGCAACCCTGCCGTCAAGACCCCCGAAGACAGAGCCGCCTTGCGTGAAGCCCTCACCAACGGACTCATCGACGTGGTTGCCACCGACCATGCGCCTCATCTGGAGAGTGAGAAACTGGGTGGCGCACTCAGAGCCGTCTCGGGCATGCCGATGATTCAGTTCTCGCTGGTGTCGATGCTGGAACTGAGCGAAATGGGCGTCCTGCCGATCGAACGCATCCCCGACCTCATGGCTCACAATCCTGCCAAACTCTTCCACATCGAGAAACGTGGATTCATCCGTCCTGGCTACTATGCCGACTTGGTGTTGGTAGATCCCGATGCCAACTGGCAGGTGAGAGAAGGACGATACTACACCAAATGTGGTTGGACACCGATGGACGAACGTTTCTTCAAGTGGCGTGTGAGCCGCACCATCATCAATGGCATCACTGCTTACAGCGACGGCATTGTGGTGGACGGAGTGAGAGGGAAGGAGTTGAGGTTTGAGGTTTGAGGTTTGAGATTTGAGGTTTCTTGACGAGCCAAGCGTGCTAAAGAGACGATAAGAGATTTGAGGTTGGGAGATGAGAAAGAACTACCGTATCAGTGACCTGAAAGACTACATCAACTGGGTGTATTTCTTCCACGCGTGGTCATTGCCGCAGCAGTCGGAGGAGGGACAGCGATTGTATGAGGAAGCACAAAAGATGCTGCAACGCCTCCAACCCTATCTCAAGGTCAAGACGGTGGTGGAAATCCTGCCTGCATGGAGCGAAGGGGATGACATCGTGGTGCAACCCGTGAGACCCTGCGAATGTGGACAAAGCCACCCCTACGGCGACCCGATTCGTTTGCCCATGCTACGACAACAAGTGCCAGGAAGTGACGGTATGTGCTGCTGTCTGAGCGACTTTGTACGTCCCCAGTCAGCCATCCGACAAGATAAGATAGGTGTCTTCGCCACCTCGACCAGCATTGATGTGAGCAAGACATTCCCCGACGACAACTACAACCAGATGCTCCTCCAAACCCTTGCCGACCGACTGGCAGAAGCGGGTGCGGAACGGCTGCATGAGGAAGTGAGGAAAACCATCTGGGGATATGCGCCTGACGAAGCACTCTCCATTACCGAACTGCATCAAGAGAAGTTTCAGGGCATCCGACCCGCAGTAGGTTACCCTTGTCTACCCGACATCTCCATCAACTTCCTGCTGGACAAGTTGATTGGCTTCCAGAGCATCGGCGTCACACTCACCTCTTCTGCCATGATGCAGCCCCATGCCTCCGTGAGCGGATTGATGTTCAGCCTTCCCCAGGCACATTACTTCTCCGTTGGCAAGATTGGCGAAGACCAACTCAGCGACTACGCCAAGCGACGACATCTGACACGAGACGAAATCAACAAATACATCCAATGCTGCTAAGAATACTGTTATTAATCATCCTCTTACTGATTGTGCCCGACCTGTACATCTATTGGGTGTACATCCGCAATTGGACGAAACAACGATGGCTGCGCCTCTTGTGGTTCCTGCCGTTGGTTGCCATTGCCGTTGCCGCTGCTGTCATCATCTCCAGCAACGACATGCGTCCCGAACATCAGGCGTGGGTCAGCATTTTCATGTATGTGTTCCTCGCTTTTTGTGCGCCCAAAACCCTGTTCATGGTGCTGGACGGCATTGGACAAGGAATCAATTGGATGGTCACAGGCGGGAAAAAGAACAATGAAGGTTATGACTGCATCTTTGTGCGCATTTTCCGCATCATCGGAATGGCACTTGCCCTCTTTGCCTTTGCGTTGGTCACGTTCGGCTATTTCATCGGACGAAACCATTATGTCGTGCACCAACAGACATTCTACTTCCCCGACCTGCCCAAGCAGTTTGACGGCTATCGCATCGCCCAGTTCTCCGATATGCACATTGGAACCTTGCGTGATGGACACGAAGCAGATGCCAGAAAGATGGTGGACCTCATCAACGCCCAGCATTGTGACGCGATTCTCTTCACGGGCGACCTCGTAAACCACCAAAGCGCAGAACTCGATGGTTTCCGTCGTGACCTCAACAAGCTCCATGCGCCCGACGGTGTCTATGCCGTGATGGGCAACCACGACTACAGCATGTATATCCGATACCCCAAGGAGGAAGAACGCGCTGCCGACGTGCAAGAACTGCAAAACCGCATCCGCAGTTATGGCTGGAACTTGCTGCTGAACGAGCATCGCATCATTCGTCGTGGCAAAGACTCCCTCATCATCGCTGGTGTGGAGAATGACGGACGACCTCCCTTCCCTGCCCTGGGCGACCTGCCCAAGACCATGAAGGGACTGAAGCGCAGTTGCTTCACTGTGCTGATGAGTCACGACCCAACGCATTGGCGACGCAACATCATTCCACAAACCAACATCCAGCTCACTCTTTCAGGACACACCCACGCGGGACAGTTCAAGGTGTTTGGATGGTCACCTGTGGCGCACGTCTATCGTGAATGGTCAGGTGCTTACAGCGAAGGCAACCAGATTCTCAATGTCAGCGATGGCATCGGAGCCGTCATGTTCCCCTTCCGATTTGGCGCATGGCCAGAGGTGAATGTCATCACCCTCCGACGTGCCTCCTCTAACAACCAACAAAAGCAATAAGCATTATGAAAGTACTCAAGTTCATTCTCAACATCCTCTATAAGATCTACTCTTTCACCATTGCATTGCCCATCTTTGTGGTCATCACCATCATTGTGGCAACCAGCGTCATCATTGCAGGATTCCTCGGCGACACCGACGTGGTGGCATACTATCTGCCCAAGTTCTGGGCAAAGTGCGCTTTTTGGCTCTTCTTGCTCCGCGTGAAGGTGGAAGGAAGGGAGAACATCAAGAAAGAAGACAGTTATGTGTTCCTTGCCAACCACCAGGGTTATTACGACATTTTCCTTGCCTACGGCTATCTGGGACACAACTTCAAGTGGATGATGAAGGAGTATCTGAAAAAGATTCCGTTTGTGGGTTATGCCTGTGTCAAGTCCAAGCACATCTATCTGCCCGACGGCATCTCTGGTATCGCCAAAGCGGTGCAGCAGGCTCGTGAAACCCTGCAAGGCGGTATGTCCATGATTATCTTCCCTGAGGGAACCCGTACCCGAACAGGCAAGATGTCGCCCTTCAAGCGCGGCTCCTTCATGCTTGCCAACGAAATCGGACTTCCTATCGTGCCGATGACTATCAACGGTTCCTTCGATGTGTTCAGCCGCAACGACAAATCCGTCAACCTGGGCACCGTCACCCTCACCATTCACAAGCCCATCACGGCTGAAGAGCGTCAGGGCAAGCAAACCAAAGTCATCATGCAGGAGGTGTACGACATCATCAACGCAGGACTTGACGAGAAATATCGCGATTGACATTCCCTCCCACCAAAATAATACTGGCAACACGAACCCGAAGGTCTGTATTGCCAGTCATTGTTTTAATATCCTTATTCCTTTTATTTCACCTTCACCACAAGGTATTTGCTGACACTCCAGAACTTGGCAGCGTCAGTGATGCGGAGGGTGTACTGACCCTTGCTGTCCTTCAGCAACGTGTAAGAACCTGCTGGATGGTTGGTGAGGATGGAAGCAGACTTGCTTTCCAATGGAATGGCTGACACCTTGCGGATGTCAATCTGAGTGAAGTAACTCTTGTTGTAGTTGCCTTGCAGCACCTCACCCTTGCTGAGGATACCCTCTGCCTTGAGTTCCTTGCTGGTGCCAAACACATACCAAGCTGTGTTGAGCTGAGCATCTTGGTTGCGGGCAATCTGAGCCGTCTCATCACGCTGCTGCTTCACTTGGGTGTTCTCTTCCTGCAAGTTGCTGACAGTACCAGTCAATTCCTCAATCTTCACATCCTTCTCAGCGAGCTGGGCACGCAAGGTTTCCAATTCGGCATTCTTTTCTGCGAGTTGCTGGGTGAGGCCGTTGATGGCTTCCTTCAACTTGGCAGAATTGATGGAGCTGCTCTTCAGCTTGCTCTGCAATTCCTCAATCTTACGCTTGTTCTCGTCGAGCGTTTCCTGAATGAACTGCATGTTCTCGCGGATGTTCTCGGCAGAGCCATTGTTCTCAGCGCCCATACGCATCATGTTCACGCGTCCTTCAGCCTCGTTAATCAGGTCGAATCCCTGCTGAATCTCGTTGAAAGTACCCATCAGGTCATTCAGTTCACTATCCTTCTGGTCAATGACATTGCGCAGAGAATCGCGTTCGCGATCAGCGCTACTGGTCTTGAATCCTTCGTTACAGCTGGCAAGCATCATGACTGCTGCCACCATGATAATAATCTTTTTCATTTCGCTTTGTTTTACTTATACTTATTCTTTTTCTTTCCTGTTCCCATCAAAAGGGAGAGTTGAGCGTTTTCGTTAGCGTCATCGTTAACGTTAACGTTAGGGTTAGGGTTATCGTTATTTCCTGCCAAGATGATCACGATTTCGCCCAAGGGTTCTGTCTGCTCGAAGTGGATCAGCACCTCTTTCAGCGTTCCCCTCACATGTTCCTCGTGCAGTTTGGAAATTTCCCTTGCCACACTCACCTGCCGCTCTTCGCCAAAGACCTCCACCAACTGCTGCAAGGTCTTCACCAATCGTCGGGGTGATTCATAGAACACGATGCTGCGTGTCTCCTCTTTCAATGCCTCCAGCCTCGAATGCCGTCCCTTCTTCTGGGGCAAGAACCCCTCGAAACAGAAGCGGTCGCAAGGCAATCCGCTGCTCACAAGGGCTGGCACAAACGCTGTGGCACCCGGCAAGGTCTGCACCTCCACACCTTTCCTCACACATTCCCTCACCAACAAGAAGCCCGGGTCACTGATGCCTGGCGTGCCTGCATCGCTAATCAGCGCCACGACAAGTCCTCCTTCGATGCGCCTCACCACCTGCTCCACCGTCTCATGCTCGTTGAACTTATGATGAGACATCAGTTCTCCGTGGATGTCGTAGTGTTGCAACAGCACACTCGAGGTGCGAGTGTCTTCTGCCAGGATGAGGTCAGCCTCTTTCAGCACCCGTACAGCCCTGAAGGTCATATCCTCCATATTCCCCACAGGCGTTGGCACAACATACAGTTTACCCATTGCTTTTTGGCTGCAAAAGTATGAATAAAAAAACTCACAACCTATTATTTAGTATATTTTAGGCTTAAAAACAACTTTTTTTCACATTAAAAGGGAATAAAATACAAGTTTTTCGGTGTATCAGTCTAATAAATCACGTCATTCGTATGGCGTGCGCAGACTTTTTTTCGTAAATTTGCGGGCAAATTAAAAAGATTCATATGAAGACGAAGACATTTACTTTCGACCGCGTGGTGCGCATCCTCATCAGCATCGTCATCATGATCGGTCTTTACTTGCTGATTCAACGGCTCAGCGGTGTGCTCATCCCCTTCTTGGTGGCTTGGCTCATCGCCTACCTGCTCTACCCTATCGTGACGTTCATCCAGTACAAGTGCCGTGTGAAGTCGCGTGTGCTGAGCATCATCATCACCGTGCTGCTCATCGTGGGCATCATTGTGGGCGGCTGCTACCTGATTATCCCTCCCATCGTCGAGGAAATGGCACACTTGAAAGACATCGTCGTGGAATACGTCACGACCGATTCAACGGTGGCTTCTGTGTCGGGAGAAGTGCAGAACTACATCAAGCACAACATCGACCTCGAAGAAATCACCAAAGCGTTGACCGTGCAGGATGTGTCGCAGTTCCTGGAAGAGAAAGTGCCTCAGTTCTTCTCCGTCATCAGCAGCAGCGTGAGTGCCATCGTGGGCTTCATCGCCTCCCTCATCGCCATCATCTACCTGTTCTTCATCCTCGTGGATTACGAACTCATGGCTCAGGGACTTTTCAAGATGGTGCCCAAAGGTCAACGCAACATCGTTCACGACATCATGATGGACTTGCAGAAAGGTATGAACGGCTATTTCCGTGGACAAGCTATCATCGCCATGTGTGTGGGTGTGCTCTTCTCCATCGGATTCCTCATCATCGGACTTCCTTTGGCGATTCCACTCGGACTTTTCATCGGATTCCTCAACCTCGTGCCTTACTTGCAAGTCATCGGCTTCATCCCCACCATCATCCTTTCCCTGCTGAAAGCCTACGACACAGGACAGAGCTTCTGGGGCATCATCCTCTCCGCCCTCATCGTGTTCGCTGTGGTGCAAGCCATTCAGGACTGGGTGCTCACTCCGCGCATCATGGGCAAGGTAACAGGACTCAATGCCGCTGTCATCCTCTTGTCACTCTCCATTTGGGGTAGCTTGCTCGGATTCGTCGGACTCATCGTCGCCCTTCCGCTCACCACCCTCATCATTTCCTATTATAAGCGATATGTGCTGGAAGAGGGGGACGAAAAAAAGGAAGAGGAAACACGAAAAGAGGCATAAAACTCAAAAAAACGTATCTTTTATTTTGTAGTGTCTAAAAAATGCACTACCTTTGCACCCGCTTACGAGAACCGACAGGATTAAAACCCTGCCTTGCCCCTAAATAGTAATTCATGCTCGTAAGCTTTTTAGGTAGATCCGCTAGCTCAGTCGGTAGAGCACAACACTTTTAATGTTGGGGTCTTGGGTTCGAGCCCCAAGCGGATCACAGAAAAGGACTTCAAGGAAGTCCTTTTTCTTTTTTATCCAGTATGTTCTCAACCTTAAAGTTGTTCCACCACTTGCTCCAGCGTAATGGTCGGGTCGGTGATTTGGAAGCCCTTCTTCTTGAGGGTGGATTTCCTTTTCTTGACCGCCGAATCGCTGATGCCGTAGATGTTGCCGATGACGGCGTTGATGACCTTCTGACGAACCAGCATGCACAATTGGATGTCCGTTTCCTTGAATTCTGTATGCTGCTGACGAAGTCGTTGCACGAAATTGTCGTCGGAATCGTTGATGAGCCTTTCATACTCATGCCAAGTCGCCTCAGCCACCCTTTCCCTTTCGTTCTCAGGGAACTGGCTGATATGTTCCAACTTCTCCAGCAGATGCTTCTGGAGCAGCGTCTGGTTGAGGGCGTTCTTTTGGATGACCTGCTGCTGAAGCTGCAACTCCTTCAGTTGGTCAGCCTCATCCCGTTTGCGATATTTCATCACCCCATAGATAATCAGGGCGGCAATCAACAACAAACACAAGCCGATGGCAATCCACAGACCTTTGTTGCGCTCCGATTCCTCCTGCACTTGCTCGCTCTCCACCACCTTGGTGATGCTGTCCGTCTGCGTCACTTCCATCTCACGCTGTGCATGAGAGAAACGGTTTTCCAGACACTCATAAGCAGAATCCACATAAGCATAGAGGGAATCAAAGTCCTTCTTTTGGATGGCAATCTCAGACAAGTCGCGGAACTTGAGGTACTTGCTCACATAGTCGTCCGAGTCGCATGGAATGGTCACCAGCACCTCCTTCGCCTGATCCAAGGAATCACAGGCAAAATAACATTGTGCCAACACCTGCTTGGTAGGCACCAACGCCACACTATCAGCAGTTTCCATCGCCAGCTTGGCATATTGCAACGCCCGCCAATAATCACCCAGATACAGGTAGGAAGTCGCTATACCCGTGCACAATTCATTCTTCGAATCGTGGAACTTCGTCTTCTCTGCCAACTCATAGCCCTGATGATAATACTGCAAGGCATTCTCCGCATCTTCAGCCGACAGGTAGCAAGCCGCAATCTCTCCCAATATCAGCACCTCATTCTCCTTGTCGTCCTTCACCTTTTGGTAAATCTGCAACGCCTTCAGGGCTTGCTGGGTGGCATACTCAGGGTTATTCAGTCGGGAGACCATCGCCAACTCCGTGTACGCGACATAGCAAGTGTGCCAATCCTCACACCGTTCGCTGCATTGCACGGATTGCTTCAACAGCTGCTCGCATAACTGGGTGCTGTCGCAGAAAGAATAGTAGCAAGCCATGTAGTAGCAAATCTGGGCATAGCGGCGTAAGAGTTTGAGGTCGGAAGTCTGTCCCTCGTCAGAGGCATCGAGGAAGTAGTCATAGCTTTCCTTGATCAGGGAATCGCTCTCGATGGCATTCCCTCTTCGGTTGTCCACGATGGTGCGCAGCAAACCATACAACGCTCGCTGAGCATCATTCAGCTGCTGTGGCTGCTCAATGCTGTTCAAGCAAAGCTCTGCGCTATCCTGTTGTGCTGGAAGAAAGCCCTCGGCACGTTCAAGCAAAGCGTCTGCCTCGTGGTTGCATCCCGTAAGTGCGACCAACAGCCACACCACATAGGAAAGGAACAAAATCTTCCTCATTTTCATAGAATTCCGGGTGCAAAGTTAGTACAAACCGAATACAATACAAAAAGAAAAGACATTTTTTTTCATTTTTATTGTTGAGGTGCAGCCTAAGTTCGGCGTAGCCAACGTACGACTTTCCCCCTTTCGTTCCAAACTTTTTGCCAAAAAACGGGCTTTTTCACCCCTACTGCTTTTCCGTCATATACTTCCAGTAGCGGCGCGGCATGTCATTCAACTGCTTCTTCGGGTTCATGCGTTCCTTGATACAAATCGCCTTGAAATAGGTGCGCCAAAGCTCCTGAAAAAGCTTGTCATCCTCACTCAGCACCTCCTCATTCAGTTTGCCATTCTCAAGGTCGAAGGGCAAGGTTTCTTCCTCCTGAAACGTGATGCGCGTCACCTCCTGCTGGTCGTAGTAGAAACCATAACGGCGCTTGGCATCGTAGATGAGCCAGGGTTGGGTGCCAAAGCGGTCTTGGAAATGGTGCACCACCAGCGGCAGCACATCATGGTCGGGCGACACCACTCCCAGATACGTGCCGTCCTTCGCCTTCTGAAAGCGCACAAACTGCATCATCCGCAAGCGTTCGTGCATCACCTTTCGGAAGATGTTCGTCACCGCCAGCACATCAGGGTCGGAAAAGTTCCGTTCGATGCTTCTTGCCCCTTCGGCTTGCTGAAACACCTTATATATATAATGAAACAGCGGCGTGTCCAGTTCTGACAGTTCCGACAGATAGCTCACCGCCAGCAGCCGCATCGCCTCCTTCGACACCCGTTTCTCCAATCCTGCCCACACCCGTTGGACACGGTCGTCGGAGGTCACCACCTCATGCACCTCCTCACAGAACAACGGCAAGGGTTCTCCCTTCCCCACCAATGCGTCAGGGCATTGGTGCAGCGAGTAGGCATCGAAGACGGCGGAAAGAATTCCGTCCAGCGTTTTATCAAAAGTATATACCAGCATCTATTCCTCTTTCGGTTCTTCTTCAAAGTTCAGGGTCAGTTGCAGTTCTGCCGCCGCTTTCTTCTGCTGGGCTTTCGACACGAGCAGGGGTTTCAGGCGTTCGGGGTGCAGTTCGTTGATGCCCACAATCGGGTTGGCATACCCGTCGGTCAGTTCGTGGCAAGTGATGAAGTACTTCGCCTTCTTCATCACCACCCCCATCTTCTTCAGGTGATAGGATGTGATGCGGTTGAAACGTCGGGAGTTCACGATGAGCAACGCCGACTTCACACCGATGCCAGGCACCCGCAAAATCTTCTCGTAGTCGTCACGGTTGATGTCAACAGGGAACTGCTCTGGATGCCGCAATGCCCACGCCAACTTGGGATCTACCTCCAAGTCAAGGTTCGCATTCGCTTCGTCCACAATCTCCTCCACCTTGAACTGATAGAACCGCATCAGCCAATCCGCCTGATACAGACGGTTCTCACGCACCAGCGGCGGCTGTTTCAGCACAGGCAGTCGCGGGTCATAAGTGTTCACGCTCACATAGCCAGAATAATACACCCGTCGCATCGTAGGTTGGTTGTACATCGCCGACGACATATGCAGGATGTCCCTGTCCGTCTCAGCCGTTGCCCCCACAATCATCTGAGTGCTCTGCCCTGCCGGCACGAAACGAGGCACATGCCGCAAGTGCTTCCTGTCCTCCTTGTTCTCCAACACCCCCTGCTGAATGAACCGCATCGGCGTGAACACACTCTGATGGTCCTTCTCTGGTGCCAGCATCTTCAGCGACGTCTCGTTCGGAATCTCGATGTTCACACTCATACGGTCAGCATATCGTCCCGCCTCACTCAGCAATTCACGACTCGCTCCTGGGATGCTCTTCAGGTGGATGTAGCCATTGAAACGGTGCACCGTCCGCAAGTCCTTCGCAATCGCCACCAGCCGCTCCATCGTGTAGTCAGGATTCCGCACCACTCCACTGCTCAGGAACAGCCCCTCGATGTAGTTGCGCCTGTAGAACTCCATCACGATTTCCTCCAGTTCATGCACCGCCAGCGTCGCCCGCTTGATGTCGTTGCTCCGACGGTTGATGCAATACGCACAGTCATACATGCAGAAGTTCGTCAGCATCACCTTCAGGAGCGAGATGCAACGCCCGTCATCCGCAAAGCTGTGACAGATGCCGACGCCTCCCACCGTGTTGCCCACCATGCCCTGCTTGCCACCACGCACAGTGCCACTCGACGAGCACGACACATCGTACTTCGCCGATTCAGCCAGTATCCGCAACTTCTCCAAGGTCTTTTCTGTCAGCATCTTCTTTTCGTATAAAGCCAAGACAAGAGTGGCATCCTAAAACACCACTCTTGTTCTTTTCAGTCGGGAAGACCAGACTCGAACTGGCGACCACGCGCCCCCCAGACGCGTACGCTAACCAACTGCGCTACTTCCCGTTGATTTTGAAATCGGGTGCAAAGTTAGTATAAATTGACAACAATACAAAATAAAAAAGAATAATTTTCAATGGTCAACTTTCAATTGTCAATTAAAATCCCTACCTTTGCCCCATCAAAACCGACAAAAAGACGATTCAAATGAAAAATATCATTGCCATATTGCTATGGACCTGCTGCCTCGTGTGCATGGGATGCACCGACGGAGGACAGGAGACCGAGGTGGTGCTCGAAACCACCGCTGGAGAGATTCGGGTGAAACTCTACGACGACACCCCTGGACATCGTGACAACTTCGTGAAGAATGTGCAAGACGGAATGTACACAGGCGTCACCTTCCACCGCGTGGTGCGTGACTTCATGATTCAGACAGGCGATCCCAAGACCCGTCCCGAAGGATACCCCGTCAAGACGACAGCCGAGGGCGACACCATCACCGAGCGCATCCCAGCCGAAATCGTATGGCCCAAGCACTTCAACAAGCGAGGCGTCTTGGCAGCAGCCCGAGACGGCGACGACGTGAACCCCGACCGCGCCAGCGACAAGTTCCAGTTCTACATCGTGACGGGCAGAGTATGCCAAGACCCCGACATGGACGCCTTCGAACTGGCACGCGTGCAGCGCGACACAGAAATCCTCTACCAGAAGAAGCAATTGGAAAACAAAGAAAAGCTCGAAGCCCTGCGTCAGGCACGTGACCGCGAGGGTGTGAGCAACCTCTTGGAAAAGCTGCTTGACCAAGCCAAATGGGAAGTGTCCGAGAACCCACCCATCACCTACCCTGCCGACCTCCGTCGCAGCTATGGCATCCGAGGTGGTGCCCCCTGGCTCGACAACGAATACACCGTCTTTGGTGAAGTCGTCGAAGGCATGAAAGTGGTCGAAGCCATCCAAAAAATCAAGACCAACGCCCAAGAAGTTCCCCTCAAGGAAGTCCGCATCGTCAAAGCATACGTAGTGGAATAATCAAAAAAGAGCATCCTGCCGCCCCAGCAAGATGCTCTTCATTTTTACACGCATGGTCATCTTTTGACCTTAGTCTTTAACCGTTAACCTATAACCGTTAACCGTTATCCAAACGCTAAAGCGTAGCCTTTTCGTATTTCCTCCCTCCTAATGAGGTCAGCACACCCTACCCCGTTTTCCACCAGCGCCATCGCTCGGACGAGTTCGCAAGCCCAGTAGGCATCATCGTTTTCAAGGCTGCCGATGTTCAGGATGAAATGTGGTGGTACCTCCATTTCTTGGCACACCCTGTCGATGTACGCTTGCGTGTTGTTTTCGTTAGGTGGTGCCCACCGTTCGATAATAGTACGCACGGATGTTCGTTTGTACTTCACTCTGTAGGTTCTCAGCAGTCGGAAAGCTGCACGATAGCCCCATTCCATTGCCTTGAACTGATAAAAGCTCTTGTCGTTCTGCTCTGGGAGCAGACCGTTGACCTTCGGTCGAAAGCCTTCACGCTCGGCAGAGTTCAAGCAAGTTTGACTCTGCTCTTGCTCAACCAGGCCTTTCCATTGATCCTTACCCTTACGGATATTCAACGGATTGCAGTTACGAATTCCTCTTGGTATCATAATTTTAACCTTTAACCGTTAACCTCTAAACTTTACATTGGACAATATATGGAACCATATTTCTTTTCAAATTCGGCTCGTATCTCCATGATGCTCTTCACTTTCACCCGCTTCCCCGAGAAGATGTCCCGATATTCCTTTTCACGTACTTCCAAGAGAAACATCTGGTACTCATTGCATTTCACCAATCCCTGCGACTGACCAGCCCTTTTCAGTTGGTCGCTCATCTTCCACAGCTTACACACGTCGCAAGGTTTCACATCCTGGTGCAAGTCATTGCAATATCTCAGCGAATACGCCCTGGTCACATCCTTGTACTTGCAACTGGCGCAAAACACCTTGACCACCATTCCAAATTCATTCATTACCCTTTGTACTTTCATTGCTTTTAGTATTTTTTGATTATTAAGATGCTCGGCAACGCCATCGTTCCCGATTTCATCCGCAAAGGTATTGGCAACAAAAAAACCTTGCAACAAAAAGTCGCAAGGGTAAAGAAGGGTTAAGTAGAAATAAGGAGCGTTAAGCGGAGTTTAGCGGCATGAAGCCAATTGCAAACCCCACTTGACAAATTGCCTCATTTCAGCATCTTGAAACGTTCCTTCAGAGGTTCCAGCTCATCGGGGGCGTAACTCGCCCCTCCAGTTCCTTTCAGCCAGTTGCTTAGGTTCACCTTGTTCAGGTTGGTGCCGAAGCGTTTGTTGTACCATTCTGCATCAATCGGTGGGAGCATCACCTTCGCCTCCATCGCTGCCCGTTGGGGCATCAAGATGTATTTCGCCTGTTTGCCAGCCTCCACCGCCTCCCTCACCAACTGGCAGAGCAGTCCCATGGCTGGATATGGAGAATTTTCGTCTGTGCTTTCCTCCTGTCCACTCTCTTTTTTCTCTCCATAATAGTTATGCTGATGCTGTATGCTGTCCACGTGCTGTGCTCCCGAAGCCACATACACCAGATTGATGTGGTAGCCGCCTTGTTGTTCTCCTTCCGTCTGCCGCAGCTGTTCCTGCAGACGACCTAATAAGTTGATGATCTCCTCTTGTTGCTCTATCTTCATAATACAATCGAAAGGTTTAAGAACCTCTCTTAACCTTAAAATCTTGCTGAATAATAAATTTATATGGGTAAAAAGAAACGGAGAGCGTGGACTGTAATTTGGGAGTACAACAAATCTTCTCTGGTCGGCTAAAACCTATTCTCGGTATTGTTATAACTGCCAAAGCCCACGCTTCCGTTTATAGGATGCGTGAGCAGGCAGCCGTCTTTCCGAGAATAATCTTTTGAATTAGCCGTTCGAGAAGATTTCAAGAAAGCTGTCGGTTGCTCCTTCTATTATCTTATGTCGTGCAAATTTACATGAAATTATTCACACGCCAAAATGTTTTGCAATTATTTTATGGGCTCATTGCCCGTCCGGATATTTTGTATGGTATTTGTATCATAAAATAAACTTTTTCTTAAATGGCGACTTAGGGGAACACATATAATAAATCACATTCATTTATTAGGATTCACGATATACCAACGATTTTCAACTCTTATCATTCCATATTTTCACTTTACTCATTCACCAACACTTTTCCGTCTTCTGTCATTCCTTCCACACTGATGTGCATTTCCTCGCAGGTGGAGTTGTTGAAGAACTCCACTTTGGCTTTGCCTTGTTCGTCGGTAGTGATGTTGGGTTGCCACCAGATGGTGCGTCGGAAATCTGCCATAGGAGGAATCACGCTGTAGTCCTCAGTCTTGAAGGTGGAGGGGATGTTGAAGCCTTGGAAGTAGGTGCGGCGAAGTCCCTTGTTGCTTTCAGTGCTGTACCTGATGCGAGAATAGAGGTATATCAAGACTTCATTGCCTTCTGATCCAGGATTGTTGGGAACAATGTAGAGACTTTTCACCTCATTCATGAACCAAGGG
>JAGCDQ010000045.1 GCA_017651245.1 Bacteroidaceae bacterium | reverse complement strand
GCCTGTTCGGTTTCTGAGTTCTCAGTCACCTTTGATAAATACAATTCAATCATAGCATTTTGTGTATTTTGTGTTTGTGTCGTTGCCCCCAGCATCAAGGAGTGGAGGCTTTCTCCTTTTACGTTACAAAGGTACGAAATATTTCTCAAATATCCAAACAATAATCCAATTATTTTCAAGATAAAAGCACATTTTTTTAGAGTGATGATTTAAGTCCAATAACCCACCCTTATTGGGCAATAACCGTGCCTTATTGCGCAATAAGCGGCGTCTGCTGGAAGATAGGCGTGGGGTGTGTTTATGATGGGGACAGAGGGACAAGGGGACAAGCATTTTCCCTGCCCTCACCCATCATCTTCTTCTTGATAATTATTTATTATTACATATATATTATTATTAATTACTATCAATAAATATCCTCAAAAAGGGGGAGCGTAGAAAATAGTTGTCCCCCTGTCCCCTTGTCCCAAAAATGAGTGAAACAGGGTATCTTCTTTTTCGTCATTCAGAAGTTCCATTTCAGGCTCCCACTCTTTTTTCTCATTTTTTCTTGAAAAAAAGTTTGTTTGAAAAATATAATCTTTATCTTTGCACTAAAACACGTTGAGTCGTGAAAAAAAATAAAAGTATGGAAGTGTCGTCATATCGTCCACGAAATGCGGGCCACGACTATTATGGTTGCGGAACATACTTGATAACACTTGTTGTTAGCGGTCGCGAGCCCCTACTTTCTCATCTTATACCCGACAACGGTCACAAGGCCGCCACCCTTGCTCTCACACCGCTGGGAGAAGCAATACAAGAGGCATGGCAGCAAATACCTGCCCGCCAGTTGGAACATGGGAATCATGTCAAGTACATGCGTGCGTATGTATGCCCGACCATTTTCACGGCGTACTCGAAGTGCTGGAGCCGATGCAGTGGAGTCTTGGCGACATCATTCAAGCTTTCAAGGCTTTCTGTACCAGTTGTTGGCAGCAGGAGATGGGGCTTCCATCCTCTACGAATCGCCCGATATCGGTTGATTGCAAGAGTGATGATGCCCCCGACTGGCTGCGTGAGAAGGCTGCCTTACACAATAATGAGGGCGCCCTGATACGCAGCATGTCGAAAAAACAACGCCAGGAGTATTACTCTTTTGTTGGGCGTAGCAAAAGACCGCTCTTCGATGACAATTACGATGACACAGTATGTCTTGATGAGCGTCATCGACAGGCGATGATAGCCTACGTGCACGACAATGCGAGGCGTGCTCTGTTGAGGCAGCTCTTGCCCAACTTCTTGAGTCGATGTCTGCATGTGCAGATAGGTGATCGCAGCTACGCTGCCTTCGGCAATCTATTCCTCCTAAGATGGCCTCGCAAAGTGCAGGTGATGTGTCACCGCCGCCATCCTG
The DNA here is from genome assembly GCA_017651245.1 of Bacteroidaceae bacterium. Taxonomy (GTDB): domain Bacteria; phylum Bacteroidota; class Bacteroidia; order Bacteroidales; family Bacteroidaceae; genus Minthosoma. Next base: position 4,862 of record JAGCDQ010000045.1, on the reverse strand, counting down.
AGAGCCACCTTCCTTATGAAGAAACGGACGATTATGCACATGAGCGCAGAGAGTGGGAAAAGCCATCATGGAAGGTTGTACCGTCATTGTCACTCCTGGCGTATCTCGCGGAGAGCAACTGATGAAGAATGAATGCCTGGAACGTGGCTTTCCACTGATACATTTGCAGGCAGCACCGATTGGCCAGTACTGGAAACCCGAGAAAAAACGCTTTGAGGCATGTGCAAGAGGCACACTGCTCATACTTGCTCCTTGGGAACTTGAAGCAATGGGTAATGTCGGTCATATACCTGCCGACAGCGACTACAGCCGTTTTCACAATCTCAACACTCTGGCTGCTGAAATATGCACTTTCGAAGGAGAAGCAAAAATAATTAGATAAATAATACTGGTGAAACCATTTCCATTTTCCACCTTTCAGGGAGCCCATTTCAGGCTCCCTCTCTTTTTTTTGTGCGGCAGAGGATTTTGTGTTATCTTTGCAGCACAACAAACTATTTAGATATAGCAATAATGATTCACACTCAATTACTGAAAGCAGACAAGCCCTACCAGATTATCTCAGCAGCAGGAATGGTGGGCATTCAGGTGGCTACGCTCATCGTGACGGAAGAAAAAACAACAGATGATGGAGGTTATCTCATAGATACTCACAGCCACCCTGTAGTGAATTACGGCAACAAGGAAGGGTTGGAGGAAGAGCTTAAATACTTTGACGGCTACCCTGATGAAAGGTATAAATACACCAAACGGATGCAACCCGAAGGTGCTGTATGGAACAAGGTTGAAGTGCGTGATGTGTACGTTTTAGGTTTGGCTGGAGCAAAAAATCTATGGGTTGATATAGAAACGTTCATCGCATTAATTCCCTCTCAGCCTCCATTTTCTCCCATTGATCATGTGTGGAACGCCACAACAGCCCAAAAAATTCATAATCTCTCTTGGTATTTCGGGCAAGTGGGACTGAATATAGCCAAGCACGTAAATGGCAAAATGTTTGGTCATGATTCAAAGCAAATTATCCAACTCGAACTAGAAGAGAGGGAGGACCAACACCTGGTAGTGGTGAACATCATTGACGAAGAGTATGCAGATATTCACGGAGAATTCATCTATTTCAAATGTTGTCTTGATGAAGACCCGTCAGATTGCATTTACACGATTAAGCGTTGTATGACAGAATTGAGCTATAATTTTGAAATAGAATATAACCCAAGGTATGTTTTCCAACGCAAACAGACCGACCAAGGCAGTAAATGGTCTGAACTGATGGAGAATGTGGTAGAACAGCTCAACAAATAGAGGAAGGATTTTCTGAGTGGAGGATATTCAGTTGTCAGATAAGAAAATTCCCATAGACGGTTTCGCTTGGCGTCCTGAAGACTTGCTGGAACGGCTGCGCAGCCCTGAATTGCCAGGAGAGGAATTCTGGCGAAGCATGTCGTATGCCCTCTATGTGATGAAAGACGATGTCGAGTATGTGGAGGCGCTCAACGAGGTGAAAAAAGCTCGCACCCTGTCTGCCTTTCCGCAACAATCGCCCACAACATCTCAAAACGAGTTGCCGGATGCCCCTATGCGTGGAGTTCCACCTACAACGATTGCTCCCAAGGTGTTCCACGATAATCTGAACGAAAGGAACATCGTGGCAGCCCTTTTGAAAACAGACCGAATGGGGCTGGGACCTAAGCAGTTTGCACTGACCGTTCAGCAGTTCTTCTTGAGCATTGGCTGGCTGGTCAATACGAAAGACACTCAGTTTGTCAGTTGGATGAAAGCAAAACAAATCATGAATGCGGCAGCCAATGACCTTCAGCATATATCCAGAAATGAAACGATGGAGAAGCTGAAGGAAAAGTTGAGAGAAACATTCCAAGTTTACAACGGAATTGGCGAGTGGGAAGACAAGCTTGATTTCTACAAACGAATGGGTAGCCAAAAGATAAATGACGGAAGAAAACATAATTGACCATCCATGCGTTACACGTCATTACATCTCGTTATTACATAACATTACAGGTCGTTACATATCATTACATTTTTCTGATTTTTAACGACTTAACAAAATTACTTAAGTACTTTTTCGTACATCATTAAAGTTGTAACTTTGCATCGTGAAGTTTAGGCTTCGCTGATGCATTTTGTTTTTGTGTCAGTCGTTGCAGACCTTCCCACACGATTCATGATAGTGTGGATGAAAGATGTTGTATAAATAACACTATTATTATGTATCAGATAATTTATCAGAAAAACCCGGAAACGGGAAAGACGGTTAAGGTGATGAAACCTGTGACCAATGAGGCAGATTACAGAGCAGGTCGTGACAGCAAAAAGAATTTGGTGGTATTAAAAAAAATACGCGCAATGTACAACGACTATTACTTCCAGATCTCTTGTGGGTTGGATGTTGAAGTTCTCAAGCCTCAGAAAGATGAGATTGACAAGGAGAAACGTAATCTTGTGGAGTACAACTACTCGTGTGTTCCTGGTGAGGACATGAAACTGAAAGGTTGCACTCAGCATTCCCCCTTTGTCGGTATGGATGTGGACTTCGAGCCAGATGACCCTGACTTTGAACAGAAGATGGCAGAAGCACCTCAGCGCATCATAGGAATGGCTGACGAACTGGGATTGCGTATGCTGGAAAGAAGTGCAGGCAAGGGCTATCACCTCGTCTTTCAACGCCATTTGAACCTCACACAGGAGGAGAACCTGAAGTGGGCTTCGGACTTGATTGGCTGTAAGTTTGATGAGAATGCAAAAGACATCACGAGGGTGTTCTACACCACCAGTACCTCGCCTGAAGACTTGCTTTTCCTCTCCCCCATCCTCTTCGAGCCTGATGCCAACCTGCCTGTGGAAACAGCAGACAAGCAAGAAGCCACAACACAAGCCAGCAGCACGCCTACATCCACCACGACAGAAGGACAGACGGCAGTCACTCCAGACCCATCGGCACACAGTTATCAAGGTTACTCCTACTCTGTCATCATCGACAAGTATTGGGAACTTTTTAATGGTGGGCACACTCCCAGTTCGGGTGGCAGAAACACGCTGACTTACGAGCTGGCTCTGAACTTGCGTTGCATTTGTGATTTCTCTTTTGAGCGTCTGGTTGGCATCATCCCTTGCTATGATGGTTTGCCTGACGAGGAGAGACGGAAGACCATTGCCAGCGCCAACAATGAACCACACAAGGGTATGACTTACCGTATGCGCAAAGTGTTGGAGGCATTGGACAAGGAGAGCAAGAAATCCTCTCTGCCATTTGGTATGGACATTGCAACTCCTCCTGTATATAAAGGTCGCTACCCAGAGTCATTGCGTAAGATCACTGCCACGACACCCGACCACCTGAAGTCCACTGTGTCAGAAGGTGTTTTTGGAGCTTTGGCCACTCACTTGCATGGAGTCAAATTTCACCTCACCGAAGGTAAAGACGTGGAGCCTGCCATCATGCAGATTCTCATCTTCCGTCAAAGCCGAGGCAAAGGCAGCATCGACAGTCCCATCGAATGCATCAACGAAGACCTTGAGGCTCATGACCGCATAGACCGTCAGCGTGAGCAGGAGTGGAAGCAAGGCAACAAATCTGATGGCGAGAAGAAAGGGAAAAAAGCTCCACGCCCCACAGACATCTACATCCAAATATGTCAATCGGACATGACCAACGCTGCCTTTGTGCAGAGATTGATTGACTGTCATTGCAATGGAGAACGCCCCATCTTCACGCAGATGCAGGAGCTGGACGAAATCTATGCCATCATCACCAATGGCAAGCAAGATGTGAGCCGCATCATCCGCAAGGCTTTCGACCGCAAAGGCTATGGCCAAGAACGTGTTGGTGCTGACTCTGTCACTGGTGTAGCCCCACTCCGATGGAACTTCACAGCAGCCACAACTCCCATCAAAGCTCAGCAGATATGCGCTCCCTGGGTGAATGATGGCACTCTTTCACGCCTCAATCTCCTGACGGTGGATGAAGGACCACGACCCAAGTACAAGCCAATCACCCAACGCTACAAGGACTCACTTGTTCCCTACATTGCCCGTCTCAACAACGCCAATGGACTGATACGTTGCAAGAAGGCTGAACAATTGGCTGACAGGTTGACGGCAATGCTTGATGACCAATATGCCAACACTGACAGCGAAGCACTCTCCACGTTTGCATCTCGTGCCGTCACCATAGCATATTGGAAGGCGATGATTCTCTACGTCATGGAGGGTAAATGGTCTCCATCCATCGAGGATTATATAGAGTGGTCATTGAAGCGAGATATTTGGGTGAAGCTTCATTTCTTCGGGCAGAAAATGGAAGATGAACTCGACAAGGAAAAGCAACTGAAGAGCTACCATCCGAAGAACATCCTCGACATTCTTCCCGACATCTTCACGGAGGAGCAGTTCATTCAGGCTCGCCAACAACTGGGTCTGAAAGGCAGTCATAAGGAGCATCTGAAGAAACTGCGTCAACGTCAAAAAATAGACTTTGATGAGACCTGCCAGATGTATGTGAAGAGTATGGCAAAAGAATAACATCACGGTCTTCTCTGTGGGGACAGGGGGACAAAGGGACAACCGAAATCTCACATACCTACTATTACGACTGGGATAATTAAGAAGAGCCCGTGCAATCGCACAGGCTCTTTCTTTATCTCTTTGTTCTAAAAGATGCTTTTTACTTCTCCTTGATGCTTGCAAACACTGCCTCGACGTCAGCATCGTCGATGGCGATGTTTTCAACCGTTACGTAGATCGGGGTTCCTTTGTCAAGGTCGGTGATGAGGCAATAGCCAATGGAGTTTTTTGTCGTGAAGTAGAAGCCTGTATAGGTGCGGCCTGCAATGTCCATGCCTTCG
>JAGCDQ010000044.1 GCA_017651245.1 Bacteroidaceae bacterium | reverse complement strand
CATAATAATACGTTTTTTGAGTGAGCCGTGATTCAGATTGTTGGTGAAAGGCTGCAGTCGATTCCCGACCACCTTCATCACGAGAAGTTGTTGATATGATTTTGCATCGATGCCTTGGTTGATAACTGCCTGGTCAGCCTCATATTCGTGAACCGCCTTGAGGTCGCGGCTGAGGAACCAGATGAATGGGTTGAACCATTGGAAGATCTTCATGCCCTGAAGCAGGAGGAGGTCGTAGGTGTGAGCCAGACGGATGTGCTCCTGTTCGTGGGTGAGGATGTATTGGCGACTCGTCTCATAGTCTTTCACGCTCATGACGATGAAGCGGAAGATGCTGAAGGGTGGCACCTCTCCATTGTGCAGGATGACGGTGTTGCCTTGTGAGTCGGTGTGTCGCACGCCACAGCGGAGGAAGCGGGAGAGCGAGATGGCTTGCACGAGGGTGAGGATGAGCATGATGGCGACGCCTGTCAGATAGATACCCGTGAGCACCTGAATCCACGTGATGCGAGGAACTTGTGGTGCGACCACGATGGGCGTATAGTCGTGCTCGATGTAGTTCTGCACCACATACACCTCTTCGTTCAAAGCCGTGGGGTGGGAGGTGGTGAAGTGGAACATCGGCATGACGAGCGACACGAGCATGATGCCCACCAGCATGCAGCGGTTGAACCGATGGAATGTTTCTTTGCTCAGAAAGACGAAGAAACAGCTGTATAGGAGTGCCAATGTGATGGCGGCTTTGAGGACGAATATCATGGTGATTTACGATTTTACGATTTACGATTGACGATTTTCTTTGAATTGTATGCTTTACTTCTTGATCATTTCCATGATTTCCTGCAAGTCTTCTTCTGAGACTTCTTCATGCTGGGCGAAGTAGGAGAGCATGGATTTCAAGGAGTTTCCAAAGAAGGTGCTCTTCACTTCCTTCATCACGCGGTTGGTGTATGCCTCCCTGCTGATGAGGGGTGAGAACACGAAGGTCTTGCCACCTCCTTCCTGTTTGCGTGAGGCGATGAAGCCTTTGTTCGTCAGGATTTTCAGGAATGTGGCGATGGTGGAGTAGGCAGGTTTGGGTTCTGGATACTCTTCAATGATTTCGTGGGTTGTCATTCCCTTCGTATTCCAAAGCACATTCATGATTTCCATTTCGGCTTTGGTGAGCTGTCTTTCTTCGTCGTTCCTTTTCATATTTATTTAATATTTTAGATTTCTTGATTTAATTTTTTAGATTTTCTGCGGCAAAGTTAATCTAAACTTTTAGATAATACCAAATAAAAACACAAAAAAAATGCACATCGAACCCCAACTTTAACGAATTTTGTTAGATTTTCAGCGAAAATTATTAGATATTAAGAGTTGTTCTATGGAATTTGTGTACCTTTGCCTCAGAAACTTAAAAATCTATTGATGTTATGATGGCAAAGAAATGCTTTTGGGTGGCACTGACCATGATGTGTACCCTAATTTTCAACGTGAACGCACAGAATGCGACGTTACGTCAGGAATTTGAGCGTGTGGCAAAGGATGCTGACGCAAACCCTGCTGACTGGCAGAAGCAATACGCTGCAGCGAGAATGCTGATCAACAAGGAGAGTGAACTCTATGACCAGGTGGCAGCAGGAAAATACTTTGAGCGCATCTATCACCTGGTGGCTGACATCCAGCCCGTTGTGCCCGACTCCGTGTTCAATGAGGCAGGTCTCACGCTGATGTTCAACGCAATTAATCACCAAGACTTTCAGAATGCAATCTTCTATGGCGATGAGTTGAAGCGCTATTTCCAACTGAAGAAGGACACAGAAAGCACCACTCCAATGATGGTCAATACGATGGCTGTGATGATGCAGATGGCATCTGAACGACCAATGGCTGCAGCCGACCTGTTGAGTGAGGTTCAGAAGGAACTGGTTCGTCGCCAATTTCAGGGTGTGGAAAACACGGAAGTGACGATGGCGATGCTCTACGAACAAGTGTACGATGAATATCTGGACTTCGTGAAGGACAAGCTGTTGGAGGTGGTCATTGATGGCAAACCCTATGTGATGATTGCTGCAGGCGAGTGGAATGTGGAGCAGCCCTTCGTGGGATGGATGGCAGGTGAGCCCAATAGTAAGTCTGTCTTCTTTGGTGAGGATGGTCGTGTGTATGACGACCTGCATGGCCAGATGCAAAGTAACTTCCACTGGAGCGAAAAGGACAACGGCGTTGATAAGAGTGATGACACCAACACGCGACTCATCAAGGTCACACAAGAACGACGCCAGCAAATGATTGAGGCGTACAAGAAATACATGAAAAAGTAACCGTATATTATTTTCAATTCTCAATTCTCAATGAACCTAAATCTTTTCCAGAAAGTTCTCCTGTTGGTCGCAACAGGATGGCTCTCTTTGGTGTGTGCACCTATCGCAGAGGCTGCAAATGAAACCATCAATGACCAAGTGAGCCGACAGAAAGAAGTTGACAATGGCGGAAGCGGTCGCTATCGTGCCATTATTGTCAGCGAAAAGACACTACCCAATTTCACCATCTACCGCCCTCGTGATGTGCAATATGCTGCGAGGCGTGAGGGTGCGTTGCCCATTCTCATCTGGTGCAATGGAGCCTGCTCGGGATCGTCTATCGGCTATGAGCGTATGCTCAATGAGATGGCGTCACATGGTTATGTAGTGGTGGGCATCGGTGCCTTCGAGATGGAGGACAGCGAGCGTGACGATGGTGGCTCTGATGAAAAGATGGTGGTGGAGGCCATCAATTGGTTGGTTAAGCAGTCGGTACTGAAGAGTAGCGACTATTATAAGGCAATCAATGTGAATAACATTGCGCTTTCCGGCCATTCCTGTGGTGGAGCACAAGCCATCGCCAATTGTGCGAACTCACGCGTAAAGACATTGCTGATCATGAATGCAGGTATGGGCACGATGTCGATGGGAGGAGCATCACCTCAGACGCTCAATTCATTGCATTGCCCGATCATCTATATGACAGGAGGAACTGATGATGTGGCATACGAAAACGCCAAGACTGACTATGGGAAGGTGACGAAGCCTGTGGCATGGGCTGACTTGTCGAATGCAGGTCATGGGGGCACCTATTGGAATCAGTACGGAGGTGAGTTTGGACGCCTTGCAGTGAAATGGATGGATTGGCAGCTGAAGGGCTATAAGCAGAACGCTCATATCTTCCTTGAGCCAGATTTGACAGGATTTTCCAATAACTGGAGTGTCAAGACTCGCAATTTCTCTGCAGCTGACAAGGACTACGATGCTCCTTTCAGGGATGTGGAAACGGTGACTCGTCAGGTCTTCGACAGAGCTGCAGTTGACAAGGATTTTGATTTTGGTGTTGATGTGAGTTCATTAGCTGTGCTCACCAATCAAGGCAAAAAATTTTACGACAAAGAGGGAAATGAACGGTCTTTGTTCCCCATCTTGAAAGAGCAGGGAATCAACAGCATCAGACTTCGTATGTTGGTCAATTCGTCCAATTATACTTGGTCTCAGATGAGGACATTGGCGAATTTGGCTGAACCACAGGAGTTCAATTATATGATAGACCTGCACTATAGTGACTGGTGGGGAGAATACATGATGCCATCAACGTGGAAAAATGCTGATTTTGAGAAGGTGCTGACCAATGTGAAGACCTATACTAAGCTGGCTGTGAAGTTTGGCGTGGGAAAAGGAAATTTGCGTTGGGTGCAGATAGGCAATGAGACTGACAATGGCATGATGTGGAAAGAAGGACAAGACACAGAAACCTTTGTAAGCATTGTCAATACAGCTTATGATGTGGTGAAGGAAGTGAATCCTGATTTGCAGACAGTCATTCATGTGTCAAAATGTGAAGATGCACAGTGGCTGACAGACTATTTTGATGAGTTGCAGGCGAAAGGGGCGAAGTGGGATGCCATTGGCCTTTCTGTGCATGTCAAGAGGTCTTCGCTGACTCCCTATAGATTGATTGATAAGGTGGTGGAGAATGTCAAGATGCTGAAGGAACGCTATGGTAAGCCAGTGCTGATTGTGGAGACTGGTTATTACATAGACCGTCAGTTGGAGGCAAACCAGTGGCTGTGTGAGTTTCTTGTCAAGTTGATGGAGGCAGGGGCATCAGGACTTTACTATTGGGAACCTGAACTGACCGATGACTACAACCTGGGTGCATGGAATCCGCGGACAATGAAACCATCTATCGTGATGGATGCTTTCCTCGGCTTGAAGCACATCGAGGGCACAGAGGACGCCATTTACGCTCCATCGATTTCGGATAGGGAAGGTGACACAGAGTATTATACACCAGACGGTATCAGACTCAGTCATCCCAGACGGGGATTGAACATCATCCGAAAAAAGTCATCAGACAATGTAAAGACCTACAAAGTGTTCCAGCGATGATAAAACAAAACATCCAGCCATGATGAAAACGGCTGGATGTTTTTGTTAGAACTGTTCTAAGATTCGGATTCTCTCTTCTGTGCTCGGATGGGTGCTGAAGAGAGATTGTAGTTTATCGAAGAAACTCTGTGTCAGTTTCTTCGGATGAATGATGTAGAGTTGGGCAATGTCCTCACGATTGATGTGCCCAAGTCCTGGATAAGCAGAAATCTTACGCAAGGCAGAGGCGAGGGCACGAGGATTGCGTGTCAGTTCAGCACCGCCAGCATCCGCCATGAACTCACGTTTGCGCGAGATGGCAAAGCGGGTGAGAAGGGTGAGGAAGTAAGCGATGGCGGCACAGACGATGGCAGCAATGATGATCACGAAGATGGCGACGCCACCTCCCTTGTTGTTCGAACGACGACTTGAACCACCACTCCACAAGAATGCACGTAACACCCCACGGGTCAGCACGGTAAGTAGGGTGGAGAGGATGCCGACAAAGACGATGCTGATGATGAGCACCTTCGTGTCGCGATTGCGGATGTGGGTGAGTTCGTGCGCAATCACACCCTCCAATTCGGCATCGTCCAAGTAGTCGATGATGCCACGAGTCAGCGTGACGGTGTAACTCTTCTGGTTGATGCCCGAAGCAAAGGCGTTCAGTTGTGGGTCTTCGATGATGTTCACCTTCGGCATCGGCATACCACAACTCATGCAGAGGTTCTCCACCAGGTTATAGACACGTGGATTCTCCTTGCGTTCCAGAGGCTTTGCACCTGTGGCATGCTGAATCATCTGGGCATTGAACAGATAAGCAATCAACAGCCAGATGCCTACGATCACGACCGCCCAAGGTGCCCAACTGAGCCACGTCTTATTGATGATGTCCGTGTCGAGGTAGAAATGCTCATAACCATACGAGTCGTAGGTGCTTTGGAATCCAAAAATGCAGCAGAACACCCACAGCATTCCCAAAATGATGCACGGGAACATCAGGAGCAACATGATGCTGTTCCAGTTGTTCCGTGCAATTTGAGTCTGAATACCTACATACTGCATAAACCTCCAACCTCAAATCTCCAACCTCAAACCTTTTAGAATTTGATTTCAGGTGCCTTTTCTACAGTAGCGCGTTCTGAAGCCTCAATCTCGTACATAGCTTCCTTGTGGAAGCCGAACATGCCAGCGAAGATGTTGTTGGGGAAAGTCTGAACGGCGTTGTTGAGTTCGCGAGTGGCAGAGTTGAAGAAGCGGCGTACGGCAGCGAGTTTGTTCTCGATGTCAGAGAGTTCGCCCTGCAACTGGAGGAAGTTCTGGTTTGCCTTCAGGTCAGGATAAGCCTCCACTTGCACCTTCAAGCCAGCCAAGGCAGAAGTGAGTTGCTGGTCAGCCTTGATCTTGTCGTCGATGCTGGTGGCACTCATGGCAGCCGAACGGGCAGCGGTGATGCTCTCGAGCAGTCCCTTCTCATGCTCTGCATAGCCCTTCACGGTAGCCACCAACTGAGGCACGAGGTCATAACGCTGCTTGAGCTGCACGTCGATGTCAGCAAAAGCATTTTCGCGATTGTTGCGAAGTCTCACAAGGTTGTTGTACATGCCGATGATGGCAAGGATAATCACAACAACGACAGCAATAATAATGATAGTAGTAACCATAATGATAATAGTTTTTAGTGGTTTATTGTTCCTATTTCTATTTCGGGGGACAAAGGTACGATTAAGTGAGGACAATACAAAGGAAAAATCTATATTTTAACTTTTATTGTCGAACGTGAGTACTTTCGGCGTAGCCAACGGGAGTGCAAACCGAGCGAAATACAAAAAGAAAAGTCCTATTTCTTTTTTATTTTTGAGGTGCAGCCGCAAAAATTGCTTCCCCTTAAGGGAAAATTTTGCAACCCTTAAGGGTAACAAAAAAGTGCCCCTTAAAAATTGCCGTTGGAGGCGATTTTGTGGACTCACGAGGGTACACTTGCAACCTCTTCGTTGTAACACTTGCAAGCTCGGGGAGGGTGCAACTGTAGGTTCGAAAAGACAATTATTAGCGATGAACCCCCATTTTTTGTGTTGAAAGGAGCCATTTGACTACAAATACCCCTCCAAATAGGGTGTTGATGCTGATTTTTTGGAAAGGCTTTGTGTGCAGAAAGTGGCATAAAATACATCAAAATGAAGTTTTTTGCCTGTTTTTGACCCCCAAAAGAGCCTGTTTTTGATGAATTCTGTCCCTTTTCTAAGGTTAGGCAACTTAGGAACAGTGGACTTTGTAATATCGTATGTTATTGTTTTATAGCCTTTTAGATGAAAGCTAAAGAATTAGATATTACAGATTACAGTTCTTACAGTTATTTTTTGAGGCACCCATTTTTCTCTATATACTATATAACTATATATATATTAATTAGTTATATAATCTTTATAAAGAAGTGTTATGCTCATTTTTTAACTGTAAGAACTGTAATCTGTAAGGACTGGTTTTTCTCTACAAGGCTTATTTCCCAATAACCTGCCTCTGTTGAATAATAAGTGTTCCTTATTGAGCAATAAGGTGCCCTTATTCAGAAAAACTAACACCATCATGCTGTAACGTAGCAGCGTACCATTTGGAAAATTTGTATAGGGAGGCTGAAGGAATTTGAGGACTTGAAAAACTTCTGTGAAGGACGTTAAAAAGGGGGTGGGGGACTTTTTTCTGCTTCGAAGCGCTTTGGTAAATGAAAAATGCTCAAGGAAAGATGAGTAATTTGGAGAAAAAGTTGTAACTTTGCACCCGATTTTTCTCAATAGTAAATAGTAAATCGTCAAATCGTAACTTTATATGATGACAGCAAAAGAGATACGTGAGTCTTTCAAGAAGTTTTTTGAGAGCAAGGAACACCTGATTGTGCCATCGGCTCCGATGGTCGTGAAGGACGACCCAACGCTGATGTTCACCAATGCAGGTATGAATCAGTTCAAGGACATCATTTTGGGCAATGTGACCCCTAAGAGTCGCCGTCAGGCAGATTCGCAGAAGTGCCTCCGTGTGAGCGGTAAGCACAACGACCTCGAGGAGGTGGGACATGACACCTATCACCACACGATGTTCGAGATGTTGGGCAACTGGTCGTTTGGTGACTACTTCAAGAAAGAGGCGATTTCTTGGGCTTGGGAGTACATTGTGGATGTGCTGAAGATTGACCCCAAGGATCTCTATGCCACTGTGTTCGAGGGCAGCCCTGAGGAGGGACTTTCTCGTGACGATGAGGCTGCTGCCATCTGGGAGCAGTTCTTGCCCAAAGACCACATCATCAACGGCAACAAGCATGACAACTTCTGGGAAATGGGTGACACAGGACCTTGTGGACCATGCTCAGAGATTCATGTGGATAGCCGTTCTGAGGAGGAGAAGGCAAAGGTGCCAGGACGTGAACTGGTGAACAAAGACCACCCACAGGTGATTGAGATATGGAACCTCGTGTTCATGCAGTACAACCGCAAGGCTGACGGCTCCCTCGAGGGTCTGCCAGCCAAGGTGATTGATACGGGTATGGGCTTTGAACGTCTGGTGCGCACGTTGCAGGGCAAGACTTCGAACTACGACACCGATGTGTTCCAACCCCTCATCAAGGTGTTGGGCGATATGGCAGGTTGCCAATATGGAAAAGACGAGAAGAAGGACATCGCCATGCGCGTGGTGGTAGACCACTTGCGTGCCATCGCCTTCGCGATTGCGGATGGTCAGCTTCCATCCAACGCCAAGGCTGGTTATGTGATTCGTCGCATCCTTCGCCGTGCCGTTCGTTATGGCTACACCTTCCTCGACCAAAAGGAGGCATTCATCTATAAGCTCGTGCCAACCCTTGTGGCTGAGATGGGCGATGCCTTCCCAGAAATTGCTGCTCAGCAGAAACTGGTGATGAGGGTGATGCAGGAAGAGGAAAGTTCCTTCCTCCGCACGTTGGAGAACGGTATCAAGCTCTTGCAGGGCGTCATCGATGAGACGAAGGCTGCTGGCAAGACTGAGATTGCTGGCGACAAGGCGTTCACACTCTTCGACACCTTCGGCTTCCCACTCGACTTGACAGAGCTGATTTGTCGTGAGCAGGGTCTCACAGTGGATGAGAAGGGCTTTGATGTGTGCATGCAGGAACAGAAGAACCGTGCCCGCAACGCTGCTGAGGTGAAACTGGGCGACTGGGTGGTTCTCAACGATGCAGAGAGCGAGTTTGTGGGTTATGACTATACGGAGCATCCTGCCCACATTATTAAATATAGAGAGGTGCAGCAGAAGAAGCGCACGGCATACGAGGTCATCCTCGACACGACGCCTTTCTATGGCGAGATGGGTGGTGAAGTAGGTGACCAGGGTGTGCTGGTCAGCGAGAATGAGGAGATTCAGGTGCTCGACACCAAGAAGGAAAATGGTGTGGCCATTCATATCGTGGATAAGCTCCCAGAGCAGCCAGAGGCTGAGTTCATGGCTTGTGTGGATGTGGAGAAGCGTCGCGCGATTGAAGCCAACCACACTTGTACGCACTTGCTCGACGAGGCACTTCGTGAGGTGCTCGGCACCCACGTGGAACAGAAAGGTTCGCTCGTCACAGCAGACGGACTCCGTTTCGACTTCTCTCACTTCGAGAAGGTCACTCCAGAGCAGATTCGTGAGGTGGAGCACTTGGTGAATGCCAAGATTCGCGAGGACATCTCATTGAAGGAATATCGTGATTATCCTATCGAGAAAGCCAAAGAATTGGGTGCTATCGCGTTGTTTGGCGAGAAGTATGGCGACAAGGTGCGTGTGGTTCAGTTCGGCACAAGTGTGGAGTTCTGTGGTGGTTGCCACGCACAGAGCACAGGCCGTCTGGGTATGATGAGAATCACGAGCGAAAGCAGCATCGCCGCTGGTGTGCGTCGTATTGAGGCAATCACAGGCAAGGCTGTGGAGGAAACCCTCGACAAGATGCAGGACTTCATGACCGACCTGAAGGGCTTGCTCAACAATGCACCAGACTTGATGGCAACGGTTCAGAGAGCGATTGCCGAGAACAAGGAGTTGCAGGCTCAGGTGGATGAGTTCAAGGCTCAGAAGGCACAGGAACTGAAGAAGCTGCTCATTGAGAAAGCGCGTGAAGTGAATGGCGTGAAGGTCATCTCTGGTGTGCTGCCAATGGAGGCACAACATGTGAAGGATATCGCCTTCCAGCTCCGCAGCCAGTTCCCAGAGCACTTGCTCGTGGTCATCGGTAGTGAAGCGGCTGGCAAACCCACTTTGACTGTCTCTATCTCTAACGACCTTGTGGCAGAGGGAAAGAACGCTGGTCAGTATGTGCGTGAGGCAGGCAAGCTCATCCAAGGTGGTGGCGGCGGTCAGCCCCATTTCGCCACAGCAGGTGGTAAGAATCCTGATGGTCTGAAGGCTGCTGTTGATAAGATTGTTGAAGATGCAACGAAATAAGAAATTTCCCTTCCACCATGCGTGGGAGGGATTTTTTTCTTCAAATAGGGGAGCGTCTCTTAACCTTTGGCATGTTTGAGGGTCATATAGAATATATGAAACAATTCCCATTTACACGATATATCGCTTTGTTGGTGATTCTCCTATTTGCTGGAGGATTGCCTGTAGCTGCGCAACAGAACAGGAATGAGTCTGTTAGTGGACGTGTTATAGACAACTCAACAGCTGATCCACTTTCCAACACCACCTTGCAATTGTACGAAATCACCACGCGACGCAACAGGACTGACACCACTTTTGTCAAGGGAGCCTATTCTGACCAGAATGGACGTTTCAGCTTTGCTTCTATCAATTCAGGCACTTATGTGCTGAAACTCTCGTTCCTCGGTTTCGAACCACGAATGGTTCCATTTGAGAAGAAAGGACGATCAAATATGTCTTTGGGCACCATCTCCCTGAACCCTGAAATCAAGGAATTGGATGATGCGGTCGTCACTGCCAACCTTCCCAAGATGGTGGTCAAGGATGACACCTTGATTTATAATGCCGATGCCTTCACAGTGCCTGAGGGAGCGGTTATCGAGGCGTTGGTGGAGGTGCTGCCTGGTGCAGAGATTGATGAGAATGGAGGCATCACCGTCAATGGCAAGCAAGTGAAGCGATTCAAGTTGGATGGACGTGATTTCATGACAGGAAACAATAGCGCTGTGATGAAGAACTTGCCTTCCTATGTCATTGACAAGGTGAAGGTGTATGATGAGAAGAGCGACCTCTCACGACTGACGGGCATTGACGATGGTGAGGATGACTTTGTGATGGAGTTCACCACCAAGAAGAGCGCCCGACGCGGTTTGCAAGCCAACCCAGACTTGGGTTATGGTACAGATAATCGTTATGGCATCCGATTGACCGCCATGAAGCCCTTTGGAGCAATGCGTTATACATTTATGGGCAATGCCAACAACGTGAACGACCGAAACTTCTCAGGACGAGGAGGACGAGGAAGAGGTAATGGCAACGGACAGCGCAACACGCAGACAGCCGCTCTGGATGGAAGCTATGAGAATGACAAGAACTTGAAAATGAGTGGACGCGTGACTTGGACCCACAGCACAGCTGACAACTGGAACCGCACTGGGTCGGAGAACTTCGTCAGAACGCGAGGAGGTGCATTCTCCAACAGCATCAGCCAAAGCTACTCTCGCAACAATAGTTGGACGGGAAACATGAACCTGCAATGGACCATCGACTCGGTCACCACACTCTCTTTCCGTCCCAACGTGACTTTCTCGACCAGCGACAGCCGCAGTCATTCGTCCAATGCCTCGTTCAACGCTGACCCTTTCGAATACGTGAGGAATCCTCTGAGCAATGAGGGACTGAACACGATGAACGAATTGGGACTGATTGTCAATGGTCGGCAGAACAAGTCGATGAGTTATGGCGAAAACACGAATCTCAGCACACAGTTGCAGTTGCATCGTCGCTTCAGCAATAATGGACGCAACTTGGCTGTCAACGGCAATATCAGCTACAGTAAAAACAGCAACCGAAATGCCAACCTCTCGATGGTGCACCTTTACAAGACCCTGAATGTAACAGGCAATGACTCGACCTATCAGACCAACCGATACACGGCTTCGCCCAACAACAACTTCAATTACAATGTGGGCATCACCTATACGGAACCGCTCTATATCTTCAAGCCCAAGCCAGAGCCAGTGGACACGCTGAGTACTGACAGCATCCTTCCTCAAGCCAACCAGAGAGGATACAGGGGCGGCTTCCAGGGTGGAGGTAATCGTGGCGGTGGAAACCAGGGTGGTGGTCCTGGCGGTGGCGGTCCTGGCGGCGGTGGTGGCAACCGTGGTGGAGGCAATCAACGCAATGCAGGTTCGCAGGGTATTTTCTTGCAGGTGAACTACAATTTCCGTTACAGCCATCAGAAAAATGACCCTCTGACTTACGACTTCCCAGATATTGGTGAGGAGGCGTTCAATGCCGCCTTGCAGGAATATCGCGATTGGGGACGGTTGTTCGGCTTCCTTGAGAACCCCTACGAGGAATATCTCTCCACGCGTCTGAGCCGATACTCGGAACGCACGGAGTATGGACATAACATCAATCTACAGTTGCGACTGGTGCGCAATAAAATCAACCTGAATGTGGGTGTGTCTGCCCAACCTCAGCGTTCGCACTACATACAGCAATATCTGGGGCGTCCTGTGGATACGGTCCGTACCGTCACGAATTACTCACCCACGCTCAATATGCGCTATCGCTTCACCCAGCAGAGCAACCTGCAAGTGACCTTGCGTGGACAGACGCAGCAACCATCCATCACCCAGCTCCTCAACATTTACGATGACACCAACCCGCTTTCCATCACGATGGGTAATCCAGGATTGAAGCCTTCGTTCACCACTAACTTTGACGTCAACTACCAAAGGCAAAGTGTGCCCAAGTATGTGGAGGACAGCTTGGGCAACACCATCCCCAAGGCGCAACGTCGATGGAGCTACAGCACCAACGCCAGTGTAAGAAGCACCAGAAATTCTGTGGGTAACATCGTCACCTACAACGAGGAAACAGGTGGACGCATTTCTCGACCTGAAAACTTCAATGGCAACTGGAGTGCGAATGGTGGTGCTACATTCAATATTTCACTCGACACCCTGAATCGCTGGGATGTGAGTGGTTCCGTACGAGGCAACTACAACCATCATGTCTCGTTTGTCAATCTGAATCGAGATGCTTCATCGCAACGCAACGTCACCCATTCCTACAATCTCACGCCGTCAATCTCGTTGAGTTTCCGCAAAAAGAATATCAGTTTCTCGCTGAACACGAATATCACTTATGCCCGTACAGAGAACGAACTGCAAGCATCACGCAACTTGACCACATGGAACTTCCAGTATGGTGGCAACACGAAAATCACCTTCTCGTGGGGCACCAGCCTTTCCACTGACTTTCATATGTACAGCAAACGAGGGTATAGCGACCAGTCGCTGAACACCAACGAATTGCTTTGGAATGCTCAGTTATCTCATGCTTTCTTGCGTGGCAAGAAGCTGACCGTGATGCTCCAATGGTATGATATTCTTCATGAGCAGTCGAACTTCACACGTACCGTCAATGCCAACGGATGGACGGACCGTGAGGTGAATGCCATCACCAGTTATGCCATCCTGCACCTCAGCTATCGCCTCAATATGTTTGGTGGTCGTCAAAGTGCAAGAAGAGGAAGAATGTAAGATTATGATAACAGAGAAAATACAGCAGATGAAAGTGTTTCTATGGATCATGGGACTGTCGCTTTGTTCCATGAGTATGTTTGCGCAGTTAAGTGACCCAAGGGAAAAGTTCAGCCTGTCAGCAACTGTGGATGGTGCCACCAACACGAATTTCACTTGGAAATCGGAAGAGGGTGAACGATTGGCTGGAGGACGCATACATCGTGGAGTGAACGTGAAGGTGAAATCGAGCGTGAAGTTGTATTCGAACAAAATGTTTGCTTTGTCAGTCTCACCATTTTACAACTTCAGCAATCGTGAATTGCGCACAGAGTGGGAGACGAAGAAGCTGGGATTCGAAATGCCGACAGCACACCATCACTATGGCGGCACGTTGTCATTGACCTACAATCTCTTGGCTTTTGGCAAGCCATTGACGCTGATGGGTATGGGTACTGGCAACTTTTCGCAATATGGCTATGAGAATGCCTCGGGTATTGTGGGGGGTATCTTGATGCTGACACACAATCAACGAACGGTTCTTGGGGTAGGCGCTGTCTGTCTTGTGGGCACAGCTGTGTCGTGGCCGCTCTATCCGATGATTATTTATTCGCACAAGTTTGATGACCGTTGGAGCATCAACTGTATGGAGGCATACAACTATCTTTATTATCAGGCATCACCCAAAGTGAAGTATTCGTTAGGCTTGGAGTTGGAGACAGATAAGTTCTATTTCCGTCCCAAGACAGAGGGTTTGCCTAAGAAGGCGATGTACAGCCAAGTGTCAGAGCGTCTGGGCTTGTTTGCCGATGTGCAGGCCACAAAAGAATTGGCGTTAAATGTGGGTATGGGGATGGAACTGCCGTTTTATGGACGTCTGCGCGAAAGTGGATATAATCACAGTTACATGATTTTACGCGATAAGGTAAAACCATTTGTGAAGATGACTGTGAAGTATAGCTTGAAACAGAATCAATAGCCTGCCGACAAAGTCTGTGTTTCATCACACTTTTGTCTATGCATCGGCAAAGACCTTCCCATCGTTGAGGGTAATCTGAAGTTTGGTGTACTCGCTGTGGAAATCGTGTTGCAAACGATCGAGATAGCGGGCACTTTCCCACTTGCACATAGGAAGGTCGTGAAGCAGATAGTTTCCACAGGCTTCAGGACGCGTGGCGGGCACTTCTGTCTGGGTGAGAATCCATTGAAGGCACTCGATGGTCAGGCGACGCATATCCTCCACCGTGTAGGTTCCAGTCATAATGATATACATTCCTGTGAGACATCCCATAGGACCAACATACACCACATCTTCCTTTGCTTCAGAATTGCGGAACCATGTGGCCATCAGGTGTTCCAAACTATGGATGGCAGCAGGAGCAACGGCTGGCTCTTTATTGGGTTCTGTGATGCGCAGGTCGAAAGTGGTGAAACCTTTGTCTTCACGAGACACGTAGATGCCTGGCTTCAGCTGGGTGTGGTCGATGGTGAAACTTTGTATGACTTCCATAATGATTTTTATTGTTTGTTTTTGTGGTGCAAAGTTACGACTTTCTTTTCATTCCTCCAACTTTCCCATGATTTGCTCTTGGGGCCAGTTCACGAAAAAGACCCGTGTGGTGGCGCGTGTGATGGCGGTGTAGAGCCAACGGAAATAATCGGGGGAGAGCATTTCTTCCGTCATATACCCTTGGTCAATAAATACGTTGGTCCATTGTCCACCTTGCGCTTTGTGACAGGTGATGGCATAGGCGTACTTGATCTGAAGAGCATTATAGTAAGGATCTTGGCGCAGGGCTTTGAGTTTGTCTTGTTTGGAGCGTAGGGTGGGGTCACCCTCATAATCTTCCATGATGCGGTTGTAGAGGTTGTCTTGCTGCTCTTTCGTGAGGGCAGGGGCTTCGGACTGGAGTGTGTCGAGCAGGACGGTGGTTTCGAGTGTGAAACCATCGTAATCGGGGAACTCCAAAGTGGTGTCCGCAAAAGTGAAACCATAGAAGTTGCGCTCTTTGCGAATGCGACGAATGATGGCTGTGTCACCATTGGCAATAAAATCGAAAGGAACAGCCTCAGCTTCTTCAGGTGTCTTGCCTTCTGCTTTCGCATTCGCCAGCAATTCAAGTGCCAGTTTTTCTGTCCAATAATAATTGTTCTTGACAACCATGAGCATATCGCTACTTTCGAGGGCTTCTTCTCGCCAGAGGATTTGGGCACGAATGCCATTGTTGTAGATGTTGGCACGCTTGTTGCTGCGAGTCACGACAATGGTGTCGTCCTCTCCGTCACGATGGTAGCACTCTTCGAGGACTTCTATCAGTTCATTGCCTGATATGTTCTTTACGTCGGGAAAGCTCTTGAATCGTATTTGGGGAAGTTGATTGTTGACCGTTGAAAGTTGGCTGTTGAGAACTTGTCTCAGATGGGTGGCGTTCCAGAGGATTCCTGATTCTTCAGCTTGTCGCACCACCTCAGTGAGGGTGTGGCTAACGACTCGAAGCCCATAACCGCTCATGTATTCGTCGGATAGGGCAGGACTTTCATCATCACCGACGGGAGGTAGTTGGGCGGTGTCTCCCATCAGAATAAGCCGACACCCTTTGCCACCATAGACGAAGTGAACCAAATCATCTAAAAGACGTCCTGTTCCATAGAGACTGCCTGAGAGGTATTCGTCGTTGGCAATCATGGATGCTTCGTCGCAGATAAAGAGAAGATTCTGCCTCATATTGTAGTTGAGGGTGAAGATGGAATCCTTGTCGATGGACTTCTGACGATAAATACGCTTATGGATGGTGAATGAAGGGTGGTCTGCATAGAGGGAAAGGACTTTGGCGGCACGTCCTGTGGGTGCCATGAGCACACACTCGCGTTCGAGCTGTTCCATCGTCTTGACGAGAGCACTCACCAGCGAAGTCTTTCCTGTGCCGGCAAAACCTCTCAGGATGAACACTGATTCTGCATCGGGTGTTAGGATGAACTGACAGAGCGAGTCAATAACTTTTGACTGGTCTTCTGTCGGTTTTAGTCCGAAATGATGCAAAATGAGGTCTTTTAAATAGTCTTTTATCATCTTTTTTGAAAAAAAATCTGAAAGTTGTGGGCGCAATTGAATTTTTTGCACTATTTTTGCAACGAATATAGTGATTATTCATGGAGTGGACCATAAGTGAGGCAAAAAACTTGCTTTTGGGACCGTAAAAAAGTGTGTAAACAACAAAAAATTAACAACCATATCATGAAAAAAAGTGTAATTAATGGACTTCTTGTCGTATGTGCATTAGGTCTGGTCGCAGCATGCTTCTACAGCATCTACAGCGACATTGCCTTTGATGAAGAGAAGGCAGCTCGTGAGAAAATCGTTATTGCTCGTCTGATGGACATCCGTAACGCAGAAGAGCAGTACAAGATGACTTTTGGTGAGTATTGTGGCACCATCGACTCTTTGATTGACTTTGTGAAAAACGGTAAGACCGTTGATAAGATCATCAAGGAAGGTGAGTTGACTGATGATCAATTGGAGGCAGGTATGACTGAAAAGGAGGCTGTCGCAAAGGGCCTCATCAGACGTGACACTATTTGGATGACCGCTGCTGAGAAGTTGGGTATTGCTAATCCTGACTCAATGAAGTATGTGCCAATAGGTCGTCCAGCTGATGGTTCTTTCTTCGTGGTGCGCTCCACTTTCGATCCATCTGTGTATGACACGATTTACCAGGGTATCATTGAGCTGCGTAAGAAGGCTCAGTTTAACATGAAGTCAAATGAGTTTGATATGCTCGTTGAATTCCGTGCACGTCTGGACGACTATATGGACGGCATGAACGAAAAGAAAGTCAAGAGCGTGAAGGCTGATTTGAAGAAACGCCACAGAAACCGTGCTGAGTTGATGCTCGACAACGAGGACCAGACAGATGGTGAATGGTACGGACTCCGTATCGGTGACCTTGAGGACACGAACAACAAGATGGCTGGTAACTGGGAATAATTTAGTTGACAGTTGAAATTGACAGTTGACAATTAATGGCAGAAAATCAGATAACTAATAAAAGTTTGTCCATTCGAGTCTGCTCGAATGGACTTTCTTTTTGTACCTATGCTCCAGGACAGAATGAACCGTTCGAGTATAAAGTGTGGGATGTGAACCATACGATCTCGTTGACGGCGAATTTGAAAGATGCATTGATGCATGAGCCAATGCTGCAGCAAAACTATCAACGAGTGAATGTGCTGATCACTACGCCTCACTTCACGACTGTACCTGTTGCCACTTTTAAGAAGGAAGACGTTCATGCGGTGTATCAGTTCACCTTTCCAAAGGATAAGCCTCAGCACGTTAGTTACAATGTGTTGCGCCGTTCGGGTATTGCCATTGTGTTCGGTTTAGAGCGTAGCATCTATCAACTGTTGCTTGATGATTTTCCCCGTGCCCGATTTTATGCTTCTGCCAGCACGTTGATAGAGTTTTTTAGTGAGAAGAGCCTGTTCGGACCTGGCAAGAAAATGTTTGTTTATCTACATGAGAAAGAGATTACCATCTATGCTTTCGAACAGGGGAGAATGCTCTTTGTCAACAATTTCGATTGCACCAGTGTTGCTGATATGCAGTACTACACGCTGAATGTATGGAAAGAATTGGGCTTCGATCAAGTGGACGATGCTCTCTTTGTGGTGGGTGATACGGAGAAACGTGCTGTGGAATTGTCGGAGAAAACCAAGTATTTTCTCCAGCATGTTTCGGTCATTGACCGCAGTGAGGATTTCAAGGATCGTCTGACAATGGGTAACAACTTTATTCCTTACGACTTGCAGACTTTGCTCATTTGTGGATTTTAAGTAAGGGTTAATGGATAACGATTAAAGATTAAAGACCATTCGGTGAACATGTTTACCATGCGTTCTTTCTCAAAAATCTATACCATATGAGAATAATCCGAGGAAAATATAAGGGACGACATGTTCCCACACCTACGGGCTTTAAGGCACGTCCTACGACAGACTTTGCCAAAGAGGGACTTTTCAACATATTGGAGAACGTGTATGTTGATTTTGATGTGGCACCTACAGCTCTTGACCTTTTTGCTGGTACTGGATCTATAGGATTGGAGTTGGCATCGCGTGGATGTAGCAAAGTGGTGTCAGTGGAGAAGGATTTCAAGCACTGGCAGTTCTTGTCGCGTGTTCAGAAGGAACTGCAGGTGAAGGAATGGTTACCGCTGAAAGGGGACGTCTTTAAGTATGTACGCACATGTAAGGAACGCTATGACATCATCTTTGCCGATCCTCCTTATGCGTTGGAGAATTTGAGTGAAATTCCTGATGCAGCTTTACCTTTGTTGGCAGATGAGGGAGTGTTGATTTTGGAACATGGTAGCAGTTACGATTTTTCGGAACATCCCCGTTTTATAGCTCACCGTAATTATGGAAGCGTGAACTTCTCATTCTTTCAATAAGTAGAATCAGAAAAATAGCATCATTAAAAAGGCTCAACCATTTGGTCGAGCCTTTTCTGTGTTCTTTTTGTTGAGAACAGAATGTGTAAATATAATGAAGTTTAGTATGCTTGGGGTATATTGGGATTATCTCATGCCTCCCATGCCTCCGCCGAAGCCACCTCCGCCGAAGCCGCCGCCTCCACCGAAGCCTCCCATGCCTCCACCGAAGCCTCCCATGCCTCCGCCGAAGCCACCACGTGAGCCTCCACCGCCGAAGATGTTGAGTTTGTAGATGACATGAATCATGCCGTAAGAGTAGATAGCGTTGTAACGCGAGTCACTTTGCTGGTAAGCTGAGATTTGACGGCTGATGTTGCTCTGCTTCTTCAGGATATCGTTCCACTGGAGCGTGATGGTCAGTGCGTTACCCTTGAGGAAAGACATACCTGCCTGAGCGTTCCAAAGCAATTCGTTGGTGTTCATGTTGGCAGAGGAGAAACCGCGACGGCTGCTCTGGCTAATGTCTGTGGAGAATGTCAAGCCGTTATTGAAGATAAGGTTCAAATCAGCACCGTAACTGAAAGTCCAAGTCTCCATGTTACCAGTTGTCAAGACAGAGTTGCGTGAATTGTTGTAGTTCAAGCTACCATTGATACCCATTTCGAACCAATCCTTGCGGAAGTCGAAACCAAGGTTCTCGTTCACGCCGATGGTGTTGGTCTTAGACTTATCCTCAGTGTACTGCTGTGGGTCGAGGTAGCTGACTTGATGATTGTAGTTGAAACTTGTAAAAGTGTTCATCGTGAAGTAAGCATTTCTGTCAAGTGCCGTGTTGTAGCCACCACCAATATTTCCACTCCAGTTACCGTTGATGTTCTCAGGCTTTGTGGTTCTCACACCTGTTGCCTCATTGTAGCTAGTACGGTTTGCTGTACTGTTTCTGGTGAAGTTGATACCACCCCAACCAAAGATACTCTGCTGATGAGCCATCGTGAAGGTGTTGAAGTTGAGGTTGATGTTGTGGGTGATAGAAGGCTTCAAGCCAGGGTTACCCTTCGTGATGTTCAGTGGGTTCGAGTCATCCGTGATGTCCAACAAGTTCGTCATACTTGGCTGTTGAGTACGAGCGCGGTAATTCAAACGCAGGTTGGTCTGCTGTGTGAAGTTATAGCGGAAATCAACATTTGGTGCGAAGTTGAACACGTTACGGGTGATGGTTGGGTACTTAGTGCCCATATATTTATAATCGAGGGTACTTCTTTGTGGCAAAAGATCAATACCAGCACTGAAGTTGAAGTAATCCGAAATCTTACGGAAACTGAGGCTGATGGTTTGGTTGTAGTTCTTGTACTCAGAGTACTGGCTGTTCTTTTTGGCATCTTCGTTTTCATCCTCTCCATACAGCTTGTACTCTTTAGAGAGCAAGTAGTCAATGGCACCATCAATGTTGTAGCGGTAATTGTTCAACGAACTTGCCAAGTCTGTATAAGCTACAGGATCCATTGCAAACGCCTGACGATTTGACCTGTTGTAGCTGTAATCATATCTGTAAGAGAATTGCAGATAAGCTCTGTTGCCAATAGGCTCTGAATAAGATAACTGGGCACCGATAGACCTGTTTCTACCAGGAGTGGTGTAGTAACGGTTATTGGTTGTCGTACCACCAGTCTTCTTGTATTCGATGTTTGCAGCTGAGAGTTGCTTACTCTCTGAACTACCGAAGTTACCTGTAGCACGAAGGGTGATGTTACGTCCGTAGTCGTTCAAACGGCGGTTTGCTTGCAATTCGCCTTGCAGACGCTTGTTTTCGCTGTATGTCTGTGAACGGTTCACATTCGTGTTGACAATGATGTCCATCAGACCATCCACGTTCACAGCATTGTTGATGGCATCAGTCAACGGATCATCGGTCAACTTGTTAGGATCATCGCTAAAGTTTGCAGACTCGCTGTCGCTGTATCCCTTGTTCTTTGAGAATGTTCCTGATGGACGGAAGATGATGTTCGTCATTGAGTCTGGTGTCCATTCCATACGGAACTGACCGTTCCAGTTGTTTGCACTGCTTCTGTTCTGGCTGGCACTGTTGCTGAATGCACCCTGTGATGTTACGAAGCTTTGAGTGGATGACCAGTTTCTCGTGTCATTACCATTATAATTGTAACGTGCGCTACCACCTAATTCAATGTTCTTAGCCTCTGTGGCAAAGTTGATACCGATGTTCTTCTGGTTGCGAAGACCACCGCCGCCACCGCCACCCATGTTGGCGAAACGGCCACCGCCACCACCGAAGCCCATACCGCCCGTGTTGTTGGCGCCACCAGTCAGAGTGTATTGGTTATGGTCGATAAAGCGGTTGATCGTGAATCTCTCAGACCAACGGTCTTTTGTACCGTAAGCTGTGTCGATGTTGCCGAACCAACCATTATTCATACCCTTCTTCACAGTCAGGTCGAGCACGGTTTCGTCTTCACCATCATCAATACCCGTCACACGAGCGAAATCACTCTTGCGGTCGTATGCCTTAAGCTTGTCAATCATGTTGGTCGGGATGTTCTTCATGGCC
Source organism: Bacteroidaceae bacterium (assembly GCA_017651245.1). Classification (GTDB taxonomy): domain Bacteria; phylum Bacteroidota; class Bacteroidia; order Bacteroidales; family Bacteroidaceae; genus Minthosoma. The sequence continues at coordinate 20,137 of JAGCDQ010000044.1, read as the reverse complement.
ATGCTGGCATCATCGAAGAAGAATTCCTTACCATCAACGAGAATCTTGGACACCTTCTTACCATTGATGGTCACGCCACCATTTTCGTCCACCTGTGCACCTGGCAGTTTCTTCACAAGGTCTTCCAGTACGGAACCTTCTGGCACACGGTAGGCGTCAGCGTTATAGATGAGAGAGTCGCCGCTCACCTGTACTTTTGCAACATTGGCTGTCACCGTTACGTCCTTCATCAGCTTGGAGTCGGGCATGATGTGCAGATAACCAACACTGACATTCTTGTCTTTCTTGTTGGTCAAATCCAATGGAAGCACTTTTGTCTGGAAACCCACATAAGTGATTTTCAGAGCATACTTACCAGCCTTGACGTTCTTGATGTTGAAACTACCATCAAATCCTGTTGCGGCACCAGCTACCATGCTGCTGTCGGGTAGGTTGAGGATACGAACTGTGGCTGAAATAACAACTTCGTTTGTTTCGTCTTCGAGAATGGTTCCCGAAACATTAAATTTGGACTGAGCCATTGCGCTGAGCCCCACAAAAGTGAGAAACAAAGCGATGAGTGATTTTTTCATATTGTGATTTTTTGATTGATTTTTCTTCGCTAATGTACCCAAATTGACTATAAAGTAAAGAAAAGGTTTAATGGAATGCTAAAAAATTGAGTTTTTATATGTAATTTTGCAGCGATTTTCAGAAACTCAATCCATTAAAACCTCAGATTCATGAGAAAAATATTCTCTATCTTCCTGCTGTTGCAATGTGTTTTCACCCTTACGCTTCGTGCTCAGTTTGCTCGTTTGGAGAAGTACCCCAACATACCTGGTCAGTACGACGCTGTGTTTGTGGATTATGTGAAAGACTTTGCCAGTGGAGTTGCTAAATCCTCATTTGGGCAGTACTTTGGGCAAATTACTAAAGAACGCAACATCTACGGCTTTGGTGCCTATTACACAGATAACGATGGTGTCATTTATGGGCAATATCGTCTTGGTAATTTTCTTTTTGGTATCAAGATGGGTACTCAAATCGCAAAGGTTGGCAGTAACGATCACTACATCGTTTATGACCTAACTACAGGTAATCCACTCTACATTATGAAGGACGGTGACAAGTATTCCCTTCCATCCGACTACGAGAAGACCTACCGCTTCGAATCCCTCACGTACCAGAATGGCGACAAGTATGTGGGCGAAACAGTCAATGGCAAGCGTGAAGGTGTTGGACTCTATTATTATAATAATGGTAATTATTACTATGGTCGCTACAAGAACAACGACCGCCAGGGATTCGGTGCGATGTTCTACACCAACAACACATTGACCATTCAATACTGGAAAAGTGAAGATGAGTAAAAAGGTGAGAGGTCTGAAGTAAGAGGTAAGAGCTGATATGGTAAAGACTAATTCTTTGAAAGCATGGGTGCTTGCCGCACGACCCAAGACCCTTACAGGAGCCGTCGCTCCCGTTCTTGTCGGAGCAGCCTTTGCCTACTCTCAACTTTCTACTCTCAACTTTCAGTTCTCAGCAGTTCTCTGTTTCCTCTTCGCTGTTTTCATGCAGATTGACGCAAACCTCGTCAATGACTATTTCGATTTTAGAAAAGGCACTGACCGTGAAGACCGTCTTGGTCCAGAACGTGCTTGTGCTCAGGGTTGGATTACGCCTCGTGCAATGCAGTGGGGCATTGCCATCATGACCACCCTCTCATGTCTGGTGGGAATCGCGATTTTGTTCACCCATATGCAGTGGGAACTTCTCGTTATTGGTGTTCTTTGTGTCCTCTTCTGTTTCCTTTACACGACCCACCTTTCTTATCTTGGCTTGGGCGATTTCCTCGTACTGGTTTTCTTCGGTTTCGTTCCTGTTATTTTTACTCATTATGTGATAACGATGGGAGGGTGGAGCATTCCTTTGGCGATTGCCAGTCTTGCTATGGGGCTTGCGACTGACAATCTTCTCATGGTCAACAATTACCGTGACCGCCATCAAGATAAGGTGAGTGGTAAACGCACCATCGTCGTGCGCATTATAGAGGCACAAATCAAACGTTATGGGGAAGAATTTGGTAGAAAGAAGGGTGAAAAGATCTGTCTTAATCTCTACTTATGGTTGGGTGTCATCGCTATGCTTCTTGCAATCACTTCCATTTGCCTGAACATGCAAGTTCAAGCGTCTATTCTTATTGTCGGAATCAAAGTGGGGCTGCCTATTATCTATTTTCTTCTTCATATCAAGGCTTTCCATCAGATGAAGGCATTTGAAGGTAAGGCTCTCAACCAAGTGCTTGGCGTTACAGCCCGCAATATTTTCCTTTTCGGTGTTCTCCTTGCCATCAGTGTTTTTCTTTGAGATGATGAAAGGAGGACATGTGTCCTTGTGATACATCAATCTTTTTCCAACAGCACTACGGCGTAGGCACTGATGCCTTCTTCACGTCCAGTGAAACCAAGTTTCTCAGAAGTGGTGGCCTTGATGGAAACACAATCTGGATCAATGTTCATAACCTCGGCAAGAGTCTGTTGCATTTGGGGAATATGAGGATTGAGTTTGGGACGCTCAGCACAGACGGTGGCATCAATGTTGCTGACGGTGTATCCTTTGGTGGCTACGATGTCAATTGTCTTGCGGAGGAGAATCTTGGAATCGATGTTCTCAAACTCATTACCTTTTTGAGGAGGGAAGTGGTAGCCGATGTCGCGCATATTGGCAGCACCAAGGATAGCATCGCAGATGGCATGGATAAGTACGTCAGCATCGGAATGACCGAGCAGACCCAAGGTGTGTTCTATCTTGATGCCACCGAGCCATAACTCACGTCCTTCGGTGAGTTGATGGACATCGTAACCAAAACCGACTCTAATCATGTTGGGTATCTTCTTAACTTCTATCTTCTTCTTCTTCCACTTCTGTTCTTACCTAAGAGGTCGCTGATGCCGTCCATGTCGAAAGCAAGCGAGAAGCGGATGGTCTGGTCAAGTGGGTTGCTGGGAGCAGCAGAGATGACATAGCCCGCATCGAGCGAGAAGACATTCATCTTGAAACCCGCACCTACCGTGTAGTACTTTCGGTTACCTTTGTTGGGATGCTCGTAGTGATAACCTGCACGGAGGAAGAACTGGTTGTTGTAGGCATATTCGAGACCTACACTCCACTGGATTTCTTGTAATTCTTCCTTGAAACCGTTGGGGGCATCGTGGAAAGACTTAAAAATACCCGATATAGGAGATATGTTGTAATATCCTTCTCCTTCGAGCCAAGTGCGATAGCCACCATAGTCATTTTCGTAGTCCTTGGCATCACCACCTTCGGTATCGACCATGTGCTTCACGTATTGATCCATAGTGGGACGGGTGGGTACCAACAGTTTATTGGCATCGGCTGCTATGGTGAGGGTGTTGTATTCGTCAAACGGTATAAGCAATGAAGTACCGAGACGCATATTGGTGGGGATGAACTCAGAAGTGTTGCCTTCGTCGTAAGAGAGTTTGGAACCGATGTTGGAGATATTGAGACCCCATCCGAGTTGGCTCTCATGACCGCCTAAATTGAGGTATCCGTTGTGATAAAGAGCAATGTCAGCAGCAAAGGCAGAGGCTGGTTTCAATTCGTCGGAGCCTTCTCCCTTGAATGCGAGATCAGAGTAAATGAAACGGAGGGCAACACCTGCAGAAAATGTTTCAGAGAGCATGCGTGAGTAGGCCAAGTCAACAGCCATTTCATAAGGACGAAAACTTTGTGCGTCCGCCTCCATACTTTCGTAAACAGTACCCAGTGAGAAATAGCGCAATGAACCAGACAATGCATCGTAATCGCCCAGACGATAGTAACCTGTGATGTTGGCAAGGTCAATGTCATCGACGATTTTGCGAAGCCACGGGGTGTAGTTGAGCGAAATTCCCGAACGGCTGATGCAGAACGGGTATTTGGCAGGGTTCCAATACTGCGAGTTGACATCAGGGTCAGTAGCAGCACCGACGTCACCAAGACCACCAGCACGTGCATCAGGAGCGATGGCGAGCGAATTGGCGCCATGATAGACGGGGTTGAGTTGATTCTTCACATCTTGTGCCTTTGCCGAGAGGGTCAGGACAAGCAAGGTGTATATGAATAGTATTTTCTTCATCTTTTTTAATTTTTTAGGGAACCATAGTCTCTGTATGATACAGATATAGGGTACAACCTCTTAAAGAAACGAGAGATGGGTGTGTTTATTGTGTACTGATGAACTTTTCTGATGAGGTGGAAATGTCGCCTTTAGGCGATGTAAGGCGGGTGCGACGAACATAGATACCAGGTGGGAGTGATGGCTTTGGCTCGCTGTTGCTATATACTTTCCGCCCTGTCATGTCAAAAATGTCATAGACCTGGGTAAGCCCTGTCACTACTTCGAAGGAATATGCTTGAGCCCCCATGTTGTTGAGCGTGTCAAACGCGCGGATGACGAGAGAGTGCTTGCCTGCAGGGAGGGTCGGCAGTGTGTAGGTGACTGTGCCGGAACGGTAGTCGCCCACAGCTTGCGTGTAGTAACTATTGAGAGTATAAGTGGTTGCCTCGTTGTTGTCGATAATGGCAACGATGTCATGTCCAAGTCCATTACCTGTGGTGTTGATACCGCTTTCATCGCTCAATTCAATGCGAAGAGTGGGTGTCTCATTCGTGTAACTGATTTCCTTGACATTGTGTCCATTGGAGAAAGCTGCAATGGAAGGACCAATCGTGTCAGTTTGCTCTTCTGTTGATGTGCCACCAATAAGGAAGTCTTCAAAGGTGCCATTTGCCTCGATATCTTTTTGGGTGTTGATGGCATAGAGATTGATGAGTCCTGGTAAATCGGAATAGTTGATGTCGAGTGGCACTGGGAAGGTGAACTTGAATGTACCAGCCTTGACAGAATCGGTTCCTGCATAAAGGACACGTGTGCGGTCATCATATTCGTAAGGCTCGATGTCGATGCCGGCATTGAGTTTGCAAACGATGTGCTCTTCGCTATCATAGACAATAGCGGAGACTGTGCCGTTGAAGTCGGATACCTTCTCACCATTGGTGTTGGCAATGTGTCCTTCGATGGTGATTGTCTCAGCTGCCGAAATAGTGGAAGGATTGGATGTGTCGATGCTTTTGCCGTTGAACTTATCAATTGTTACCTTATGGGTTGGAGTGATCAGTTTGATAGCAGGGTCACCCAACAAAACGAAGTGTACTTTGTTGATGGAATCGATCTTAGAGAAATAACTATTCTTTTTTGACGTGATGATGTCGGCTTTTGCCTGTGCCAGAGCCTCACCAATGGTATAGTGTTCACCATTGTTCTTGGTGCCGAGCACATGCGACATGAAGTTGCGGTTGATGACACGGTTGGGCGATGAATAGACAGTACGTGCCGTTCCGATGAATGCAACTGCCGCACCCTGCTTGTTGATGATGGCTTCTGTGCCGATGTTTTCAGTGTTCATGTCGAATGGTGTCACGTCGCAGGCTGCTGTCACCCAGACGGGAATGCGTGGTGATGTCCAGTCTTGGAAATCTTTTGTCTTGAGAATCTGCTCGTGGGAAAGGCAGTAAGCTGCTCCGTGTCCAGTGTAGTTCATGATGAGCGCACCTTCCTGCATCGTCTTGTTAATGTTGGCATAGACATCGGGATAGTCATTGCCTGTAGCTGTTCGTTGTATGGTATAGCTGTCCCAATAGATGCGCTGATAATGGTAATCGGGGAAATTCTTTTGAGTGTTAGTCAGCACGTTCTCGGCATCCTCCATATGGATGTTGGTCTTGTCGTCATCGCCCATCATGCAGATGGTGTTCTTCCATGCACCAGCATAGGTGTTGCTCATGTAGCGGATGAGTTTGTCCACCACATTCTTGGCATCTGACTCGAAAGAAACGGGCAGGCGACCCACACCACAATCGGGCAGCTCTTTGAGCGGAGAAATGCCTTTCCCGTCGGCAAGCAGGGTGAAGTACTCCTCTGCCACATAGGAATCTGTGTGCGACCATGAGTTGTCTGATTCGTAGGCAAGCAGGTAGTCGTCCTGGGACTTGGAGGTAAGTCCGTTGGTGACGAAGCGGTTATCCCACATACAGTTACCGAACAGAAGGAGGTTGAGGCTTCCTTTTTGTGTACCTGTCAATGGAGAAGAAGTATATTGCTTGTCGTAGAGCATCTTCATCAGACGGCGATAGGCTGTTGCATCAGGTGTTCCTGAAGAGAACTCATTATATACTTTATCGGCTTCGACCACGGCGCATTTGATGCCGTCATACTGGGTGTGGGCTGCAGCAAGACGTTGTGCCTGTTCGGTCAGTTTGCCGTTGGCAGGCACGATGATGAGTAGATTGATGTTGTCGAGGGCATGTAAGTCTTGGTGTGCTACATTACCGACGGTCTGTGGAGTGGGGAAAGAGGCATTGGTGTTCACAGCCACATATTGGTCGGTGAACTTGGCACCCGAGGCGGTTGCACTGTAAGTTGTCCCCGTGAGTGTCCCCGTGAGTTCGTGGGTGGTGGAAGGTGTTGTGACTTCCCAAATGGCTGTGGAGGACGTGGCTCCAGCCAGTTCGAAGGTGCTAGTGCCATCCGTGTTGGGACGGAATGCCACATAATCTTTTCCACTGATGGAGAGTTGTGCCTCGCTGGTAGCACGGATATAGTCGAGGTGTCCGGCAATGCCAGAAGTGCGTGTGTGCTTCAGCTTGACATTGAGGGAGGACAACGTTTGGTCGTACAAGGTGAAAGTCTTGTTGCTGACGTTTGCGTAGGTATAGTTGGCAAGGCTGGAAAAAGCGAGGGTGCCCATCGAGTTGTCATTCACGGAGACATCGAGGGTGGAGGCACTGTTTCCTGCCGCACCAAACTGTACATCGATGGTCACATCACCGCAAGTGGTGTTGCCGAAGTTCAGTTGGTATGACTTCTGTGGATTGTTGGCATAGTCGTGTGCCTCGAAGAAAGTGCGACCCGTGTTGAGGAACGAGAAGGCATCCTCCTCATAGAGTGCATGGGCGTAGTAGGTCTTCTGAATGTTGGAAGAAGCCGCCTGTGCATCCGTCTTGCTGAAAGTGGCGGGTGTGCCCGTCGTTTCTGTCAAGAAGTAATAAATGTAGTTGGAATAGGGGTTGTTGCGATGGGTGTAGGCACTGCTTTCATTGGGGCGAGTCCATTGAGTGGTGCCACACGAATAGAAGAGCATCGTGCCGTCAGCCTTGCGATAGAGAGGAATCTCGGTGAGGTCATCGTCCAGGTTCTCGATGTTCGCTTCGGGCAAGAAGGGAAGGTTGTAACCATAGAGACAGACCTTGGCGGGATTGCTGAATCCCATGCTTTTGAGGTTGGCACTGGTGAGTTGATACACACCTTCCTTCTCCACGCGAATCTTCACCCATTTGCCCGTGGCGAGCTTGGAGTGCTCGGCATAACGAGATTGGGCATTGACGCAGAGTGCCAATGTCAGGAGGATGAAAAGGATGTATATCTTTCGTGTCATATATCTTCTCTAAACTCTCAGCCCTCACTTAATCTTCAGGTCGAGTAGTTTCCTGTCGCCGATGTAGGCTTCAATCTTGTCTCCTTCTTTCACGGCGCCGATGCCATCGGGCGTGCCGGTGAAGATAAGGTCGCCCGTCTTGAGGGTGAAGAACTTGGAGGCATAGGCGATGATGTGGTCGATGGTGTGGATCATGTCTGCCGTATGTCCTGTCTGTCGGCGCTCGCCGTTCAGGTCCATGTGGAAATGGATGTCCTGCACGTCGCATCCCAGTTCTTCCTTCGTGATGAACTTGCCCAGAGCAGCACTGCCGTCAAAGCCCTTGCAACACTCCCACGGCATGCCCTTCTCGCGGAGTTCCTTTTGCAACTCTCGTGCTGTGAAGTCAATGCCGACGGTCAGTTCGTTGTAGTAGCGATGGGCAAAGCGTTCGCTGATGTCCTTGCCTACATGGGCAATCTTCACCACAATCTCGGTCTCGTAGTCGAATCGCTCAGCAAAGTCGGGCACAAAGAATGGCTTCCCTGGCTGGATGATGCTCGAATCGAACTTGGAGAACAAGATGGGTTCTGTATGTAGTAACGAATTTTGTTCCTCTTTAGTGTGTAACTCGTCAATATGTTTGGCATAGTTCATGCCGACAGCGAGAATCTTCATGAGCCTTTACAATCCGAAAATCCTTAAAATGTCGTTCAGTTGTGCCAACACCATGAGGGCGAGCAGGAGGTACATGCCAAAGTATTGAACCACCAAGAGGAAATTGTCATTGAGACGCTTGCCGGTGAGGAGTTCGAATGTGGCGAAGAGGGCATGACCGCCATCCAGTGCGGGGATGGGTAGCACGTTGACGAAGCCCAGGGCGATGGAGAGGAAAGCGGTGAGCAACCAGAAGCGTTGCCAGTTCCAGGCATCGGGGAAGATGTTGCCGATGCTGATGAAACCGCCCACCTGACGTGCGCCTTTCTTCGTGAAGATATATTTCATTTGGTCGGCATAGCTGGTCAGCGTGTTCCAGCCATACTTCACACCAGCGGGGAACGACTCGAAGAAGCCGTAGGTCTTCGTCGTGATTTTGTCTTGATAAGGCATCGCATTGGCAAAGCCCAGCGTGAACTCTGGGGTGAGGGTCACCTCCTTGGTCACGGAGTCGTTCAGCACGAGCGTGATTTGTCTTGCCTTGAGGCTGTCGCCGAAGTTGGCGTTCTCAGGCAGGTTCTTCTGCAAGGCGACGAGTGCGTTTTGGAAATCGTTGAAGTCGCCCACCTCGATGCCATTGATGGAGCAGATCTTGTCGGTCTTCTTCAAGCCCATGTCCTCGGCTGGGGAGCCTGGGATGATGCTGTCGATGGCAAGAGGTGCCAGCATGGTGGCATAGAGTGGCTGCTCAATCATGTCGAGCAAGGAGAGTTTCTCGGGCATGTTGATGACCACCTCTTTCCCGTCACGAAGCACGGTCACGGTCTTGGCGTTCGACATCTCCTGCAACACGGAAGTGCTCCACGACTCCACCACGTCCTCATCGGTCTTGATGATGATGTCGCCGTCGCGGAAACCGTCAGCCTTTGCCTGTTCGGAGAACTTCATGCCGTAGCTCATGTCTTCGCTCTTCACGAAGCTTTCGCCCCAGGTGAACAGCACCATGGCATAGATGACGAAGGCGGTAATGAAATTCATGATGATGCCACCGAGCATGATGATGAGGCGTTGCCACGCGGGGTGGGTGCGGAACTCCCATGGTTCGCCCTTCACCTCGGAGTTCTTGATGATGATGTTCTTCATCAGCTGTGGCAACTGCTTCCAGAAGCTCTTCTGGCTGCCGTCCTCCTTGAAGGAAGACTCGTCCACCATGCCTGAGATGCTCACGTAGCCGCCCAGCGGAATCCAGCCGATGCCGTATTCCGTTCCTTCATATTCGTAAGAACCATTTTCCAGTTTCTTGGCGGGAGCCTTTCCGACGAGCTTGCGCCACCAGTTGCTGTAGGTGCTGAAGATGCTGAATTTCCAGTCGAAGAAGAGGTAGAACTTCTCCACTCTTACCTTGAATATCTTTGCTGCAAAGAAGTGTCCACCCTCATGCAGGATGATGAGCAATGCGAGGGCAACGATGAGTTGCAGTCCTTTGATGAGAATCGTGTCCATTTAATATTATAATAATGTGGAAGCGTACTGTCTCGCTTCTTTATCGGTTTGTAAATAGGTTTCCAATGCGTTGTCGGTGGTGAAGCTGATCTTCGCCATCGTCTGCTCGATGATGTCGGCAATCTGCTCGTAGCCGATGCGGTCGTCGATGAAAGCGCGGTTGGCAATCTCGTTGGCGGCATTCACGATGCAGGGCATGTTGCCACCTTGTCTGAGGGCTTCGTATGCCAGACCCAGACAGCGGAAGCGTTCCGTGTCGGGTTTCTCGAAGGTCAGGTCCTTCAGCGTGAAGAGGTCGAGACGCTCGCCGTTCAAGGAGAGTCGCCTTGGATAGCTGAATGCGTACTGGATGGGCAGGCGCATGTCGGGCACGCCGAGCTGAGCCTTCACCGCTCCGTCCTCAAACTGCACGGCGCTGTGGATGACCGACTGGGGATGCACCACCACCTGAATCTGCTCGGGCTTCACGCCGAAGAGCCACTTTGCCTCGATCACCTCGAAGCCCTTGTTCATCAGCGTGGCTGAGTCGATGGTGATTTTCGCACCCATGTTCCAAGTGGGGTGGGCGAGGGCGTCTGCCTTCGTCACCGTCTTGAGCTGCTCCTTGGTGAAATGACGGAACGGACCGCCACTGCACGTGAGCAATATCTTGTCGATGCGGTTGCCGGGTTCCAGACATTGGAAGATGGCAGAGTGTTCAGAGTCCACGGGCAGGATGGGCACCTGGTTCTCGTTTGCCAGACGGGTGATGAGGTCGCCCGCCACCACCAGCGTCTCCTTGTTTGCCAGGGCAATCATCTTCTTTGCCTTGATGGCGGCGATGGTCGGTTCCAGTCCTGCGAATCCCACCATCGATGCCAGCACGATGTCCACGTTGTCGTCCTGCACCACCTGGCAGAGCGCGTCGGCTCCCGTATACACCTTGATGGGCAAGTCCTCCAGCCCCTCCTTCACCTTCTCGTAGTTTTCCTCCTTGGCGATGACCACCGCTGCGGGGTTGTATTGCCTTGCCTGCTCGATGAGCAAGTCGGCATTGTTGTAGGCTGTCAGCACGTACGCCTCATACAGGTCTGAGTGCTGTCCGATCACATCCAGCGCCTGCGTGCCGATGCTTCCCGTCGAGCCTAATATACATATTCTTTTCTTCATAAGTCGTTCGAACGAAGTTTTCGAGTGCAAAGGTACGATTAAGTGAGCACAATACAAAGGAAAAACCTGAGTTTTAACTTTTATTGTCGAGTATGGATACGAATAGAATAGGATAGGGTGGAAATAATGAAGGAATTGTTTCTTGGTTTGCGAGGATTTGCTTAACTTTGCCGTCGAGAAGCAACACCCATGGATCAAGAAACCTTCGCTAAGCACAAGCCCTTCGCCGGTGAGAAGAAGCCCTCGATGCTTCGCCGCCGTGTGGGTCACGACTATGAGTCACGGCGCATCTACCTCATCACTATGACAGTGGAGGGACGCCTTCCGTTGCTGGGCACCCTCGTGGGCAGCGCCGATGCTCCCGACGGCAGTCCTGATGCACCGAAGGTGGAACCGTCACTGCTGGGCGAGGAGGTGCAACGCTGCTGGCAGTCCATTCCCAACTACTATCCCGAAGTGCAACCCATGGCACTCCAACTCATGCCCGACCATCTGCACGGCATCCTTTTCGTCACGCACCAGATGGAGCAGCACCTGGGCATGGTGCTCAAGGGCTTCAAGGCTGGCTGCAACAAGGCCTACCGCCGCCTGTTCCCCCAAGTCCCTCTGTGCAGCAACACTGTTGCGGCAAAGGAAACACTGCCAAAGGGAACCACCCCCACAGGCTTCCTCTTCTCCCGCAACTACAACGACCATATCCTTGAAGGTGCAGGCGAACTGGACCGCTGGTTCCAGTACCTGCACGAGAACCCACGTCGGTTGGCAGTGCGCCGAGGGCATCCCGAGTACTTCCGGGTGCGCTTCGACCTGACCATCGGCAGCCAGACCTACGCCGCCATCGGCAACCGCTTCCTGCTGCAACACCCCGAGAAAGTGCAGGTGCAGTGCTCACGAAGCCTCACCGAGGAGCAGGTGACAGAGACCGTTGAGCGGATGCTGGCGAAAGCCCGAAGCGGAGCCATCCTCGTGTCGCCCGCCATTTCCAAAGGAGAGCAGGCGGTGATGCGGGCGGTGCTCGATGCGCGGCTGCCGCTCATCTTCCTCACCCCCTGGGGCTTCAACGAGTTTTCCCGCCCGGGGCATCAGTTCTACGAGGCATGTGCCGAGGGTCGCTTCCTCATCCTCGCCCCATGGCCACACGAAAACCAGCGCCTGCCCCTCACCCGCCAGATGTGCCTGGCACTGAACAGCATGACCGCCGAGATTTGCGGTCGTTGACCCATGCCACAACACTGTGGCTATATATAAATGTGGAAACAACAAGGCGCTTCTCTTTTTTGTCCAATGGGAAAAAAGTTTTGGAAATGTTTGGCGAAGTAGGAGAAAGGGCGTATCTTTGCAACCGAAAACAATCAAGAATCACAAATTCTACGAAAGACACCGCTCTTTACCAGTAGGCAATGGAGCAAGGTCGTTCAGAAAGGAGATAATGGAATGAATAGTTATTTGCTTATAGGTCTGGAAAGTTTAATCGACCACATTGGATGCATCCGTGACACGGGAATCGCATATTGGAAAAAGACCAACAAAAAAATGCAGTTAGGCGACATTGTCTATCTGTTCATCTCGGACAAGATACACAATCGCGTGATGTATCGACTAAAAGTTGTCGAGACTGACAGCGAAAGAGCGGACAAAAAATATTGGCGAGGCAAATATCAGCATGACAATTGCTGCTTCAAGTTGGAGAACATTGCTGGTGTTTATCATGGAAAGGGACTTGACCATGATGATTTGGAGCAGCACGGCATCAGCAGATATGTCCAATATAAGAAATTGAGCAAAGAACAAGCAGATTGGCTTGCCTCTCATTTTGAATAGAGTTTTTTATAAAATCGCAGGCGGTACTATCCGAATGCGATTTTTATATAAAGGCAAGAGAATTAAGGAGCACAATGCGTGCTCCTTTTTTTATTCAAATATTCAAAAAACAATAACATGACGAAAAAGAAAATGAAAGAGAGTGGACAACCTCGAAGGAGGTTCCACGAAGCGACGGATGGGCCTGTCATCAGGCGATGGTACTCACGGATGCGGACGGCGGACTTGGCACGGAAGATGGGGCTGACAGTGAGGCAGATAACGAACTATGTGTATCGGTGGAATTGGGAGCCTTGGGCTCGGAAACTGGCATCGGTCTTGTCGAAGGAAAACCGTGAGAATGGGAAAAGAGGGGGACGGCCGAAGAAAAAATCATGAAGAAAAAAGCGAATACTTTTTTCGGGTGGCAACTTCTTCGTTCCTTTGCCGACGCAAGTTGACAACTGAGCCGCCCCGATTGAACGATTGGTGCGCCTCAACAAAGCAACTGAGCCGCCCCAATTGCTTAACTGACGCGCCCCGATTGAGCAACTGGTGCGCCCCGATTGAACAACTGGTGCGCCCCGATTGAGTAATCGGGCGTAGCCCATCAGATAATCTTTTATTAACAATTAAAATTTTCTATTATGTCACAACTGAAACTGAAAGTGAAGAAAGCAGGGAGCAAGCATCCCATCACGAAGCAATTGGGCTTTACAGCCCGAGTGTTGACCAATGGAACCGCCGCATTCGATGACATCGTGAAAGAGGCTGGTCACAACACGACCATGCACAGGGCGGAGCTGCGCATGGCTTTCGAGCTGTGCATCGACAGCGTTGTCGAGATGCTGAAACAAGGCTTCATCGTGGACCTCGGACCCATCGGCAAACTCTATCCAAGCTGCACGAGCGGATGGTACGAGACTGAGAAGGACATGAAGCTCGAAGACGTGAAGCCCGGACTCTACTATCGAGCAGGCGATGATGTGGCTGGTGCCATCAAGGCTGCCAAGCTCGTCTGGGCAAAGGCATCCGATGAGGAAGAGGAAGAAGAGGAAGGCGGTGACACGCCAGGCGGTGGCGACACTCCAAGCGGTGGCGACACTCCTGGTGGTGACGATAACGGCGGCTCCGGTGGTGGCAACAACGGCGGAAGCGGCGGCTTCGACACAGGCGACGGAGTCTTCTAAACATCGCACCTGTGGTGCAAATTGAACGAACCTTTAGCTCGGCGTAGCCAATCGAACGAATAAAACGAATGAGTCCCGATTGGCTCATTCGTTTTATTCGTTTCATTTGCCCAGAATGGGCGATGTTTACAAAGATTTCTGTTTCATCTGCCGCTTGCGGGGCGATGTTTACAGTTCCAGCAGTCCGACGGGCAGGTCCATGACCATCGTCTTCTCTTCCTGTTGAATCTCGGCGATGAACTCTTCGTGGGCAGGAATCATCACTTCGCTGCCGTCGGGACGGGTGACGATGAAGAGCCAGTTGTCTGTCTGGTCGTCGATGGCGGTGATGGTGCCAATCTCCTGATTGTTGTCTCCGTCTGTCATGCGGAAACCGATGAAGTAGTGGAGCGACACCTCGTCCTCGTCGAGTTCTTCCTGGTATTTCTTTTCGAAGAAGACGGGGCTGTTGACCAGCATCTGCACCGCCTCAATGCTGTCGATGTCCTCCATCTTCACGATGGCGGTGGAGTCGCTGCGAAATCGGTATTCCTCAATGAAAAAAGGAACGAGGATGCCTTCGATTTCACATATTATATATTCACAGTCGACACGGTCCCACACATCATCGGTGAACTGAAAGTTGATTTCTCCCTTCAGTCCGTGTGCCTTGCCCATGCGGCCAATCTGATATACGTCTTCTTGCTTAATCATTGTATGCGTTTGATGGCTGCTCCGAGTGCCGTTAAACGTCCCTCGATGTCTTCGTAGCCGCGGTCAATCTGCTCAATGTTGCTGATCATGCTGACGCCGTTGGCTGACATGGCGGCGATGAGCAGGGCGATGCCAGCACGGATGTCGGGACTGGACATGCGGGAGCCACGAAGCTTCATCTGGTTGTCGTGTCCGACGACGACGGCACGGTGTGGGTCGCAGAGGATGATCTGGGCACCCATGTCGATGAGCTTGTCGACGAAGAAGAGGCGGCTCTCAAACATCTTCTGATGGATAAGCACGGAACCCTTGGCTTGGGTGGCGACCACGAGCATGATGCTGAGCAGGTCGGGCGTGAGTCCTGGCCATGGAGCATCGGCGATGGACATGGTGCTGCCGTCCATGAAGGACTGCACCTCGTAGTGCAGGTGCTCAGGAATGTGAATGTCGTCGCCCACTCGCTCAATGGTGATGCCCAGACGTCGGAATGCCTGGGGAATGATGCCGAGGTTGTCGTAGCTGACATTCTTGATGGTGATGTCGCTGCCCGTCATGGCTGCCATGCCGATGAAGGAGCCGACCTCAATCATGTCGGGCAGGATGGTGTGGTCGGTGCCGTGCAGCTGGCTGACGCCCTCGATGGTGAGGAGGTTGGAACTGATGCCCGAAATCTTGGCACCCATGGCGTTGAGCATCTGGCAGAGCTGCTGGATGTAGGGTTCGCAGGCAGCGTTGTAGATGGTGGTGGTGCCCTTGGCGAGCACGGCAGTCATGATGATGTTGGCGGTGCCGGTCACACTGGCTTCGTCGAGGAGCATGTAGGTGCCCTGCAACTCGTTGGCGTCAATCTCATAGACGCCACGCTCGACGCAGTAGTTGAACTTGGCACCCAGTTCCTGAATGCCCAGGAAGTGAGTGTCGAGACGGCGACGCCCAATCTGGTCACCACCGGGCTTTGCCACACACGCCTTGTGGAAACGTGCCAACAGCGGACCCAGCACGAGGATGCTGCCGCGCAATGCCTGGCAACGCTGCACAAACTCCTGACCGCCCAAGTATTCCATGTCGAGCTGGTCGGCCTGGAACTGCCATGCGTGGTCGCCCAAGTCCGTCACATGCACACCCATCTTGCTGAGCAGGCTGATGAGGTTGTTCACGTCGAGAATGTTGGGCACATTCCGGATGATGACAGGCTCGGCTGTGAGCAGGATGGCAGAGATGACCTCCAGAGCCTCGTTCTTCGCGCCCTGAGGAGTGATTTCGCCATGCAGCTTGTGTCCGCCTTCTATGATAAATGAAGCCATTTACTTTTTCTTCTTCTTTTTAACACTGGTTGAAACGCGTGTGCTGAGCAACTCGCCATCGCTGATGAGGTGATGACGCATCGGGTCGAGCTGAATCTTGCCGTCGGTGTAGTGTGCCATGTCGTCAGCCACCTTGTCGTCGCTCATGGAGTCGGTGCTCCAGTTGGAGAGGTCACGCTTCATGTGGTTCGCCACCAACACGGTCAGCTCGTCGCGCTGCTGTCCTTCCTCCATCGTGGCAAGATGCTCGGTGAACTGCTCCACGATGGCGCCATAGTTGCGCTTCTTGATGCGATGCTGAGGGTAGGGCAGCTGGTCGGGACGTGCGTCCTCATCGTCCATCCGCTCAATCTCCACGGGATAGTCGATGTCCAATTCGTATTGTGCCATCGCTGCGAGGTGGTTCCAAAGTTTCTTCTGGAAATCCTCACGGTCGGCTGTCTGCTCCGCCATGTTCGCCATCGTGCCGATGATGGTACGGGCACACCGCATCCGCTCGCCCTTGTCGGCGATGGTCTTGCAGTGTTCCACCATCTGCTGAATGCCACGCCCATACTCGGGCATGATCAGTTTCTCTCTTTTCGTATTGTAATCCATTTATAATAGGTTCTTTGCTTTTGTTGCTTGAAACTCTTTGAGATAATTGGGCTCGAAGTATGCCACGTCCTCGAACTCCTCCCGCAGGAACTTCTTCTCTGCCAGTGGCGACATGTACTTGGCAAGCAAGGGCACGCCATCGAAGAAGTGGGCATTGGGATGCTGAATCACCGCCTTGCACTTCTCGGCACCATTGCCGAAGAAGTAGATGGGATGCTCATTCAGTTGTTGCTCGAAGGAATGCTCGTCGATGACCATCGGCTGGATGGGCAGGACGGTCCTCAAAGCCCGTGTGTAGAGTGCCGTATAGACTTCCATGCGACGGGCATCGAGCATCGGACAGAGGAGTGCATCTTCGGGCAGGTCGTCGTGCACCAGCAAGACAGGCACGCATTGCACTTCCAAGGTGGGCAGAGAGATGAGCTTCAGGTTTCTGCCGTATGCGATGCCCTTTGCCATCGAAACGCCAATGCGCAATCCCGTGTAACTGCCAGGACCACCACTCACTGCCACCGCATCGAAGGGAATGGCATGGTTGTCGGTGAAAGAGAGTGCCTCGTCCACCATCGTGCCGAGGATGGATGCGTGGTTCGTCCCCTTCTGTGCTGTCTGCTCCTCTCCCTCCTTGGGCAAGTTATCCGTCTGAAAGATGATTGCGGTGTCTTGACTCACTGCCACACTGCACAAGTCGGTTGCCGTCTCAATATGTAAAATTACTGACATCTTGTGTCCTCATTCATATAAAATATGTGCAAAGGTACGGAATTTAATTAAAAAAATCACTACCTTTGCACAAAATTAGCAAAAAACCATGATACAATCAATGACAGGCTACGGCAAGTGCGTCGTAGAGTATAACGGAAAGAAGATTCACGCCGAAGTGAAATCGCTGAATAGCAAGGCACTGGACCTGACGGCTCGCATCGCCCCCATCTATCGAGAGAAGGAAATGGAAATGCGACAGATTATCCAGCAGAAACTGGAACGCGGCAAGGTAGATTTCGTACTTTGGGTGGAGAAGGATGAGGCTTCGCAGGCAAATCCACTCAACATGGCGCTGATCCGTTCTTACAAGCAGCAGATTGAACAGATGCAGGAGGAGCTTTCTCTTCCTCAACCCGAAGACTGGTACGGTACGTTGCTCCGACTGCCCGATGTGTTCACGCATACGGAGGTGGAAGAACTCTCCGACGAGGAATGGGTGGTTGCCCGTAAAGCTGTGGAGGGAGCCGTGGATGAGCTGGTGGCTTTCCGCAAACAAGAAGGTCTGGCTTTGGCAAAGAAGTTCCAGGAGAAGATTGACAACATCGCCGCTCTGCTCGCTTCCATCGAACCCTATGAGAAGGAGCGTACGGAGAAGATTCGCCAGCGCATTGTTGATGCCCTCGAACAGAACATCGGCGTGGATTATGACAAGAACCGTCTCGAACAGGAGATGATTTACTATATCGAGAAGCTCGACATCTCTGAGGAGAAGCAGCGCCTCACCAACCATCTCCGCTATTTCATCGAGACCATGCAGGACGGTCACGGTCAGGGCAAGAAACTCGGCTTCATCGCTCAGGAGATGGGACGTGAAATCAACACCACCGGCTCGAAGTCCAATCAGGCTGAGATGCAGAACATCGTGGTGAAGATGAAGGACGAACTCGAACAGATTAAGGAACAAGTGCTCAATGTCATGTAATATGGAAGGGAAACTGATTATTTTCGCTGCCCCATCAGGGTCGGGCAAGTCAACGATTATCAACAGCATCATGGCTGACGGAGGTAATGAAGAACTGAACCTCCATTTTTCCATTTCAGCCACCTCTCGTGCCCCTCGTGGTGAGGAGAAGAACGGAGTGGAGTACTTTTTCCTCACGCCTGATGAATTCCGTCAGAAGATTGCTAACGACGAGTTCATTGAATACGAGGAAGTCTATACCGACAAGTTCTATGGAACGCTGAAGTCGCAGGTGGACAAGCAGTTGGCTGCTGGCGAGAACGTGATCTTCGATGTGGATGTCAATGGTGCCATGAACATTAAGAAGATATACGGAAATCGTGCCCTCAGCATCTTCATCCAGCCCCCCAGCATCGAGGAACTCCGTCGCCGATTGGAGAAACGTGCCACAGATGCTCCCGAGGTGATTGAACAGCGCATCGAGCGTGCCAAGTACGAACTTTCCCAAGCAGAGCACTTCGATGAGGTGGTCATTAACGACAACCTGGAGATTGCCCAAGTGGAGGCTCGTGCCTTGGTGGAGGATTTCTTGGAAGAATAATCAATGAAAGTATAAAAAGAGAAGGGGGTGCGTAGGAACGCGCCCCCTTCGTTGTGTCGTATGGACTGATTACAAGTTGCCTCTCTCCTTGTCGAGGTAATACTTGTAAGTACCTACTGTCAACTCATCGCAAGCAGCCTCGTCGCAAACCACGATAGCGTGTGGGTGCAACTGAAGCATGGAAGATGTCCACTTGTGGCTGATGTCACCGTCGATGCAGTGCTTCAAGGCACGAGCCTTGTTGTGACCACTACATACGAGAAGCACTTCCTTCGCATCCATTACAGTACCGATACCGACTGTCAAAGCCTGCTTTGGAACGAGGCTGAGGTCGCCATTGAAGAAACGGCTGTTGGCGTGGATGGTGTCGGTGGTCAATGTCTTGATACGTGTACGAGAAGACAATGAAGAACCTGGCTCGTTGAATGCGAGGTGACCATCAGGACCGATACCGCCCATGAAGAGGTCGATACCACCAGCCTTGGCAATCGCTTCCTCATATTGCTTGCACTCTGCAATAAGGTCAGGAGCATTACCATCGAGGATATGCACGTTCTCAGGCTTGATGTCACTGTTCTTGAAGAAGTTGTTCCACATGAAAGAGTGGTAGCTCTCTGTGTGGTCTTCTACCCGAAGATTAAGCCTAAACCGATTGCCATATCGGAATAACCTGAGAAATCAAAATAGATTTGGAAAGTATATGCAATAGCGCCCAACCAAGCAATTCCATGCCCGAAAGCATCAGGTGCTTGAGTAAATATTTTGTCTGCAATAGCTCCCATTGTATTTGCAATTAATACCTTTTTTGAAAGTCCTATGATAAAGCGTTTAACGCCGATAATAACTTGCTCAAAATTGACTTCCCTATCTTCAATTTGTTCTTCAACATCATGATATTTTACAATAGGTCCCGCAATAAGCGGAGGGAATAAACAAATATAAAGTGCTAATTTATATATATCTTTTTGCGCTTTAACCTCTCCTCTGTATACATCAATTAAATAGGATAACGCTTGGAAGGTATAGAATGATATTCCCACCGGTAGAATTATCCGCAGCAACAAACTCTCCGTGCTGATACCAAATATGTGCCCAAACTCACTCACGAAAAAGTCATAGTATTTGAACACTGCCAAAATTCCTAGATTGATAAAGATATTCGCCGCCATCCAGAATTTGGGCGATAGTGTACGGTGTACTGTATATGGTGTACGATTTATGAGTAATCCACTACCCCATGAGCATAACGATGTGAATGCAATGAGAAGCAGAAACCTCCAATCCCACCATCCGTAGAAAACATACGAAGCAAGAACTACAAATGCATTCTGTAGTCTCAATCTCTTCCCAAGCAGCCAGTATATAGCAAATACAATCGGAAGAAACAACGCAAATTCTAAACTATTAAATAGCATCTTTTACTCTCTCGTTCGTACTCTTAACCACACTATACTTATCTTTTATACGCAAGAACGGCATTTCATAGTACTTATACGACAATGCCGCAAGTCCTATTG
>JAGCDQ010000043.1 GCA_017651245.1 Bacteroidaceae bacterium | reverse complement strand
TGAAGCACGACGTTCACTCGCAGTCGGTCCGTACCGCATACTTTGTGATGCCTGAAGGAAAGCTTTTCAGCACAGACTCTTTCATCGGTGAGAATTTCGAGCACATTAACCCTAAACTCCAGGTTGATGTGATGACACAACTTCGCAACGGTTATGCGGAAAGAGTAAAAGAGATCAGCGAAGGCAGGATTGAAACCGCTGATAATGTTCCTGTAAAAGATCTTGATTATACCAAATCAGGCAACGTTTATCCCTTGGAGGATGACGGAGCGAAGACATACCCTAAAAAGGAAGAGAACAAGTATTCAGATTACAAGTGTTTCACCATCTAAGACACAAAGACTATTATGACAAAGACATTCATCAGTGCCGGTGCAGGATCTGGCAAGACATACCGTATTACAACCGATGTGGCGAAGATGGTGGCCGACCACAAGCTGAATCCCGACCAGGTCATCATGACCACCTTCACCAAGGCAGCAGCCCAGGAGCTGCGCGAGAAAGCCAAGAAGGAACTGGCCAAACTTGGGTTGCATCGCGAAGCCCAACAGATGGAGCATGCCTTGATAGGAACGGTTCATTCTGTAGCCAATACCTTTCTGACCAAGTATTGGTATCTGCTGGGCATCATGCCCGATGCCGCAGCAATGGAAGAGAATGAACTTCAAATGTACCGTGACCATTCTCTTCGAGGGCTGCTAACAATCCAGGAACGCTTATTCCTGTACAGATATGCCAAGACCTATAACATCATTTATGGTTCTTCGGAACAAAAATCCGGTATCAATTACGAATTCTGGAAGGCTGACCTCTGCAAAGTGCTCGACTTTATACAGTGGTACGGTATCGACGAGACCCAGTTGGAGAAAAGTCTTGAAACGACAGATGGCATCATAAAGTGCCTCGAGCCCAAAGAAGGGGTTTCATTGGAAACTCCCCCTTCTATATTGTCCACTTTACTCGAACAGACGCTATCGGCCGTCAATGGTGCGCGGAAAAGCCAAAAGAAAACTGATCAACTGGAGTTCCTTGGAAGCTTGGAGTTGAGCCAACTATCAATCGATGATGTCAAAAAATGGTCTGATATCTTAAAAGACAGGAAGATTGAATCCGACGAGTCAAAAGAATTCAAAGAATGGGCTGAAGAGGTTTCCCTATTCCCCACCAACATCGCCAAAGACCAACGTGATTATGCCAAACTGATATTTAGTATGGCCAGCCGTTGGCAGAACGAATACCGCAAGTATAAGGACGAGCATCATCTGATTGACTTCAACGATATGGAAGAGATGTTCTTGAAGCTGCTCGACATGCCGGAAGTGCAAGAGGACATTAGGTCGAACTTCACACACCTCTTTGTCGATGAGTTCCAGGATTCCAATCCTATGCAGGTGCGTATCTTCCAGAAGCTCTCCGAGCTGCTCAATGCCTGCTATGTGGGCGACAAGAAACAGGCCATCTATAGTTTCCGTGGCTCCGATACCGAGCTGACGGCCGCTGTTGCCGACAGCATCAAAGATACGAAACATTTGGAACATTCCTATCGTTCGGTAGAACCATTGGTCAACTTCTCCAATGCCATCTTCTCTCTGGTATTCCGTCAGATGAAAGGCGAGGAAGTGAAACTCTCCATGCCTGAGAAGAACGGGAATGAAACACCTGTCACCCATCCGCTACGTCTCTGGCCCAACGCAGGAGATAAAACACTTGCACTCCAGATTCAACAGCTGATTCTGCGTGAGCAAATCGCTCCCAGCGATATTGCTGTGCTTGCGCGTAATAATGCCAATCTTGATCAGCTGGCCAATGAACTGCGAGCGCTCAAGGTTCCAGTGTGCCGCGAATCGAACGATATCAAGGAGTCACGCACAGGGCGCTTGATGAAAGCCTTGCTTACGCTGGTCAACACCCCATACAATCAGTTGGCACGTGCCGAAGTCGCCTATCTCACCGAGCCAGGTTATGATATCACAAAAATCATCGAGAACCGACTTGACTTTTTGAATGCTGAAAGCAGCTCATCCGCTGACTATCTGAAAGACCTTACCATCTTGAAGCGTCTGACTCAGCTTCGCAGATTCGGCTCAAACGAAAAAGAAGAGTTTACCACAAACCTGCTGGGCTATCAGAGCATCAGCTCGTTGGTCGAAAGCCTTGTTATCGAGCTCGACCTCTATTCGTTGGTTCAGAGTTGGGAAAATGCCCAAGCGGAGGAAACGAATCTGCAGGTATTGATTGACTTGGCACGTAAATACGAGGACTACACCACCAAACTGGCCCAGCCAGCCACAATTGCAGGTTTCATCGGTTTCTTTACCGACCAGAAACAGGATGGAGCAGCCAACGAGGATGGTGTTCGCCTCTACACCTATCACAAGTCAAAGGGTTTGGAATGGAAGGTAGTCATCATGCTCTCACTTGATAATGATGCCGCCGATGCCACCAAGATAGCCACACGAAGCATGCTTGGATGCCATTACCATCGTGAACAATTGCCAACGGCCGAGAATACCAATCCTCCTATGACCATCTCGTTGGTTCGCAACATCTATGGAACTACCAATGCAGTGAAAGATGCAATCACTTCCAGGTTGCAGCAGCATCCCCTTTGGAAAACTGTATGCAAGAACGAGATTGACGAGGCAGCCCGACTGCTCTATGTCGGCGTAACTCGTGCTCGTGATATACTCATTCTCGCCCCAAAAGAGAAGAATGGTTTTGTCGATCTCAGTTGGTTCCGTTCCGTAGGTGTCAACAACATTAGTCAGTCCCTCGATGGAAGTGAGGCTCAGGACTTTCTGGGCGTAGACATGCCATTGCATATTGAGCGTGTTGATGCCAACAATCTAATTGAATGGCCAGAACAGACAATGAACCGTGTGCATAATATCGAAGCAGATTTCTCATCGCTCGACAACATCCTCTTTATGTCACCATCAAAGGCAGGCTC
>JAGCDQ010000042.1 GCA_017651245.1 Bacteroidaceae bacterium | reverse complement strand
CAGTTTGATGTCCCCATGAGAAACACCCAAAGAATCAATCGGGTACTTTCGTGTCTTGACCACATCGCCGCTCGGATTCAACAACTCCACATACAGCACCTTGCTCAAGTCCGACAAATGTCCGTTATCCGTCCTTGTCACGTAAGCCTTGAACCACAAGGTTTCATTCTCGAAGTAGCCCATATTGTCGAAGTGCAGATAGACCTTCTCCTGTGGCATCACCTTGTTGAAGTTCATGGCTTTCTGGATATACGACAAGATGGGAGAATTGGGCTGGTTCTTGAGTGTCGGCATCGGGTCATTGGTGGCGTCATGCTCCGCAATCTGCCGTTCTTCCTCTGTCCACTGCAGAAATTGCGCATTTTGCTGGAGGTCGGGGTTGGTGCCTGCCGCCAGAATGGCTTTCAGCAGATTTTCCTTCACCGAAACGCCTTTTTGGGAAGGTACAGTGACATCCTCTGCATCAGCCAACACCATGTTGGCAGACAGCCCGTTGGCTTGAATCTGTGCAGAAGCCTTCTCCACTTCCGTGAATCCCCTCTTGTATGTGTAATGGACTTGAAGTCGAATCGTGGCAGGTTGCACCTGGTCTTCCTTTCCATGATGGCTCACATTCACCTTCATTCCACGCACGGCACCATCGAAGCGGAGCAGACGGAACGTCTTGGCGTCAATATACAACTTCCCATACAAGACGTTCTTCCAAGTGTCCACTTTGGGTGCCATGTCCACCAAATACATCAGGCTGCCTCCATCTGTCTGCAGCGTCTGGCAGGAGGTGGCATAGTAATACTTCAAATAGGAAGATGAGAATGTCTCCGGGAATGGCTGAATGATGAAATCCTCCAAAGAAACCTGTCGTGTCATGGGACCTCCCTCCATGAGATTGTGCAGGTTGGTGTATTGCATTTGTGACATCACTTCTTCCCCTGTCATTATCCTTGTCCAGTACTGTCCCGAGAGCACGCTCATGTTACGCACATTGACAGCTGAGCGGGCAGTGAGAAAGTCTTCCACCATCTCCTCGCACACGCCGCTATTGATGGTGATGCGGTTGAGGTATATCCTCCTCTCTTTGGCGTGTGACTTGAAATCATTCTTCAAGATTTGATAGGTCCTTGTCAGGATGGCCTCGTCGGAGAGCACCGTCACGTCGGCAACGGACAATGCCGCTGGCTGCATCTTCACCACCTGCGGCATCTCACCCGCTCTCCACTTGCAGGTTTGATATCCCACGAAAGAGAAGCGCAAAGAGTCCTTCGCATCTGCCAAGATGGTGAAGTCGCCCTGCGCATTGCTGACACATCCTCGGCCTCCTCCCCGATAGACATTCACAAATGGCATCGCCTCTCCTGTCTCAGCATCCACCACGCGGGCATGAAAAGCCTGCTGTGCTTGAAGCGAAATGAAAGCCCATTGCAAAGACACTATCAGGAAAAGGGTCTTCATATAATCTATTTGTTGTCACTAATTATATATACGGTTAGGGATAAAGGCCGTACATGGGACTATTTCATCATCTATATAATGATTTCCTGTAGCATACAGGATATACCGTCCTGGTAAAGGTGTACTTTCGTCCAATTGCAGATATATTCCTGTAACTTCAAAATCAGAACCAGGCAAGGGTTCCAGCATTCCTACTGAATTGCAATATTGTCCAGGTGAAGCCATATATGATGTAACGGTTGGTATATTATCAACTCTTCCTAAATATACAGTTGCATCAACTTCAATATGCACTCCATAAAGAGAAGGATCTATAGCAACAAGTAGACTATGCTGAAAATCGAATGAATTAAAAACAGAGTTAGCATAAAAACATAATTCATGGAATTCTGTTATAGAATCCGTTACATGTATAATTGCTGGTGAAGGCTGACCTCCAGGGTCACCGCCTCCACTTCTTGTCCCCATTTCTTCTGCTAATGTGTACATTTCATTGTTTTCATAAAAATCATCATCCTGACTACAAGAGACAAGACCGATGATTGTAGTTGTTACGAATAGCGTGGCAAAGATACCACAAAAATTAGGAATCTTTCTCATAATGAATTGGTTTTTGTTATTATTTATGTTGGCTATTTCACTGACCCATTATTACTTTTGAGCATAATTCGCAACGAAATCGTGAATTCGGCTGCAAAGGTATGGGAAATATTGTAAGTGAAAAAGCAAAAGGGGTGGAAAAGTTTTATAGCCACATCACATCTCGTATAACACTAACAATCAGCATTATACAAAGATTTGTGTTACAAAAACAAAAGAAAACAGGGTGGAAAAGATAGACGTTTTTAGGGGATGGTTCAGTAATTGAGAGGGGAAATTAGGAATCTAGAAGAAAAAAAAACTCACCTCTCTTTTATCCACAAAAAAGCGGCAGCCCTGTGAGGACTACCGCTGAAATATACATAATAATTGGAATTATTCTTATTTTATATTAACCACCATATCATCCTTGAACATGTTGGTCACATTCATAGGAGGAATAATAATACAGTTAAAAGGTGTCCCTTCTTTGAATTGATGGGCACTCTTAACTTTGTAATTGGCCACTTCTGAGTAAAAACACAATTTTATTCTAGGCAATACTTATTATATGCGTCTTTATAAATATTCCTCACTTCTTCTTGGAAAGAATCTCTTCTGTTATGCAATTCCATCAACTGACTATTTATCTGCTGATAGATGATTTTGTGTGCCGGATTCGGAAGTAAGGCTTCCTCGTATTTATCCGTTTCAAAATCTTCCTCTTCTATAGCAGCATGTGCAAGATTCAACAAATCTTCTTTGGTCATATCTGTTACAACCATCCAGCTTTCGCCCCTAGTGAAAAAGGCTTTCTGATCTTCAATTTTTAAGTGTTTCATAAATATCCTTTCTTTCTGAATATGCTTGTTCACCAGCCTCCAAACTGTTTAATGTTATCTCATAGTTTTCTATCGAATTACCTTCTACATCCTTGAGAACTTTGGCAGTTGGGCTACCACTATATATGTTAAAATGAGGCCCATCTGCTTCAATTTTCTTTTCTGTATATAGAATATAATCTGGTTTTATAGAACCTCCTATAGTGTTATTGTGTGTGGAAATAATTACTGGCATGTTTTCTGCCATTTCCTTAATAAACTTATTGACCTCGTTCTTCAAAAAGATATTGTCAAAAGAAGACTCTGGCTCATCAATAATGAGAATGTCGCACAGAATAGCGTCCTTGATCTTCTGCAAGAAGTTAAACTCTGAACGCTCTCCACCAGATACTGGTAACCCCGAAGAATTAAGAATCTTGTAATCTATAGCAGCGAACAACTTATAGATACGGTCACTCTCAACACCTGCTGCTTTTAGTTCATCTACATATTGAATTGGAGTCTCATACTTGGCAAATGCATTTGTCAATGACACCTGTCTCAGCCCGATAGTTTTCAAATCTGTGGCATTTGTAAACGGACGTGCAGACACACTAATTGTAAAATGACCAGCCTTCTCTGTACTGATTGTCCTTTTTTTCTTAACAGCCAGAGCTACCTGAGCGAATACCTCTCGCTTTTTCTTATTGATGAAGTACTGGTATAAGTCTATATCAGGAATGCGAGGTGCTGCAGATTTCAATTGCAGAGACTCCTTTACTGTCTTAATCATATTATTGACTTCCTTGAAGTATTGACTCAAAACCTTCTCCTTTCTGCATTGTTCTATTAACTCTTTCAAAAGTGCCTTCAATGAATTATCTGACAAATGCTTATTGATGATAGGTTTGTAGAGCTGTGATTCCAATAACGTCAGTGTGGCTGAGATAAGCTTCTTTATCTCATCATGGCTCTGCTCTTTGATATCACTTTCATTGAACAATTTCGACTTTGAGAATACATCGTTTACATTGCTCTGTTGGGCAGAAGACATTACGGCCTCAAGATATTTATGCAATTTCATCTCGTCTTCATCGGCAGAACAAGTCTTTAGTATATCTGTTACTATAATGCTAAACTCACGCAAGTAGTCTTCTGCTGAGTATTCTTGCCTAACCTTTAGATCATTTTCAAACTGGCCAGAGTCGTTCTTGTCAGTATTGAGCAACTCAAACTGTTTGATGTATTTAGCCTTTCCCTCAAAACGGTTAGCAATGGCATTCAATGTATGAGTCTTTCCTGTTGAACGTTTCCCAAACATGATATTGAGTCCCGTTGATAACATTTGCCCATTGGGAAATATCTGAAAAAGTTCAATGCCTTTTTCTGAAGTTAATGAAACTTTTGTCTTATCCATGAGACAGAGTTTCAGCGTATTGACATTAACCTGATCAATGTCAATAAAAGTATGGCTGACGGGATACTTATCTGGCGTAACACCTTTTTCTATTCTAAAGTCACTGAAATACACTGGAGTTAGCTCAGAATCCTCTTTCTCCATATAGATGAACTTTTTGACACTCGACACTTCACCAGCAATGATGTTCCTTCCTAATTTCTCAATGACATCCTTATGAAGTTTCGGATCCTTCTCATAGTGAGGTATAAGTAAATACTTATTCAAATCACCCAATACCCGTACGAATGTGTCGTAATCTATATCATCATCTTTTGTTTTAATAAGGTTACTTATGTCATCACATTTAGCATTGAAATCAAATAATGTAGCGTCATCATTATTTGCTATAACAAGAATATGACCTTTCTCCAAATCAACCTCTATACCCGGTAATACGACAGTATTGGGCAAAACGTTCTTTATCTCTTGGAACTGTGCGTAGTCAAACAGGTTGTGGTTTGTTATAGCAATGACATTCAGACCAGTCTTTGCCACATAATCCGCCAAAACGTCCTTGTCATACGTAAACACTCTATCAGACGCAGATGATACTGTATGAATATGCAAATCGCATCTTTTCATGATCCTTAACCGTTATTTATGATTTAAAACTAAATTGTGCTCATTATCTTGATAATATAGGATTCCAGATGCAAAGATACAGAAAATAATGGACTTTAAAAAGCAAAAAGGGTGGAAAAGTTTCAAGATAGAACAAGGTGCTCTAATATATTGAAAACAAAGCTCTTAGAAATAAAAAAGTTACATAGTTAAAAGAAAATGGGGTGGAAAAGCTGAATATTTTTATTTGATGGTTCAGTAATTGAGAGGAATATGGGCATAAAAAACTGCCCTCGGTGTCATTTTCCAAAGTTCTCAAAATCTCTTTTCAATTCATAGGAGACCGAATTGTTTTAACTTTGCTTTCTTTTCGTTTGGACTGTTCTTAATTGTTTCCGTTATTAGTTCCACGTCATCATCATCCATCTTTCCCAATTTCTGAGAACCAACAAAATCAGACATAGGCTTTGTTTTTAAATTAGCACAGTTGACAAATGAATCATGAATAAGGAACTTGTACTTTTTACATGATATTGGCATGTGGTAATCTTTCACTGATTGTGGTACATTCTGATTGATGTTGGAATTGATAATGACTCCTCCGTAGATGTTTCCCTGATCATCAAAGCCAAGAACAACAAAGAATTTATTGCGTGAGTCATCACCTTCTTTGGGAGTGATGCCATCTCTTGCTGTCATTTTCACCCTATAGACATCACCAACTTCGATTGTATTAGTAAGCAGCTTTTTGAGTTTTTCCCCCGTTATCTCCATCACGCCAACACTACATCCTCCATTTGTTCTGAAATGTACTCAATCATCTCGTCACTAGCACCAGCAGCACGAGCAATGGATAGAGGACTCATTAAGTCACCCTTCGTTGCTTTATTGTCATAAGCTTCGTGCCAGGCACTATCATGAGATTTATCTTTTAACTGACTAAAGGTCAAATGAGCATTCTCCTTGATGGACTCATCCAGACATTGGATGTCAGATTCCGAAAGATAATCCAAATTAGCATTTCGCTTCGCCAACAGCACATTGGGGGCATCCTCTCCCGCAAAAGATATCGCATCATTGAACATCCTTGGAAGTTGCTGATTTGCCCGACCAAATCCAGAGGTTCCACTGCGCTTCGCTCTCACCGCACCATACAGGTTTGACGGCACAGGACCATAATCATACGCATGGAAATCCTCTGCCGTAATGCGCGTGCCCCACTTTACCAGATGTTTTTGTTCTGCGAAATACAGAATCTTAAACACATGGTAAAAGTCAACCCCCTTCGTCGCATTGAGGATATAGAGCACAGCTTCTATCAGCGTTTGCCTGTCAAATAATGTCATATTGAAAGCCTTTCGTCGTTAGTTCTTGATTTATAAATCCATGCAAAAGTAATGCTTTTTCTCTACATACTGACATAAAGTGGCTCAAAAAGTGACATTTAGACACGTTTTTTCACTGTTTTTACATATTTTTTTACTCTTATAGTTTATTTATGTTATTTTTATTTACATTCCATTTTGATTCTCATGACATCCGTGGAGTTGACCTTGATTTGCTTTGTGGCGATTTGGGTTGCCACTTCTTGTTGGTGGAGTGTGTCACCTGTGATACCATAGACTTTGTAGAGTCCTTCGAGGGGCGCAAAGCGGACGGGGCACATGTTGTGTGCCATCTGGTAGTGTGTGGTGGCATCTCTGTATTCTTTGCGATAGTAACAGATGTCGCCAGCCAAGAGTTCGCGGTTGTAGCCGCTCCAGTATTGTCCGCATTCGGCAATCATCTGTTTTGCCTTATCCAAATTCTTCCGTTTGAAGGATGCCATGGCGTAGCTATAAAGGAAAACATGATTGCGATGAAAGTAAGGGTGTAAATCTTCATACTCTTTCAGGGCGGTGTCTTCCCTAAAGGAATGGCGGTACGCTTGGTACCAGCGATGCTCCTGCACGGCATCGATAATTGTAATGCCAAGGACGACGAAGCTGATCACCAACAGGATATAGGGAGATAAAGGATGTTTCTGCCAATGGGACAACACCCGTCTGGCAGCATAAAGTGCGGATGCACCGACTGTCAACCATGCAATCGGGTAATAGAATGGATAGGAGAAACAGGAAAAGATCAGTATGGCAAGCATCGGCAACAGGAATGATTGCACCTTTCTGTCGCCACGCCACCACCTCCAGAAGGGCAGCAACAGCATGGCAAGCAGTGCCACCGGTGCCAACACGCCGTAATTCACCCACACATAGACGAACTCACAGAGCGGATGCCGTATCTCGTCCGCAAGCTGGGCATACTCGCTGTCAGGATGTTCTTTGAAATAATCCGCCTGCCGCAACATGTATTCTCGCTCGAAACCACGATGTCCATGCCCCATGAAGGGATGCTCTTTGACCAGCGTCCATGAGCGTTGCAGGATGAATGCACGTCCTGAAGAAGAGGCGGTCTTGTGAGAAGACACATAGGCATACATGCACACCGAAACCGCAATCATTAGAACTACATACATCCCTCGACGGATCATCTTCTTGCCCACTTTGCGATGGATGATGCCACAAACATACGCCACGACATACAACGCAAGGCAAATCAGTCCCGTCCTCGACTGTGTGAGCCACAGCACAAAGGCAAACAGCACGGATGCTGCCCCATAGAGTAGTTGCCATTTCCGCCCCTTGCAATGACTTGCCAGCATCAGCACTATGGGAATGGCTATACTGAGATGCAATGCCAGTTCGGCAGGATTGCCGAGTGTCCCCACCTCACCACCTTGCCTCAATCCGTCCCTCATGATGCATACGAACACCCATAGGCATTCGAGAGTGGTTGCAGCCGTGAAAACCTTACAGAAGAAAGGAGGGATGAGCCTGTATGAACAGCCTTGTTTGTCACGCAACAATGCCACAGCTGTAAGCATTCCCATCACAGTCAGTCCACCGATGCACAAATACCATTTTGGCAACAGATGCGCATCGGTGAACAGATAGAGAGGTGGCATGTAGCACGCAATGCTGAATACTACAGTAAAGAACTGATATATTGTTAAGGCCTTCATCTGCTTATTATTTCTATGCTGATAGTTTTTTTTAAGTTGTTCCACAATTCCACAAAGCACTTTTCCCATTTTATATCTTCACCTCGTTCCAAGTTACTTTTGGTGTTTTTGAGGTTTGGGAACTTTCGGAGTTTTCGGGACAGAGGGCAAGACCGTTTTTAGTTGTACGTTATCTTTTAGTAATCGTACTTTTGAACTCTTTTTGTTACTCATTGGTCTTCTATGTTTATATAGTTATTATAATACCTTTCCACAGCATTTTTAATGTATTCATCATCCTCCTTGCTGCACTTGCGCACATACTTGCTATATTCCACCTCTTTTCCATATTCCGTTTTGCGAAGTTGTCTGAGGCATTCCATTGCTTGTTCTTCATCTATGCGGCTATAATGCAGATCAAAGAAGATTTTTTCCACATCATAGAAATAGTTCTGATAGAACGTGCCAATCGCATCCAACTTGCTCAGTTCCTCTTCACTCTGGAAGAGGCGGAGAATGTCAGATTTACAAGAAAGAACAGCTGTCATAATCAATAAGGCGACGGGTGAAATTCGGTCATCAAGGTCTTTGAAAAAGGTTGCAAGAATACCTATAATAAGTAATACCGTATCCACCCACCGAGTCTTCTTCCTATTACGATCAGTGTAGAGTAGTGCTTCGTTGTAGTACGTTAATGCTTTTTTGAGTTCTTCCCATAGGATATTCTCGGTTGCATCCAGACAACTCGCACCTTTTATTACATTTTCATTTTCCATACTTCTATTTTTAAGAAATCGATCATTGCGTGTCACTTTTCGGATGGTTTTCCCAGGGGAGGTACAGATGGTACTTTCGGTACTATGGGGACAGGAGGGACAGGCTGAACAGGAGGTACTGGAGGTACTGGGGATACAGGCGGGACTCTCGGCACTCTCGGACGCCGGGGACGTTGGGGATTATTGGGTACATCCGGGCGTTCGTACATCCGGTAGTTTGTGTTGTTTTTGGTTCCTTTCAGATTCATTCTTGTTTCCATACGCGATATTGTTTATAGTTATTAAACTGTTGATGTCTTTATATGTTTTTAGAAGTGCAGTGCGAGGCTTCGCAGTCCCGCACTGCCATTGATGGAATTATTCCCCTGATTCTTGTGGCTTCAATAGAGGACGATTTTTATATGGAATTTTGTCGTTTTCTTTAATTCCATCTCTCACCCATTGACGGTAAGGACGTTCGAAGAAATGAACACCAATTCCACTTCCAAAAAGAACCCCTTGGGGTTCTCCGTCATCCGCCCAAATATCCACTTGAGAGGCAAAATGCCAATTAAGCCGTTCTTTTGTCCTGTCATATCTGAAAGTAACCGTGTAATACTTCCGACCCACACATCGCTGCACTTCGGGGCTTTTATCCCATTTCCCCTCAAAAATTCTTTCTTCTGAAATCTCAGGATCTTTGTACTCTCGGTAGTAATCGGGACCAAAGTTCCGAGTGACCTCTTTAGCTAGATTCAACAGATACTCGTTCCTTTGCTGCAATTGCATCTTGCTCAAATTGATAGTCTGGGCATGGAGGGAAAGAAAACAAAACACTAATAGAATGGATAATAAAGTTCTTCGCATGGCTTTTATGTTTTTATGTTGGTGAATTATTGAAATT
Organism: Bacteroidaceae bacterium; assembly: GCA_017651245.1. Taxonomy (GTDB): domain Bacteria; phylum Bacteroidota; class Bacteroidia; order Bacteroidales; family Bacteroidaceae; genus Minthosoma. Next base: position 57,425 of record JAGCDQ010000042.1, on the reverse strand, counting down.
AAAAATAGATATCAGCACGTTTTGAGGGTCCATAAGTTTTTCTTTTATGAGGGAGATTCAAAGGAGCGCCACCCCTCAATATGTTAACACTATAATCCTCCACAATACCTGGTATGCCACAACTGTTCGCAATATCCTCATCATCATCGGAAGGACCTGTTGGTCTGTAATCACTAGGCGGAGCATAATATAATGGGGTATGGCAATGATAGGTTGCACAGATTTCACGATCGTTAGATGGGATATATAAATCAACATATGAATCAGTTCCAACTTCAATTTCTCCACAATAGATTTCTCCCGTTGAATGTTTATAATAAATAAGAAACCCTCTTTCTCTAAATTCGTGAATAGCAGTATCTCCCATCATCTGTCCCCATGCTGCTGCCGCTTGACTCTGTACAGCAGCTGATTTTTTAATTGCCTTTATATTGCAGTCATTCCTCCTGGATCACCTCCCCCACTTCGCGTACCCATTTCTGCCAACGTATACATGTCGCTCTCATAATAGTCGTCATCCTGGCTGCATGAAGCAAGCAGGATAATAGTTGTTGTTACGAATAGCGTGGCAAAGATACCACAAAAGTTTGTAAATTTCTTGATAAGATTTTGTTTTTAAGTTTTTTTATAATGTTCCAAGAGGAAATCTGTATCTCTAAACTCTCATCCCTAAACTCTAAACCATCCCTCACCTCTCTTAACCCTTAACTCTTAATTCTCGACCAACCCTACCACCACACCTGTTCGCCTTTCTCATACGTAAAGATGCGTTCCTCATGCCCCTTGGTCTTGTCGCGCAACACATACAAGCCACCACTGGGGACATTCTTGAAGGTGAGCACATTGCTGGCTGCTACTTGCGTGCCTAAAAGTGCCCAGTCTCCATCCTTCCAATAAACAAGTTCATATTCATCGCCTATCTCCACTCCATTACCGTCGTTTCGAGGAATGAATTTAAACTTACTGATTTGTTGCGGTACCGAGAGTTTCAAACCCACCCAGTGACCATCGGGACTGACTCCACTGAAGCCAGTGAGGATGTCACCGTCAAAGACTGTTTCCTTGCTTGCCCAAGGATCACCCTCGGTGCCGATGATGATGCCTGACAACTTCGTGCCGTCAGCACCATAGAATTCGAGTTCGTTGATGTTGCAATGAGAACCCATTGGTCCGATGTAGCGCAGGTAACGATACTTACCCTCATCATTGACAGGTATCTCATACCAGTTGCCATTGGTCAAGCCCTCGAACGTGTAGAAAGTTTTCGCGTCGGAGAAATCGGGCAGATTCGCCCCCTGAAAGCGTCCACCTGACATACGGGCATTGAAGAAGTCTTCCTTACCCATGAAAGGATATTTTCGCAACAGCTTGAGTGTGGTGCGTTTCTTCTCGTTGCGTTGGATGGTTTGAACCGTTCCATCACCCTTGATGAGGAATGGTTCACCAAAGGGCACAATTTGTCCATGCTCATAGAAAGCTGCCATATAGACGATGTTGCGTCCCATGGAGGTGAAGGTGACTTTCCCGTCACGAATGTTGCCATAAAAGACGGGCACCCAGTTGCGGTTGTCAAACACACAGATGTAGGCAATCCGCTTGTCGGCATATTCGGCAGGCACGTCACGCGTCACGTCTGTGGTCTCGTAATATTCGTCGGTGACATCCGTGAACTTAGGAGCGTTGAAGAGATTGGGTACATCCTCCTCATGTTTGAGGTCGTTGGCATACTGCTCATTCAATTGGAAGCGATAACGGAATATCTTGGGTTTCTTGTAGCCATGATAGTAATGCACTGTGTCAGCAGGGGCGCAACCCATGTAGAAGGGCGTAGCCTTGCCATCGGGCAGGATGACAACACTCCATGCGTGGGAATTGCTGCGATTGCCCCAATGCGGCGTGAAATCGACAGCTGCAGGGATGCCGAGACTACGACAAAGATAAACGGTGTAGTCTGCCTCATCACGACAGTTGCCTGTCTTTCCCTTGAGCAATGAAGTGGCACGGGGTGGCAGGGGACTCTCGTAACCTATCCATTCATATTGTCCTGTGATGTCAAAGATGCGCAATGCTTCGGACAGGGCGCTGCCCATACGAAAGAATGTGTTGGGGGCAGGATTCTTGCCTTTGCGCTCAATCTTCCAAAGCTGCGTGTCCTTGCCAGCGAAAGGATTCTGGGCAAGAGTGTCAATCTTCCCGACAGACTTGGCTTCGAGGAAGAGACCACTGTCCTTGTTCATAATGCGGTAATGTCCATCACCTGTAGGGAGGAATACCCATTTCTGGTTACTGCCGATAAGTGAGTGATAAAGTCCAACAGGTGAATTGTGTTTGACGCTACAGTATTCTGTTTCCAAACAGAAATCAGAATCCGGGTTGCAGACGGAGATTCCCCAGCAGGCATAGCCCTTGTAATCAAGGCGTAGCAGTTGGGTGCTGTCACCTTCTACATAACGCTTAAGGGTGGCAACACAAGGAAGGGAGTCGGGATGCAGTCCAATCGTCAGGTAGCGTCCCGTCTTCTTGTTGCTGATTTGGCAATAATCATGAGAAAAGTCTTCTGCACGTTCAGGATTATATGACTCAGCTGCCGTTACTTGCAAATAATCCAGTCCAATAGTGTCACCTGCATAGGCGAAGGAGAGGGTATTGACACCCTTTTTCAAGGTGACCAGAGTAGCACTTCGGCTGGTCAAGAAATTCTTGAGCGAATTAGCTGGATGCAGGGGTGCAGTCGGGACAGGCTTGCCGTTGAGGGTCAAGGCGACGCGTGCCCGCCGAGCCGTGGTGGTGTAGCGAAGGAAAAGCACCTTGCGGGTCTCGGCAGGGACGGTATAGGTGTAGGTGACCTTTGTTCCCTCATGATCAAGCATTACCATTTTCCCTTCCGACGCGCTCTCTGTTTCGGCGACATCGCCTGTGACGTCAGCATCTTCTGCCTCTATCTGTTCACCACGCTTGCTCCAGACAACAGGCTCATACAGATAAGGGTGTTCCTTTGCGACAGCTGTACGCCAATCGCTAAGGGGTTCGTTGAGAATTCGGTAAGGAAGCACATAATTGAAGAAGAGTTCCTCGTCATAATCATCCTGCCATTGGGTGCGTCGCCACGTATCACATGCCTCATCAATGGCACGAATCAGATAATCTGCTTTGATAATCTGGACATCAACAGCAAATCTTTTGTCGGAGAAACGGATGCTGTCAGTACGTTCTTTGAAAAATTGATTGCGCTCAGGCAACGGCTCGTCTGCCATCTGAAGATAAGCACTGTCGTATGCCTCGACGGTTTTGCCCTCATAGGTGAAATTGTAGGGCATGTTTTCAATGAGAAATTTGGCAGCACGATATTTCAGAGGGTCTGGGTCATCCTTAAAGTGTGCCAAGACTTTCTCCAATTCCACACGATTCTCACCAGCCTGTTGGAGTGCTTGCTCTGGAATGCGGTCGCAAGACATTAGGCATCCTGTCCATATAAGGATGCCTATAATGATTATAGACAGCGTGCCCTTCTTCATTCTATTTGTTTATATGAAATGATTAGAGGTCAAATAATCCTACATAAGCACTGCTATCGCTCAAGACGACATTGATTTTATAATCAACTCCAGTGGCATAACCTGAAAGAGGAAAATCAACAGGAGATCCTGATGGAACAGTAATAGTTGTGGAAGCCATTGAACTGCCAGTTTCTACAGAACGAATATAAATGGCAGCCCGACCGACAAAATTGCTAATTGAAACAGTAAGGGTATCCGTATCGTATTCACCATACAAAATCGGATCAGAAGAGTCATCGAAACCCTTGCTTGGAAAAGGTGCTTGCCCGTCTTTATCCCATTTTATGTTTTTCTTTCTTGATGTTCCCCCAGGATCGCCTCCCATGCTTCTTGTTCCCATTTCCTCTGCTAATGTGTACATATCAGAATCGTTGTACATATCATCATCCTGACTGCATCCACAAAAGACACAAACCACGGCAGCAGCTGCCACCATCATGATTCCTTTAATTGTTTTCATAATACATTAAAAGTGAGTGTGATAAAACATTTACCTCTAAGGGCATTATTTTGAATTTTGCGGCAAAGATAATGGGAATAATGGAGGTAAGGAAGAAAAAGGGGTGGAAAAATTTAATCACGATGTAACACTATCTAAAACATTGTAAATGTGTAAATTAGAAAACAAAATGTTACATCAACGAAAGAAGGGGGGGTGGAAAACTTTCATTTTACCCCCCCCGTTTTAAATTTTATTAACATTTCTAGCGGCTTCTTCCTATAGATTTTCTATCACTTGCTCCAATGTAATATCAGGATCTGTGATTTGAAAACCCGTCTTTTTAAGGGCGGATTTGCGCTTCTTGACAGCAGATTCACCAATATGAAAGATATTGGCAATGGCAGCATTGGTTACTTTCAGGTGAATGAGCATACAAAGCTGGATGTCTTCTTCTTTGAACTCTTTGTGATGCTTGCGAAGATTTTGGACAAAATTATTATCCGTATCATTCATAAGATGCTCTATATCTTTCCATGCCTCCTTTGTCATGCGAGTTTTTTCGTTATCGGTCAATAGTTGTCGTACTTGCTCCAATTTATCCAATAAATGCTTTTGGAGCGCAGCGAGTGTCATGGACTTTTGGTGCAGCAGTTCTTGTTTATGTTGAATCTCTTTTTGGTGTTCAGCGATAATACGTTCCTTCTCCTTTTGATCCTGAAGATGTTTCGAATGCTCAAAGCGCTGTGATAAGATATGGTTGAAACGCTTATGACGTTCTACAACAATCCGGTATCTTAACACATAATATATAATTACAGCAAACAAAATCAAAAAGAATATGACAGTACCTAGCACCCACTTGTTACGTTCTGCCTCATGCTGTATCTTCTCTTTCTCTATTTGCTTGGCAAGGTTATCTTGATAATACTCATCCTTCACACTCTGTGCATGAAAAAAACGGTCTTCCAAACATTCGTAAGCTGAATCCACATAAGCAAAGAGAGAATCATAATCATGCTCTTGGAAAGCTATTTCGGACAGATTACGAAGAATTTGATACTTGTTGATATAATCATCTGATTTGCAGGGGATGACTTTTAGAATATCTTTTGCTTTATCCAGTGAATCACTGTCGAAATAGCATTGCGCTAAAGTCACTAATGAGGGAACAAGTACTGTGCTGTCCGCTGTAATTATCCCTCTCTGAGCATAGTCAAGTGCTTTTTCATTGTCACCTATGTAACAATATGTACTAGCCAATCCCATACACATATAATTTTGAGATTTCACCAAATGGTCTCTTTTTGCTATTTCATATCCTTTTACATAATACTTAACAGCACTATCTGGTTCGTCAACAAGTAGATATTTAGCCGCAAGATGCGCTAGTATCAGCACTTCATTTTTAACATCATCATTGATTTTATGGTAGGCAGCCAATGCATTCAATGATTGTTGGATAGCATATTCTGTATCACCCCATCTAGTAATACTACCAAGTTGGGTATATGCCAAATAGCAAGTATGCCAATCCTCGCATTGTTCACTGCCCATGACTGCTTGATTCAACAAATCCTCACATTGCTTGGTGCTGTCACATGAGGAATAGAAGAGTGCCATATAATAGCAACTCTGGGCATAATGGCGCAATAGAGTCTTGTCCAAGGTCTTTCCTACATGAGACTCATCACGATAGTACTCATAACTGTCCCTAATCAAGGAATCGCTGTTCACTCCCTTTCCCTGTCGGTTATCTGTGTATGTGCGAAGCAACCCATACCATGCCCTTTCAGCATCGTCCAACCCCTCTGGTTGCTTGATGCTGTCCAGACACGCTGCTGCACTATCAGGCTCTGCCGGCAGATATGCCTCCGCTCGCTTCAGTAGCCTCTCAGCATCATGGTTACACCCCATGAACATGGTCATCATTCCAATCAATAACAGATAATAATGTAACTTTTTCAGCATAGACTCAACTTTTCTTTTTGCGAAGTTACACAAAAATAAGCACAACAACAAGAAAACGTGTATTTTTCTTGGTTGAGCACGATGACTTTTATGCCTATTTGGGGCGCGTGCTTTTTTTCGTGCCTTTTTCGCCATTTAATTTGCCGACCCGTCAAAAGAGGCGTACCTTTGCAGCGTCGATGACAGACAGGAACTCAACAGACGCACCGCGGGAGTACCTCAAGATTACCTCAAGATTACCTCAAGGTTTCCTCAAGTTTGCTCCCTTTTCATAAAACCCGGGTTATGACGGTCTGAACTGCTGGGTAGGTCTTAACAACATCGGCCTTTTTTATTATGGCAAAATCAGCTAATTACTATGGTCTGCGTCGTGGCAGCACCAAGTCACATACTTACAGTGTGGTTGACGGAAAACAAATCACGAAAGATCGTGTTGAAGGTGGCAAGAATCCTCGCACCCCCGCACAGATGTCTCAACGTTGCATGGTGGCAACCATCATGTCAGCCTATTCCGCAATGAAGTCCATCTGTGACCATTCGTTTGAGGAAAAGAGCGCAGGCATGCAGTGCATGCGTGAGTTCATGTCCTCCAATCTGAAACTGATCCAGCTCTCTAAAGAGTATGACAACGGCTTCTTTGGGTTCAACAGCCACAAAGAATCTGCATTCCATGCCGGAAGCTACGTCATTTCCAAAGGTTCTCTGCCTGACGCGCTCATTGACGCTGAAATTGACAGTGTGAACGTAGCGGACAATAAAGTGACATTGAGCCTGGTTCCAACAGCCAACGGAACCATTGCAGAAGTGGCAGAAGCCATGGGCTGCAAAAACTTCGGCGATATGTGCACCGTTGCAGTCATGTATCCGATGGCTGACGGCAACTATGGTTTCGGTGCTGTACGCTTCACGTATAAGAGCGGCACAACCGTACTTGATTCTTTCACCATAGCTGTCACAGGCGATGCGGCGACAGCCATACTCGCCTTCACGTCTAATACGTTGAAGGTGGAAGTACGTATGTCTTCCGACCTTGCAAGTGGTGCAACAACAGACAACACGTATATGGCAGCCATCACCTCACGCAAGGTGAACGGCAACTGGCTCCGCAGCAAAGCCCAGTTCGATGTCACGGGGGCTCTTCCCACTTTTGCCCAGGCTATCTCAACCTATCCTGTTGGTCAGGAACGCTTCCTGAATGGTAGCGATGTCAGTGTAGCTGCCACTTCTGGCGGCACACAGAATGGTGGAGGCGGAACCACTGGTGGAGGCTCCGACAACGGAGGCAACTCTGGCGGTGAGAACAACGGAGGTAACAACGGAGGCAACAACGGTGGCGGCGACGATCAGGGAGATGGAACGTTCTAAGGGTCTGAGATTTGAGACTAATTGAAAATTGAAAGTTGAAAATTGAAAATTATTGCGGCAAGCCGCCGAAGGGAAAATAGGTAAAAACAGGGAAAAATAAATAAAAATAGTTTTATATCTTTACTTGTATTTTTATATTTTTTCTTCGGCGCCACCGGCGCAACTAAGTTAAGGTTAAAAGTCAAATGATTATGGAAAAGAAGCAAAGAGCATTGGAGATTGTGGTGAAGATTGTAGTAGCTGCACTCACGGCATTTTTGACAGCACTCGGAACGACCAGTTGTATGAGACTCCTGTAAAGGTTAAAGGTTAAAGGTTAACGGTTATAGGTTAAAGACGGTCAAGAGTTCAAGGCTGTAACGGTTAACGGTTATCGGTTATAGAGTATCAAAGGTCGAATGATTTCCAGAGATTGTCGTCGGGCAGCGGTGCTTCGACGGCAATTTCTTTTTTGCTGACGGGATGGATGAAGTGCATGGAACGGCTGAGGAGGGAGATGCTGCCGTCGGGGTTGCTGCGCTTGGCACCATATTTGAGGTCGCCCTTGATGGGACAACCGAGCTTGGCAAGCTGGCAACGGATTTGGTGGTGACGACCTGTCTTGAGATCGACTTCCAGAAGATAGTAGTTGTCGGACTTGCCGATGAGTTTGTAGTCAAGGATGGCTTTCTTGCTGTGGGGCACCTCGCGGTCGTAGGCGTAGGATTTGTTTTGCTTCTCGTTGCGGACGAGCCAATGCGTGAGGGTGCCTGCGGGCTGTGGAGGCATGTCCTTGACAATCGCCCAGTATTTCTTCTTCACTTCACCGTTTGCAAACATGGCATTGAGTCGTGCCAATGCCTTGGAAGTACGGGCAAACAGGACGAGTCCGAACACGGGACGGTCAAGACGATGAACAACACCAAGGAAGACGTCGCCCGGTTTGGCGTACGCTTCCTTGATGTATTGCTTCACTGTTTCGCTGAGGGGCTTGTCGCCAGTCTTGTCGCCCTGCACGATTTCGCCCGTTGTCTTGGAAACAATGATGATGTGATTATCTTCGTAAACGACGGTCATAAGAATTAAACGATTGAAGAATTGAAAAATTGAAGTTGCCATGCGGCAAGCAAGGTGCAAGCCCAAACTTCAATCCTTCAATTCTTCAACTCTTCAATTTTATTTACATGTTCATGCCACCGTCGATCTGGATCACCTGACCAGATACGTAGCTGGACATATCGGATGCGAGGAAGAGACACACGTTGGCGATGTCTTCTACCTGACCACCACGACGGAGTGGAATCTTCTTCATCCAGTCGGCACGGATTTCCTCTGGGAGCTGAGCAGTCATGGCTGTCTCGATGAAGCCAGGAGCCACTGCGTTGGCACGCACACCCTTAGGACCGAGTTCCTGAGCGATGGACTTCGCCAAGCCAATCATACCAGCCTTAGATGCTGAGTAGTTGCACTGACCTGCGTTGCCGTGAACGCCCACGACTGAAGACATATTGATGATAGAGCCACCACGCTGACGAAGCATGATTGGTGCACAAGCGTGGATGAAGTTGAAGGCTGACTTCAGGTTCACAGCCAACACTGCGTCCCACTGCTGCTCTGTCATACGAAGCATCAAGCCGTCCTTGGTGATACCTGCATTGTTCACCAACACGTCGATAGAACCGAAGTCCTCGTGAATCTTCTTCACCACAGCCTCTGTCTCAGCGAAGTCAGCTGCGTTGCCAGCATAAGCACGGCAAGTGACGCCGAGTGCCTCAATCTCCTTGCGAGTAGCCTCAAGGCCAGCAGCCATGTCGTCGTTCAATACCAAATCAGTGAATGCGATGTTTGCGCCTTCCTGTGCAAACTTCATTGCGACAGCCTTACCGATGCCGCGTGCAGCACCTGTGATCAGGGCTGTCTTACCAGTCAAAAGTCCCATATAAAATATGTTTTGTATGATTAATAATTGTATTTCACGCTCCTTCCGAAGTGCTTGAAGACCATGCTTCGCACATACGGATATAGTTCCTCTGCATTCTGTGCCGCATAGCGTCCGAAGATGTAGGGCACCTCACAACCTTTCAGGCAGTAGTGCATGATTTCTGCTGCCAGACGCACGTTGCGTATCTCAAAAATTCCCTTGTCAATGCCCTCGTTCATGATGCGGCGGAAGAGGTTGATTTCGTTCTTGTCGAAGTTCTTGCGGACAGATTCCACCTTCCACACATCACGGAAGAACTGGGCACGCAGATTGCCATTGCGATAGACAGCCTCCTTCATCACGTCGAGATGGGCAAAGATGAGCTGCACCAGCTTCTCTTCAGGAGAGATGTTGCGGCGTGCCACTTCCTCCATGCGCTCATACAGACGCTCCAGTTCGGTCTGAATCACAGCGAAATAGATTTCTTCCTTGCTGTTGAAATAAGTGTAAAGCGTGCGACGGCCACGATTGGCTGCCACAGCGATGTCATTCATTGACGTGTTTTCGAATCCATTCTTGGCAAAAAGTTGGCGAGCAACATCCACCAAGAGTGCTCTGGTCTTCACCGTTGACATAGTTTCAAGATTGTGTTGTGATTTTGAGTGCAAAATTACAGAAAAAAAAACAAAACACAAAGAAAATTGTGCACAACTTTTTCGACAAAAAGAACAATGCACTTATAATCAACGGATTATACTATGCACAAATATTGTTAAAAGTGCCATTTGTCACCCAAACAACTCGCGTAAAGCCTCTTCCACTTTCCTGACAGGCACAATCTTGATTTTGAATTTCGAGGCATCCAACCCATTCATGTTTGCCTTCGGCACAATGATTTTGCGGAAGCCCAACTTGTCAGCTTCGGCAATGCGCTGCAGGATACGGCTCACAGGACGCACCTCACCGCTCAATCCCACTTCACCCGCAAAACAGATATCCCTCGGAATGCCCGTATCGACATTGCTGGAGAGGACAGCCGCTATCACACTCAGGTCGATGGCAGGGTCGGTCACACGGATGCCTCCTGCGATGTTGAGGAACACATCACGTTGGGGCAACTTGAAGCCCACGCGTTTCTCCAACACTGCCAACAACATATTCAGGCGGCGGAGGTCAAAGCCTGTGGCAGAACGCTGTGGAGTGCCATAAGCCGCTGTGCTCACCAAAGCCTGTGTCTCTATCAGCAAGGGACGCACGCCCTCGATGGAGCAAGCCACTGCCACACCACTCAGTTCCTCTCCTTCCTTCACATCGCTTAACAGCAGTTCGGAGGGGTTCTCCACAGGTCGCAAACCACTCTGCACCATCTCATAGATGCCCAGTTCTGCCGTCGAACCAAATCGGTTCTTGATGGCACGCACGATGCGATACATATAGTGCTGGTCGCCCTCAAACTGAAGCACGGTGTCCACCATGTGTTCCAAAATCTTAGGACCTGCAATCGTGCCTTCCTTGTTGATATGACCAATGACAATGACGGGGGTGTTGGATTCCTTGGCATACTTCAGCAACATCGCTGCGCACTCACGAATCTGAGTGACGCTGCCAGGAGAGGACTCGACCGTCTCGGTCGCCATCGTCTGAATGGAGTCAATCACCACCAAATCGGGCTCCACCGCCTTGATGTGCTCAAAAACGATCTCAATCATCGCTTCGCAAACCACGAGGAGGTTGGAGGTTTGAGGTTGGAGGTTGGAGAGTTGAGGTTGGAGAGTTGAGGTTGGAGAGTTGAGGTTGGAGGTTTGAGAGTTGGTGTTGAGTCGGTCGGCTCGGAGTTTGAGTTGGCGGGCACTTTCCTCACCACTCACGTAGAGCACCTTCATGTCCTTGAGGCGCATGACCGTCTGGAGAATGAGGGTGGATTTACCAATGCCGGGTTCACCCCCTAACAGCGTCATGCTGCCAGGCACCAATCCGCCTCCCAGCACACGATTCAGTTCACCGTCCTGCATATTGATGCGAGGTTCATCTGCTGTCTCAATCTTCGACATAGAGATGGGACTTGACTTCACATCCAAGCGAAATTCGGAGGACACCGTTGCGGGTGCTTTCTTTCCTACACGATACTCAGAGAAGGTGTTCCACTCACCACAAGCAGGGCATTTGCCAATCCACTTGGGACTGTCGTAACCACATGAACTACACACGTATGCTATCTTATCTTTCGCCATATTCGTTCAATTTGACCACAAAGTTAAGAAAAACTCCAAACTCTAAACTCTAAACTCTAAACTTTTTATTATCTTTGCACCAAATTTTGCTTAATCACTCACCTGTGCAGATGAATTTCAACAGAATACCACTTGTTTTGCTATTCTTCATCGTATGTAACACCCCTCTGTTGCATGCGTCAGTATTTGTGGATACAGATTCTGTTTGGTATGACTCCATCACCAACATCCGCACACACCTCCAATCACAAGACACCCTCGCGCCCTACACCTGTTCGCTCCACTTCTTCGGAAAGAAAGCCAATGGGTCACCCAAAAATCCTGCTCTCCAAGCACTTGTCGAAGACCTCAGCATCAACGCCCTCGTACTCGGCTGGGATCACTTCGTGACCGACAGAGAATGGGCACGCATCACCAACGCCACCCTACGAGAGAACCTGAAGGGGAAATGGGTGTGGGACAACGACAGCTTCTCAGGCAACCAATTCGCCCATCCTTTTCACGGAAGTATGTTCTACAATGCGGCACGTGAGCATGGGCTTTCCTACGGAACCTCACTCCTCTACCCGCTCGCTGGTTCCCTCACTTGGGAAATCTTCTGCGAAACCAACCGTCCCGCTATTAACGACCTGCTCTCCACGGGTATTGGTGGAGCTGCTATTGGTGAAGTCACTCACCGTGTGTCCGACATTTTCTTCGACAACACCAAACGAGGTCCGCAACGGGTCATCCGCGAGATTGTCGGCACATTGCTCAACCCCGTTCGTGGCGTCCATCGCATGATGTCGGGAGAGATGTTCCGTGTCAATCATTTCAATACAGGCAAAGAGGAGGAGCCCATGCCCTACACGTTCCAGATAGGTGCCGGTTCGCGTTACATTTATGACCGTGAACCTGTTCATCCGCGTGTAAACTCTCGCTATTACGACAATGTGCCGTTCCTCGATTTCCGCTTCACCTACGGCAACCACTTCAATCACCTCGACGAAGGGAAAAGTCCTCGTGCCTACGACTTCTTCAACATCTATGCCCTCGTGAATTTCTCTCCTGACAATCCCACTGTGGGAGAGCTTGACATCAGAGGACGTATCGGTTCCATCCAGCGTCAATTTGACCATTGGAGACTTGATCTTGGTTTCTACCAAAACATCAAATACATTGACCATTACAGCAAGGAAGGTAACGAAGATCCCGGCAATCTTGCCATCATCTCAGAGGCTGCCAGTTTTGGTGTAGGTCTTTATTTTGAACGACCTTTCATTCCTCTCTTCGGGAAGAAAGGAAAGGGTGCCACCCTCACCCACGACTTCATGTTCTCAGCTGTACCCCTCGGTGGCAGCACTGCTGACTACTACCCTTTCCGCCGTTACAACTTCGGTACAGGAGGCTCCTTGCGCTACCGTTTCCAGTACACACTGAATCAAAAATTTTCTGTAGGTAGCGACTTTTACTTCATGCGTCTCTTCATTTTGAAAGGTGAAACTCCTGAGAAACTTGCCATTTACACCAGTGACGAACACCGCTACTGGAAAGAGGTGGAAGATGGTATTGATGCATGGGGTGACAAGGGGGAACACAGCATTCTCATGAACCGACTTTACTTTCAGTTCCACGTTTGCCGTAACTTCATGCTGAACTTACAGCATGAATTCAACTATCGTCATGGCAATTACCGCTACTACCCTTCCATCACCAGCAAGAGCCACGAATGGAAGTTCGGCATTAGCTACGCATTGTAAATATTATCAATATTTTTAGCTGATTGACTACGTCCCACCGATGTACGTTCGCTTTTTGCTTCGGTTACGTTCCTTACCTCGCAGAAAGCTACTTCCATCCCCGCAATCAACCAAAAATATTATCAATATTTTTAGCTGATTGCGCCCCAGTTGATATTCGTTTTTTTCAATTCCCGAAGACGACGCCAAAGGATATCATTTTGTGGATTGCGCTCATCGGGGTCGGAGGCAATGACGGATTGTGCCGTATCGCGGGCAATAGTGAGAATCTGACCATCACGGGCAAGGTTGGCTATCTTGAGGTCGAACGCCATACCTGACTGCTGTGTGCCTTCAAGGTCACCAGGTCCTCGCAGTTTGAGGTCTTGTTCGGCAATCTCGAAACCATCAGTGGTATCGACCATCACCTGAATACGCTTACGGGTGGTTTCGCCCATCTCTAATTTGGAAACGAGCACGCAATAGCTCTGGTCAGCACCACGCCCCACTCTGCCTCGTAACTGATGCAACTGGCTGAGTCCGAAACGTTCGGCATTCTCGATAATCATCACGGAAGCGTTGGGTACGTTGACACCCACTTCAATGACAGTGGTGGAGACAAGAATATGTGTCTCATGATTGGCAAAACGCTGCATTTCCGCATCCTTGTCGGCAGGCTTCATCTTCCCATGCACCTTGCTCACCTGATAGTCGGGGAAGGCTTTGCTGATTTCCTCAAACCCAGCCTCCAAGTCTTTGAGGTCCATCTTTTCCGTCTCCTTGATGAGCGGATAGACGATGTATATCTGTCTGCCCTGCTGGAGTTCGCGACGTATGAGTTCGTAGATGCGAGGACGGTGGGCATCGAACATGTGGACGGTGCGGATAGGCTTGCGTCCTGGAGGAAGTTCGTCGATGATGGACACATCCAAATCACCATAGAGGGTCATGGCGAGGGTACGAGGAATAGGCGTGGCGGTCATCACCAATACATGAGGCGGCACAGCGTTCTTCATCCAAAGCTTGGCGCGTTGTGCCACGCCGAAACGGTGTTGCTCATCAATCACGACCAATCCCAATTGATGGAAAAGCACATTATCCTCAATCACCGCATGGGTGCCCACCAAGATATCAATGTCGCCTGCCACCAATCCCTTGAACACTTCTGTACGTCGTTTTCCCTTCACGGAACCCGTCAATAACTCTACCCGCACAGGCATATCGCCCAAGAACTTGCGAAGCGTGGCAAGATGCTGTTCAGCGAGGATTTCCGTAGGTGCCATGATGCAGGCTTGACAGCCGTTGTCGATAGCAATAAGTGCCACCATGAGTGCCACGAGGGTCTTTCCGCTACCCACATCACCCTGAAGAAGACGGTTCATCTGTCGCCCCGACTTCATATCGGTGCGGATTTCACGAATGACACGCTTCTGTGCTTCTGTGAGTTGGAATGGAAGATGGTGATAGAAAAAGCCGTTGAATTGTTCGCCAACAGTGTTCATGACAATACCCTTGTAGCGCAATTGGCGGTCCTTCACATAACGCAGGATATTGAGCTGCACATAGAAAAGTTCCTCGAACTTGAGGCGTAACTGTGCATGACGCAGGGCTTCTGGTGATGAGGGGTAATGAATGTTGCGCACAGCCTCATCGTAAGACATGAAATGATGCTGTTGGACGATATAAGGGGGAAGCGTCTCTGCCAACGGCTCCTTGAGGAGCTTGAGCAGATTGGCAGTCAGTTTTGCGATGGCGGAGGAATTAAGTCCGCTCCGCTTCATCTTCTCAGAGGTGTTGTAGGAAGGACACAGCCCTCCGACCCCCAAAGGGGGAGGGTTAACACGATGCGCCTCTGTAGCCACGCGTTCATATTCTCCAAACAGTTCCCCTTTCCATATATCAGGTATAGCCGGTTGCGCCAGCTCTCCCTCTTTTGGGGCTGGGGCGTTGTCTATCTCAGGATGCGCAATCTGAAGATGTCCATTGAATACGGTAGGTTTGCCAAAGACAATGTAATACTTGCGGCAATCGTAGTTCTGAGCCACATACTTGATGCCCTGAAACCAAACGAGGTCAATGGTGCCCGTACCATCGGCAAAATGAGCGATAAGACGTTTGTTGCGTCCTTCACCAACAGTATCGAAAGAGAAAATCTGACCACAGAGTTGCACGTAAGGCATCGAACCATCAATCTCGCTGATTTTGTAGATGCGACTGCGGTCAACGTATTTATAAGGATAGTACGCAAGGAGGTCGCCAACGGTCTTGATGTTGAGTTCGTTGGCAAGCAAGGTGGCACGATTGGGTCCCACTCCTTGCAGGTACTTGATGTCTTGGGTCAGTATATTCATTTTACAACCACACGGTCGCCAAGCATCTTGGCAAGTTGGCGTTGGATTTCTCCGAGTTCCTTGATGCGTCGCATGATGTCGAGCGTCTTGGTGATGTCTTCTTTCACCTCAGGACGGGTAAGGTCGGAATTGCATTGCTTGAGTTCTTCCTCCACAATGGCATTCTTGTAGTCGAGCAGCAATCGTGAAAGGTAGGTGATTTTCAGTTCCTCTTCCGACTGAGCCATCTGGTTGCCCTTGCTGAGTTGGTAGCGGTCACTGATCAGTTCGGCAGCCTCCCGACTGATGTCCTCTTCTTGGTTGTTGAGAAGGAACTTGCTGGCAATGAAACCGTCGTCATGCACGTGAGCACACACAGCCTCCAGCATCTTGGCATAGAGGGGTGAACGAAGTGCGATGCCGTCATAAGCAAGGTCACCCTGCACATATTCAGCAAGGGTAATCTGGGTTTTCTCTCCCTGCTCATCCTCTCCTTCAATGAGTTGTTCACCATAGCGTGTGATGAGGGACATCATCATGCGCTCAATGCCGAAGAAGCGACGGTCTGTCTCGTTCTTCTTGGTGATGATCGGTTGAATGTCGGTTGGTTGAGCAGGTGTCTCATTCTCTGCTGTAAGGGAAGCAAAGGAGTCGTCATCAGCAGGGGGTGCATCAGGGGAAGTCACAGCAGGAGAGGTGGTTGGAGACACACCATTTTCCGCCTCTTGTCCGTTGTTCAGCAAGCGTGCCTCACGTTCCCGTTCGCGTTGTGCCTCCTTCTTCATATTCTCGATGATCGCAGCACGGTTCTTGTTGGCACTACGCATCAGGACAGCCTCATCCATATTGAGGATTTCGGCACATTCATGCACATAGGTGGAACGGATGATCTCATCAGGGATGACGGCAATACTCTTCACAATCTCCTCGGTGAGCTTGGCACGCTTGATGGGGTCACGCTCAGCGTCTTTCAACAGCAGGTTGGTCTTGAAGAGGATGAAGTCTGTCTGATGAGCAGCCACATACTCCTTGAACTCCTGCGCATTGTGCTTGCGGGAAAAGCTATCTGGGTCATCGCCATCAGGCAACAAAAGAATCTTCACATTCATGCCCTCTGCCAAGAGCATATCGGTGCTTCGGGTGGCAGCATGGATACCTGCTTCATCTCCATCATACAGCAAAGTGATATTGTTGGTAAAGCGGTGGAGAAGATGGATTTGTGCCTCGTTGAGAGCCGTACCTGAGTTGGCCACCACGTTCTCGATACCACATTGATGCATCGCGAGCACATCGGTGTAACCTTCCACCATATACACCATATCCTCTTTGGCTATCTGCTTCTTTGCCTGGAAAATACCATACAGTTCGTTGGCTTTATGGTAGATGAGGGAATCGGGCGAATTGACATATTTCTGATTGACACCCTTGGTACGGGCATCCAACACACGTCCACCAAAGGCAACCACCTTGCCATTGACGGCTATCCAGGGGAACATGGCGCGTCCACGGAAACGGTCATAGACAGTTCCGTTGTCACGTTTCACACAAAGTCCCGTATCCACCAGATATTTCTCATTATACCCTTTTGCCTTCGCCTCCTTCGACATGGCATCGGGGCTATCGAGACAGAAACCCAGACGGAACTTGGCAATGATGTCATCACGGAAACCACGACTGCGGAAATAAGCCAAACCGATGGCACGTCCATCTTGATTGTTCATCATGATTTGGCTGAAATACTTGGCAGCCCACTCATTGACGGCAAACATACTTTCCCGTTCGTTCATCCGCTGACGCTGTTCGTCAGTCATCTCCTCCTCTTCAACAGGAATGCCATATTTCTTTGCCAGATGTTTCAGTGCCTCGACATAAGACATCTGTTCCATTTCCATGATGAAATGGACAGAGTTGCCACCCTTGCCACAACTGAAGCACTTACACACGCCTCGGGCAGGGGAAACAGAAAATGATGGGGTTTTATCGTCGTGGAAAGGACACAATCCCTTGTAGCTTGCGCCAGCTCGGCGAAGCGTGACGTAATCGGAGACGACGTCAACGATGTTGGCGGCATCAATGATTCGGTCGATGGTGGATTGTGGTATCAAGTCCTAATCAGGTTGAGGAATTCTTTTCGTTTTTCGATGTTTTCAAACACACCCGTATAGTAGATGGTTTGAGTGACAGAGCCTTGCTTCTCGATGCCGCGCATCTGGATGCACATATGCTGTGCTTCAATCACCACGATGGCACCAAGAGGGTTCAGGGCTTGCTGCAGGCAGTCGCAAATCTGCTTGGTCAGGTGTTCCTGCACTTGCAGACGGTGGGAGAAAATATCCACCATGCGAGGTATTTTGCTGAGACCAACAATGTTTCCGTTAGGGATATATGCCACGTGCACTTTGCCAAAGAAAGGCAGGATATGGTGCTCACACAGGGAGTAGAACTCAATATCCTTGACCACCACCATCTGGTCATATTCCTCATGGAACACAGCCGATTTGAGTGTGGCAACGGGGTCCATCGCATAACCTCTGGTCAGTTCGAGAAAGGTGCGTGCCAGACGCTCTGGAGTGCGTTGCAAGCCCTCACGCTGAGGGTCTTCGCCTATGGCTACAAGGCTCTTTGTACAAGTGTCTTTCAGAAGTGCTATCTTTTCTTCCTTATTCATTTCAATCTTACTATGTTATTGATAGACATATACTTCACTTTTGACAATGATGGCACCTTGCGCCAATCGTGCGCTCTTCAACTTATCAAGGTAGTCATCTGCCTCCTTACGGGTGACGAAATCGCCCACTCGGCATCGCCAGTTAGGAGACTCAAACGTGGTATAGACACGCAGTTCGGGGAAGATGGTGGACACTCTGGTGCCAGCACGCTGCGCATTGGTTTGGTCAGTACGCGTACTTCCTCCCCAATACACCTGAATGCGGTAACCACGAGCCTTTGTCCTCTTTCCTCTCGGAATGCCTGGGAGGTCTCTTTTCTCCTCCTTCTTCTCATGGACGTACTGCTTCTTCCCATTCACCAGATCGTCAAGAATGGAGTCCTGATGTACAGTCACTGTGCCTTGCCCCGACACAGTGCTCTGAAGATGGTCGGTGAAGACTTGTGCAGACATGGTGATAGCACACAGCAAAATAGAAATAGTGAAAATCAGAAGTCTTTTCATTTTGAGTTGAATTTGGAGTGATAAAAAATGAGAGGTAAGTGGTGAGATGCCCCACCGCTTACCTCTAAAGATATATTATTTCCAAGCGTCGATAATGCCCTTGAAGTCAGCCACCTTGAGAGATGCGCCACCAATGAGGCCACCGTCGATGTCAGGCTTAGCGAAAAGCTCAGGAGCGTTAGAAGCCTTGCAAGAACCACCGTAGAGGATAGAAGTCTCAGCAGCAACCTCTTTGCCATACTTCTCAGCGATGACAGAACGGATGTATGCGTGGATCTCCTCAGCCTGATCAGCAGTAGCAGTCTTGCCAGTACCGATAGCCCAGATGGGTTCGTAAGCAATCACGATGTTCTTGAACTGCTCAGCAGAAAGGTGGAACACGCTGCCTTCGAGTTCAGCCTTCACAACAGCATTCTGCTCGTTAGCTTCACGCTGTGCCAAAGACTCACCGATGCAGAAGATCACCTTCAAACCATTCGCGAGAGCAAGCTCAACCTTCTCCTTCAGGATTTCAGGAGTCTCGTTGTAGTACTCACGACGCTCAGAGTGACCGAGGATCACGTACTCAGCACCAGTAGATTTCACCATCTCAGCAGAAACTTCACCTGTGTAAGCACCAGAAGCCTTATCTGCACAGTTCTCAGCACCAAGGCCGATGATATTGTGGTCGATGATTTCAGAAACCTTTGCCAAGTGGATGAATGGAGTGCAAATCACCACACCGCAATTAGGCTTGTCAGCAGCCAATGCCTCGTTGAGACCCTTTGCCAACTCAATACCTTCCTGAAGATTCTTGTTCATCTTCCAGTTTCCTGCAACAATTTTTTTTGCCATAGTCTTGTTTGTTTTTTAATGAGTTAAACTTTTATGATAGTTCTTAGTTGTTTAGTTGTTTCAAATCCTCTTCGTCGGGAAGATTGTAATTTCCCCACTTCTTCTGGATGATGCCGTCATGCAGAAGCACCAAACCAGGCTGACCTCTCACCACCGTCTTCAGCATCCTCTCCTCCGCAATGCAGTAGCCGTACTCAGCCCCCGTATGTTCTTCCCAATACGTCTGCGCCTCTTCATCCGATGAGGACGTCAAGCAATAGAAATCCCATCCGTGCTCATGCGCATAGTCATACAAGCCATTCACCTTATCCACACATCCCTCGTCAGCATTCATCAGGTTGGGGATGATAAGCAATAGCGTGTAGCCGTCAGCATACAGGATGTCCTCCGTGATGTCCTCTCCGTCAGCATCTGCCACGTAGAAATCTGCTGTGGCGAGATCTTGTGCCACGATGGGCATGCGACGGGTTTCCACATACGTCCAGGTAGAATCAGGATCTTCATCATCCGCACTCAGTTCCATCGTCTCTCCATCCTTCTCATACACAATCTTCACATCAAACTTCTCCTCACCCGATGCACTTGTCACCGCTTCTCTCAGGTTCGTGCCCACCTTGTAGGGACGGAAGTCCAGCACAGGCAAACAGATGATGCAATAGACAGCATACCCGATGATGGAGCAGAGCGACACAAAGGCAACGAGCCACTTTGCGGCTGAGCCGAGGAAATTCTTCTGCAGGCGATAATAACGTCTGATCAGCACTGCTGCACCCAACAGTACGATATTCTTTGCCAGCGTTGCGCCATTGCTCAATATCAGCACATCGCCAAAACATCCGCAGTCTTCCACAGGATTCGCGATGGCTATGTAAACCGTCAGAAGCGTCATCACCACCATGAAGGCGAGCATGATGCCCGACGTGGCTTTTCTTTTAATTCCGAAGAGGACATACACACCCAGCGTAAACTCAAAGAAGGCGAGTATCACTGCACATCCCAACAAAAAGGTGTCAGGCAGTGTGAACCAAGCCATCGCATGGACATAGTCCTCCAACTTGTAAACGGTGCCAAGCGGATCATTCGCCTTGACAAAGCCGCTGAAGATGAACGTGGCAGCCAAAAGCAGGCGGCACACATTCACGACGACAGTGAGTGCCTGTGACTTAGCAGCCGGTGTCATGTTGTGCTTCGGCAAGTTTGATGAGTCCGAACACGGAATAGTTAATCATATCGAGGTAGTTGGCATCGATGCCCTCCGAGATGAGCGTTTGACCGTCATGTCCCTCTATCTGCTTCGTGCGGTTCAACTTCATCAGGATCAGGTCGGTGTAGCTGCTCACTCGCATAGAGCGCCAAGCCTCGTCGTAATCGTGATTCTTACGGAGCATCAGTTCGAGGGCCATCTGGGCATACTTGTCGTAGTACTCCATCGCCTTCGTCGCATCCATATCCTCCGTCTCAGCATAACCCAGTTCCAGCTGGATGAGTCCCACGATGCCATAATTCACGATGGCTTGAAACTCAGGGTAAATTCCCTCACCTACCAGCGACACGCCCTTCACCTCGAGGCTCCGGATGCGGTTTGCCTTGATGAAGATCTGGTCAGTTACCGATGAAGGTCTCATGATGCGCCATGCAGCACCATAATCGTGCAGTTTCTTGCTGAAAATGTCACGACAACCTGCCATAGCTTGCTTGAATTGTTGCTGAGTATCCATATTCTCTTTCATAAAAGATGTGCAAAGTTACAGAGAAAAGATGATACTACAAAAAGAAAAGCCCTTTTTTAGGTCTTTAGACCTAATTAAGATAAAAAAGACGCCAAGCAACGTACTGTTGCCTGGCGTATATGATAGTTGTTGATGTCAATGCTTTACTTGCGTGCTGTGCTACCACCAGCCTGTGAACCTGTGCTGATAGTGCTGCTGCTACGAGCCACATTGCCCTTCGAGATACCATTCTGAACGATGAAGTAATCGCCCGTTACGTCCTGATGCTCAAAGTCGAACAACAAAGCTGGGTCGATGGGCTGACCGAGCAGACGAGTCTCAAAATGGAGGTGAGAACCAGAAGACTTACCAGTGTTACCGCCCAAACCGATAGGCTCACCAGCGCGAACCACTTGATCTTTCTTCACGATCTGCTTGCTCAAGTGACCATAGAGCGTTTCCAAACCATTGGGGTGACGAATCACGATGTAGTAGCCATAACCGCCACCATTGTACTTACAGATACGCACCTTGCCGTCGAAGGCAGCACGGATGGTGTCACCAATGTACACCTTCACATCAAGACCCTCATGCTGACGCCCCCAACGAGGACCGAAGTTTGAGTTGATCTTGCGGCTTGGAGTAGGCATACAGAAGCCTCTCAAGTCTACTTTATAATTTGCGGGAACGGAGCCAGAGCAGCTTCTGAGGTTGTCTGTCCAATCCGTGTAAATATTTCCTGCGGGATTGTTGAGGTCAGCGGCGATAGCAGCTGTATTGTTGAGTTTTACGTTGCGAATGTCTTTGAGTCTTCTGTCGGATGGAGCCTGTCTTGCGATGATGTCCTGAGCGAAACCACTCACTGCCACCATTGAGAATACTACGATACCGACTGTCCTTTTAATTGTTGAAAAATTCACGATGTTGTTGTTTTTAAGGGTTGAATGTTTAGTAAAAGTTTAGTACTCGTCATTTGCATACAAGTACTGGAATACGCCAGGAGTGTAATCAAAGATTTCCTCTGGCTTGAAGAAGCGGTTCAGTTCAATCACCGCATTCTCAGGAGAGTCGGAAGTGTGGATGATGTTCTCTTGGAAACTCATACCGAAGTCACCACGGATGGTACCTGGAGCCGCCTTCCTTGAGTTTGTGCTGCCTGTCATCGAACGTACGGTTTCCACCGCATCAACACCTTCATAGCAACAGCAAACAACTGGAGAAGCCATCATGGAATTCTTGATACGTTGGAAGAAGGGCTTACCGGCAAGATGGGCATAGTGCTCATTGAGCAGTTCATCTGTCAGTTGCATCATCTTCATGCCTGCCAGACGCAAGCCTTTGCGCTCAAAACGGGCGGTTACTTCGCCGACGAGTGCGCGCTGTACTGCACCTGGCTTCAAGATTACGAGAGTTTTCTCCATTGTTTTCCGATATCTCTATTTTCTTTATTGTTCAGGGTTTCAGAATGATTTTTTCCACACCACATAGAAGGCGCCATCATCCCAATAACCACAAATCCGATGCAAAGGTACGAAAAAAAAGTGGCACTCACAAGAAGATGGGCAATAAATTACACTTTTTTCACATATCGAGACATTTGTTCACTTCTGCCTCCACTTTTGCCAACTTGTCTTTGCAATATTCGACCAAAGTTTTTGCTTCTTTCAGATTTGCCGCCAAGGAGTCAATATCCATCTCTCCACTCTCAATCTTCTTGACGATTTCCTCCAGGCGTTTCATCGCCTTTTCGTAAGTCATTTCTGTTTCCATATTTTTCAACTTTAATGATAGCTTTAACCTTAACTTTTGACGATTGAGCGCAAGGTTCCTGAAGCCAATGTCGTCTCGATTTCTTCTCCTTCCTTCACCTCGTTCACATCCTTCACCGCCTTGCCTCCCACACGAGTGATGCTGAAGCCCAGACGCAAAATCCGCTGAGGACTCGCTCCTTCTAACTTGCTCTCCAACAGTTCAATGCGCCTTCCTTCATTCTGCAACCGTTGCGATGCATACAACCCCATCTGCTTTTCCAGCAATGCCACCTTCCCCTTGGCTTGTTCAAGGTTTTGGATGCTGCTGTTTGCCATCGCTGCCGAGAGCCTGTGCAGACGCATTTCCTCTCTTGCTTTCACGGTGGAGAAAAGTACAGGTATCTTGCTGGCAAGCAGTTTCAGACGATTGGTTTCGTTCTGCAGCAGCAGGAAAACCTGAGCCGTTAGCCTTGCAGATAGATTCTCCAGCATATCCAGTTCTTCCTCTTGATGGTGAATGAGGAATTCAGCTGCCGCCGTAGGCGTTTTCACTCGCGTATGGGCAATCATATCAATGACCGTGTCATCCCGTTCATGCCCGATACCCGTAATGATGGGCAAGGGGAATTGCGCCACATTCTCAGCCAACAGAAGTGAGTCGAATCCTTGCAGGTCGGAGGTTGCCCCACCCCCTCGGATAATCACCACTACATCCCATTCATCCAATCTCTTGGCGATGCGGTTGAGTGCCTGAATCACGCTCTTTTCCACTTCATTTCCTTGCATCACCGCCTGAAACAATTCCGTCTTGAATGCCAAGCCTCGCTGGTTGTTATTCAGTTGGTTGCAGAAGTCGCCATATCCAGCAGCCGAAGCCGAAGAAATAACCGCAACACGTTGCAAGAGTCGGGGCAAAGGCAGTTCCTTGTTCATCGTGTCAATGCCCTCATCCCTCAGCTGTTGCAGGATTTCTTGCCGTCTTTTAGCTATGTCGCCTAATGTGTAGGTAGGGTCAATGTCGGTCACGTTCAGGGAATAGCCATAGAGTTCGTGGAATGTCACCTGCACCTTCACCAACACCTGCATTCCCGCCGACAACACCTGCCCTGTCGTTTCCTCAAACATCGGTTTGATGAACGCCCACACCTGTACCCACACTTGTGCCCGTGCTTTCGCCACGATGCCGTTGCCTCGTGCATCCTTCTGCACCAGTTCCATGTAGCAATGGCGGTTCACACGCAGTTCCGCAATCTCTGCCTGCACCCAGTATTCTGCATCCAGCGTCAGTTCCAGCGTCTGCCGCACCAGGCTGTTGATTTCATAGAGTGTCAATGCATTCATAGCTTGGGGCGTTTACCATTGAGGATGTGAACGAAAGTGTCAAAATCTCGGTCGATGTGGCTCAGTTCATATTGTTCAATCGTCAGCGAGAAACGCGCAGGCAGGTCATCCAAACCGAAATACGCCTTGATGAGACACACCGCATTGAAGGCTCGGTCATCCTGTCGTTTCACCAAAGCCATGCAGCACTTCCGCGCCACCACCTTGTCCTCTATTAACTTGAGTGTCTTGAAGATAAGATAGTAGGACAAATCGTGCTCCGCCTTCAGCAAAATCGCCAGTTGCGTCACCTCATTCTCCACGTGGAATGCCTCAAACATCCCCTTCACCTGCGCCTCTGTTTGCAATTCTGGCAACATCATATTGCACATTTTCGCCACCGATTCCGCATTCGTCGCTTTCAAGTGTTCATACAATTGCGCCACACTCTCTGTCGAGAAATTCAATGTTCCATCCTTCACCAGATGCCTCACCGACGTCACCCCACTAATGAATGCCGACCGCTTGAATTGGATGGCACAGAGCAAGGTATCCCAGAACAAGTCATTCTCCAGCGTCGGCAGCACCTCTTCCCTCATCACACGCTCCATCCGCCTCAGCTCCATGTTGCTCAGGTTCTTCAGCATCTGCGTCAATCCGTCCCAGTCGCGTGTGCTGATCAGCTGTGTCACTCGTTCCTTGTTGGTCATCTGTTGTTGAGGGTGAAAAAATAGAATAGCGCACTCATGTTGACGGAGTGCGCTATTGGATTCTGATAGGAATTAGTCGAGGTCTGGAAGTCCCAACTCTTCTTTCATGGCTTTCTCGAAGTCATCGTCCTCAGACACAATCTTTCCGTTCTCTGTAGATTCAGCGATATTGATGAACTCCTCCATTGCATGCAAGTCCGTATTCGTCAGCAGACTTTCCATCTTCTTGGCTGCTTCTGGATTGGTTGGGTCCTTATCAAACTCATCCGTGACAGCCTTCCACTCAATCATGGCTGGCTTGACATTGATGGCCATCTCTCGGTAAGCCGCCTTCCACTCGTCAACGCTCCAGTTGGCACCATTCTCCTTGGCATCCTTGATGAGGTCAGCCAATGCACGCACATCTTCAGTGGCTTCTTCAGTGGCTTCCTCGCTGGTTTCAGCAGCAGCATTGTTTACATCACTCTTTGAATTACAAGATGTTGCCAATCCCATGAGCATCATGAGGGCGAACATTCCTACAAATAATTTCTTCATAAAAACAGGTTTTAATAGGTGAATAAAAAATACCGCCACAAAGGTAGTCATTTTCTTTGAAACTTGCAAGAATTTATGGGTAAAACATCTTCAGGCATCTCTCATTCGCTCTTTCTATCGCGACAAAAAACGGGAAATGTGCGTCTGTTTGTAAAAAAAATGAGAAAGTAGTGTGTTGTATTTGAAAAAAACGTATCTTTGCGGCACAAATTTGCAAACAACTTTATAAACGATAGTACTATGCAAAAGTATGAAAAAATCATTGTGGCGGCCATTGTGGCTGCAGGTCTCCTGATGCTGGGATTGTGCATCAAGGGGGGTATTGACAATTTCACCAACAAAGATCGCCGTGTGACAGTCAAGGGCTTGGCAGAAAAGGAAGTGGATGCCGACAAGGTGACTTGGACGATGAGCGTGCAAGTGGCAGGCGACGACCTGAAACCCCTCTTCAGCACCCTCAACACGAAGATGGATGCCATTCAGCAGTTCCTGAAAGAGAAAGGCATCAAGGGCAAAGGTGAAGTGACGGTCGACACCTATGATGTGACAGACAATCTGGCAAATGCGTGGAACAACAATCAACCACGTTATCACTACACAGTACGACGTTCCCTGAAAGTCACCTCCAAAGATACCCAATTCATCAGTCAGTTGCGACAGAAAGTGGACGAACTGATTGACAGAGACGTGATTCTGGATTCCGACTATGCAGAGTACGAATACACCCAGTTCCAGCAACTGAAGCCAGAAATGATGGCAGAGGCAATCAGCAATGCCGAGAAGACCGCCAGCCAGTTCGCCGAGAACAGCCACTCAACCATCAACAAGATTGTGGCAGCCGGTCAAGGTGAGTTCTCCATCGACGAAGCCGACATCCCTTACAAAAAGAAGGTGCGCGTGGTATCAACCATCACTTATTCGCTGAAGGACTAAAAAGCAATCGGATGTGTCAAATGGCACATCCGTTTTTTTCTTCGTTGAAAACCTTCCACGCAGTTTTGAGTTTTTGAAAGGTTTCTTAGTTTTCTTGGAATTTCCTGATGGAATCCTCGTGCCATTGACGGATTTCCTGTGCCAGCCATTCGGGTTCGAGCACCTTGAGCCAAGCGCCTCTTGACATCAGGTGACCTTTGAAATCGGCTGTGGGGCGCAAGAGGAATTCGAAGTCGGAATAATCGTTTTCTTCCTGCTGCTGACGTGCCTCAGGAGTCCTGGGCTTGAGTTCCTTCTGCGTATGATGCAAGGGGAGGTCACGCAGGTAGTATTTCTCTTTGCCAAAGGCACGCAGAACGATTCGTTCAGCTTGGGTGCCATCCCCTATCACCACGCCAAAGCATTCGCTGAAGAACTTAGAGGCATTGAAGTCCTTCTCTATGGTGAAAGTTTCATCCGTCAGGGTGATGTCCTCCATGCGGTCGAAGGAGAAGACGGCAAAACCTCCATCGTCGAACTTGCCCAGCAGGTACCAGCGTTGGCGAAACAACTTGATGCAGTAAGGAGAGAGGGTGAAGGTCTTGGCTTCGTAGGACTGGTAGCGACGGTAGGTTACACTGATTCGCTTGCCCTCCTTCATCGCCTTGATGACCAGTTCCAAGTATTCACCATCCGAAGGGATGTTTTCCAACACAATGCGATGCTGAAGGTTCATGCTCTCACCGATGATGTTGCTGACGGTCAAGGCAGAGAGCATCCAGTTCTGCACCGAGTCCTCGTTCAGCACCTTTTCATTGCCGATATAGTAGCGGTAGCCGTCTTTTCGGTCGCAGTCGATGTAGATGCCAAAGATGTCCTCAATGGCGTCTCTGTGGCGGTTGAAAGTGGTGCGTGGCATCTCGACACCTCCACTCATATCCGTGAGTATCCATTTCTTGTTGATGTCAACGAGAGAAATCTTCCCTGCACGATAAATGGTGTTGACGAGCCAGATGTATTCCTTAAAAATGGTCGGAGTGGTCATTGGGATGGGCTTTGGAAAAGACATTGCAAAGTTACAAAAATTTTCGCAAAGAACCAAAAAAATTCCACTCAATTATCATGTCAATAAAGCCAACTTGCTCCAACCACCCTCTGAATCTACAACCTTTTTTCA
The DNA here is from genome assembly GCA_017651245.1 of Bacteroidaceae bacterium. Classification (GTDB taxonomy): domain Bacteria; phylum Bacteroidota; class Bacteroidia; order Bacteroidales; family Bacteroidaceae; genus Minthosoma. Next base: position 29,792 of record JAGCDQ010000042.1, on the reverse strand, counting down.
CTCCTCCCTACCCACAGGTGAAACGGCGAGCAATACGGCTGCGGAGATGAAAACGAGGAAGGCAGAGATGATGGAGATGGATTGGATGCCAATCCCTGCACACACCCAGAAGAGGATGAAGGTGAGCACTAATGCGACAAAGGCTGCATTGATGATGAAATTTCTGATAGTTTCCATAAGCTGAACTTTTAAATGAATTACATTTTTTTTGAATCACGATGCAAAGTTCAGCCTATGTTGTACCATAACTCGGTACATGTTTGGATTTTTTTGAGTTTTTCTTGATTTTTTTTGAAAAACTGCCCTCGAAAAGGGGAGAAATGGTAAAATACGTGATGATTTATCTTTAGGTGTCAAAATGTCAAAGTCAAAATCGGTCAAAATCGATTTTGAACTCGAAAAATGACTCACTATAAAATAATATTTTAATATTATTTTATAGTGCGGTTTTGACACCACATAAAAAACGATTTTGACCGATTTTGACTTTGACACATCATGACATCAACCCCAATCTATAACCTTCGACCTTTGACCTTTGACCTAAAAAAGTGACCGTGCTTTTTTGCGTGCTTATTTTGCCATTTAATTTGTCAGCACTTTCAAAATGCCGTAACTTTGCATCGTGAAACTAAGGAGAAAATTTGCAGCCCCTAAGGGTAACAAAATTTTCCCTATAGGGGAACAAAAAAATGGGAAAAAGGGCTTACCTCCCCGACCCTCTCCTGTCATGGGGAGGATGAAGAAGCATGCGGGATGGTTGGGGATGAAGTTATTGAGGAGTGTTTTCTTCGAGACACCAGCTGGCTGCGATAGTCAGGTCGAAGGGTGTGGTGATCTTGATGTTTTCGCGGTTGCCGGGGACAAGGGTGACGGGATGTCCGAGGCGTTCCACAACGGAAGCATCGTCGGTGAAGAAGTCGGTGTAAGGCTGCTCATAAGCTTGGCGAAGCAGAGAGGCAGAAAAGACTTGAGGGGTTTGGACAAGTCGGTAGTCGGAACGGGGAACAGTGATGCTCTTGCCGTCCACGAGGTGGCGAACGGTCTCCACCACCTCAATCACAGGCACGACGGCTTCGGAACGAGAAGCTTCTTTGTAAGTGGCACGAATGGTGTCGAGAGACACGAAAGGTCGCACCCCGTCGTGCACGCCAATCAACAGGGCATCAGGAGCGACTTTGGCTAATCCGTTCTTGACGGAATGAAAACGGGTTTCACCACCATTGGCGAGGGTGTAGGGCTGAGAGAAATGGTACTCATCGCAGAGAGTGCGCCAGTAATCCTGCTGACTTTCGGGCAAGACCAACACCACCTGCATCTTCTCGTCATACTGGAGAAAACGGTCGATGGTGCGCATCAGAATGGGCTTGCCCCCTACGGGCAGAAACTGCTTGGGAATGTCACCTCCCATGCGAAGTCCCTTGCCACCGGCTACGATGATTACGGCATTCATAAATCGTTGTACATCATGCCCTGTCGGAGCTGGTCGGCTGCATCCTTTCCGCAGAAATACTCCACGATGGCATAACCAAGTCCCAAGGCTGCTGCAGGGCCCTTACCCGTGAACATGAGTCCGTCACGCTCAACGAGGGCAGCGGTGTAGTCAGCACCTGTCAAGTATTGTTCGAAGCCTGGATAGCAGGTCATCTTCTTGCCCTCAGCAAGTCCGAGGTTGCCATACACGAGTGGAGCGGCACAGATAGCTGCGAGTGCCTTATCTTCCTTGTGATGTGCAAGGATGACTTGGCGAAGTCCTTCGTGGGCATCAAGGTTGTAAGCACCAGGAGTGCCACCCGGAAGGAAGAGCATATCGGCATCGCTGTAGTTGTTGTCAGCAAACAGAGTGTCGGCTACGATGCCCACACCATGAGCACCCATCACAGTGAGTTCATTCGTAATGGATACAGTCGTCACTTTCAGACCTGCACGACGGCACACGTCAATAGGTCCGAGGGCTTCCACTTCTTCGAAGCCTGTGGCAAGAAATGCGTAAATCTTCATATTTAACGTAGTTTGAATCGATAAGTGATGGTTCCACTCTCCGTGCGGTCGCCTTCTGAGAACCGGGATTTTTTGGCAGCCACAAGTGCCGCATCCCTCAAAGCAGCAGAAGTAGTGAAACTGGTCACGCTGGCACTGATGACTGCACCTGATGCGCTCACCTGAATGGAGACATTCACGGTTCCCTCGCTGTTGGGGTCGGCATAGTTGGGCTTCGCCAGATAAACGACGGTACGATTGCCCACCTTAGCGGAGGTGCCTGTACCTAAGCCACCTACACCTGTTGTAGCACCCGTATTGCTATTGCCTGTGGGCGAACCTTGCGCACCATTGCCTGTCGTGTTGCCGCTACTACCCTTGTTGCCGCTACCGAAAGCGCCTGCCACTCGGTTGTTGGCAGCCGCAGCCGCCTTACGGTCAGCTTCTGCTTTCTTACGTGCTTCCTCTTCTGCCTTCCGACGAGCCTCCTCTGCAGCACGTTTCTTAGCGGCTTCTTCTGCAGCCTTCTTGCGGGCAGCCTCTTCAGCCGCACGTTTCTTGGCAGCCTCCTCAGCGGCTTTCTTGCGGGCAGCTTCCTCTGCAGCACGCTTCTTGGCAGCTTCTTCAGCCTTGCGCTTGGCTTCGGCTTCCGCCTTGATTCTTGCCTCCTCAGCGGCTTTCTTCTTGGCTTCCTCTGCCTTCTTGGCCTGTTCAGCTGCTATGGATTTCTCCTGATCTTGTGTGATGAGCGGCTTGGCAGGTTGTGGTTTGGGAGCAGGAGTCGGTTTGGGTTCTGGCTTGGCAGCTGGTGCAGGAGGAGGAGCCACTGGAACGGGATCCACTTCTGCTTCATCCGACTGGTTCGATTCCGCTTCGGAATTATCGGAAGACACATCGGCAGGCAAGCCTCCGAGATCTTCGCCTCCAGCATCTTCAACCATGCCCAACAGCACAGGCACACCATCCTCCTTGTCCTTGTCGGGATGCGCCACAGAGAGCGTCAGGATGGCAAGGAGAAGAACGATAGCCGCATGCACCAAAAGGGAGATGATGCCAGCCTTTACCTTATCTTTCTTGGGAGTGTTGTCATTCATTTTGCGATGGTGGTCGTGTGGCAAGAACCATCTTGAAGTGGTTCTCGTTGGCTATACTGAGAATCTCAACGATATTCCGATAAGGCACAGCCTCGTCGGCATAGAGGGAAACGAATAGTTCTGTGGTGTCATTCACCTGAACACCCAATACCTGAGGCAATTCCTCCAGCGTGACAGGCTCTTCCTGTTCGTTGCCTGCAGCAGCATACAGGTTGAGGTCTTTGTCGATGACCACACGAGCCGTTGCCTTCACCGTCGTCTGCTTCTTGCCCTGCGGCAACAAGACTTTGATGGCATTGGGCGACACCATCGTGCTCGTAATCATGAAGAAGATGAGCAACAGGAAAATGATGTCGGTCATGGACGCCATGTTGAACGTCGGGCTGACCTTGGTACGTCGCTTGAACATAGGCTAATCCTCTTGGCTTACGATGTCCATGAATGTGAGTGACTTCGCCTCTATCTCGTTCACCACGCCGTCAATCTTAGCCACCAGATAGTTGTAGCCGAAGAGCGCCACAATGCCGACAGCCAAACCACCAACGGTGGTGATCATTGCCTGATAGATGCCGCCTGAGAGGAGACTGATGTCGATGTTGCCACCAGCATTGCTCATCTGCCAGAAAGCCTCGACCATACCAATGACGGTGCCGAGGAAGCCAATCATGGGCGCACCACCAGCAATCGTGGCAAGCACAGGCAGACGCTTCTCCATCGTGGCAATCTCAAGGTTGCCCGTGTTCTCGATAGCTGTCTGAATCTCTGAGGCAGGTTTACCGATACGGCTGATACCACGCTCAATCATGCGGGCAGCAGCGGTGTTGGTGTTGCGGCAATAGTTGATAGCCGACTTCACATCGTTGTTTTTCATGTAGTCGCGGATGCGATCCATGAAGAGTTTGTCGTCCTTGCCCGCACTGCGGATAGCCAAGAAACGCTCAACGAAAATGTACACTGCAATCACAGAAAGGACTGCGAGGACAATCATAATCCATCCGCCTTTCGATGCGAGCTCAAGAATGCTCAGTTCTTCCATAATGTTTCAGTAAATTAGTATCAATTATCTATTAGAAGTCACGTTTTCTATGTCTAAGGCACTATTTCTCAAATTAAAAATGTACCTTTGCACTGCAAAAGTACAACATTTTCACACACAAGACAAATAAAAACTCTTAAATATGACTAAAAAGCTGAAGTTTGCCTTGTTTGGCAACGTACATCAGGAGCGAAAGAGTGCTGCGGTGCAGAAATTCTTCGCCATTGCCAACGAGAAAAAGGCGGTGCTCGCCATGCCCGAGCCATTTTACCTCTTTCTGCGTGACAACCTGAAGATTCATGTGCCTGATTGTGAAATCATCAAGGACAACAACTTCACTGCCGACTATGTGGTGTGCATGGGCGGTGACGGCACGTTCCTTGATGTGGCAAGCCGTGTGGGAGACAAGGAAATCCCTATCATCGGCATCAACACGGGCAGGTTGGGCTTCCTGGCAAGTTTCTCACCCGACCACATCGAAGCCACAATGGCTGACATCTACGACGGCAACTTCGGCGTGGAGGCACATAGCGTGCTGAACATCTCCTGCGATGAGATGGAACTGAGGGATTATCCGTTTGCACTCAACGAGATTGCCATCCTGAAGCATGACATCTCTTCGATGATTTCCATCCACACCGATATCAACGATGAGTACCTGACGACTTATCAGGCGGATGGTCTCATCATCGGCACACCTACAGGAAGCACAGCTTACTCGCTGAGCGTGGGCGGTCCTATCATCGTGCCACAAAGCGACACCATCAGCCTCACGCCTGTGGCTCCCCACAGCTTGAACATGCGTCCTCTGGTGCTGTGCGACAACAGTGAAATCTCCCTCCGTGTGGAGAGCCGAAGCAACAGTTTCCTCATTTCACTGGACGGACGAAGCCAAAGCTATCCCGACAATATCCATTTGCGCATCCGCAAGGCACTTTACTGCGTGAAGGTGGTGACTCGACAAGGCCAGAGCTTCTTCTCCACCTTGAGAAAGAAGATGATGTGGGGAACAGATAGTAGAGGATGATTTGAGGTTTGAGATTTGAGGTTGGAGGTTTGAGATTGGAGGTTTGAGATTTAGAGATTTAGAGGTGAAAATCAACAAGACAAAATATTCGACGAAGGAGATCATGGCATGGTTGTGGCGACATCATAAGAGTTGTCGTCTGCAAGCTATGCTCAATGTGTTCATTGGTCTTGCGATGGTAGGCTTGGGGTTGTGGGGTGTAGACACCATTCGTTCACTCACCGACATTGCCACCCATGCCAAGGAAGGCAGCATCATCTGGACAGCAGTGGTGCTGGGTACTGTATTCTTACTGGAGATGTGCATGCATGTTGCTTCCACATGGATTAGTGCCGTACTGGGAGTCAGGACTCAAAACATGATGCAACAGTTTTTCTTCCGTCAGCTCATCAAAGGAAAATGGAGTGGCATCGAGAAGTATCATAGCGGCGATGTGTTGAACCGACTCTTTGGGGACGTGAACGACATCGTGGATTTGATGACAGACATCCTACCCACCACCGTCATTGTCATCACACAGTTCGTTGCCTCATTCATTTATCTCTATCTGATGGACAGCACCCTCGCACTTATCGTGGTGATTACTTCGCCCATCTTTGTTCTCCTCTCACGCCTTTACTTCAAACGGATGCGCCGCATTGTGCGCACTATCAAGGACAGCAACTCCGCCATCCAATCCATTATTCAAGAGAGCATCCAACACAAGATGGTCATCAAAGTGTTGGGACGTGAATCTTCTATGGTTGATAGGCTGGAACAACGGCAAAGCCTCTTACGCAAGCAAATCAAAGCAAGGGCACGCTTTTCCATTCTCTCTAAGACCTTGGTCAACATCGGCTTTGCAGGCGCATTCCTCATTGCGCTGGTGTGGGGATTGTTCCAACTGCAAGCAGGACTCATCACAATGGGCGTGCTCATGGCATTCACCCAACTCATCAACCGCATCCAACGTCCGATGCTCGATGCAGCCCGACTTTTGCCCATCTTCGTGAACAGCATGACTTCCTGCGAACGTTTGATGGAACTGGAAGAACTTCCTCTGGAGCCAGAAGCAGAACCCATTACCCTTGATGGCAACGTTGGCATCCGCTTCAACAACATATCATATCGCTACACAGAAAAGGGACGCATCATCATCCAGCATTTCTCTCACGACTTCCAACCAGGCAGTTTCACCGCCATCTTGGGAGAGACAGGAGCAGGCAAAACCACCCTTATCCGCATGATTCTCGCCCTCATCAATCCGACTGAAGGAACTGTGGAAGCCTATTCCTCAACGCTCAACCATACCCTCTCCCCTGCCCTACGTTCCAATTTTTCCTACATTCCGCAGGGCAACACCCTTTTCTCGGGTACCATTCGAGAGAATCTTCTGATGGGTAAGCCTGATGCCACAGCAGAGGAAATGCGTCATGCACTTCAACTCGCTATGGCTGATTTTGTTTTTGCCCTTCCCGATGGTCTTGACACCAAATGTGCCGAACAAGGTGGTGGACTTTCCGAAGGTCAGGCGCAACGCATCGCTATTGCCCGTGCCATCCTGCATCCCTGCAAGGTGCTGCTGCTTGACGAAGCCACCTCTGCCCTTGACGTGGAGACAGAAAAAAAGCTGCTTGAGAATCTCAAACAGCATTTTCACGACAGCACCATCATTTTTGTCACTCACCGATTGGCTGTGGTGGATTTCACCAGCGATGTCATCAAGATGGAACGGCTAAACGGGTAGCAACACCACCCCTTCTTTCTTCATACCATCAATCTTAATGACAATAGGCGAAGAGAAACGGACGTGACGCACGTGTTCTGTTTCCTCAACAGCAGGAAGTGCATTCAACACTGACTGGTTATAGATGCCGTCACCAATAAAGTCGTTGATGGTGAAATAGCCCACGCCCATGCTGGTGAGATTCTGGAAGAAGTGAGTTCCCTGACTGGGATCTACACGGAAGTTGCTCAAACCTGCCTCAACAATGACTTTGGCTGCTGAAATATTGGGCCATTGAACAGGAATACCCAACCAAGAATCGCTGGAGCCCCAACGACCTGGTCCCACCAGCACATAGTTCTCACCACGTTGCAGGAATCCGCGGTTGATACGTTCGATTTCTTCGGCAATAGCAGGATTGTTGGAAGCTGTATAATCTTCCGTCTTGACATACACCACATCAAGAACATCATTGACAATGCCGTGACCGATGGCATTGTGACTACGCAGCAGACAAGCATCGTCAGCAAGCATCGTAATGTCCTCATCCAATTGCATTTGGTTGTCCACCATCGGACGAATCTGCAAAAGGTAGAACTCACCCGTCTTATCGTCATGAAGGTTGACGGCAAACTCAATCTCTACAGGACGCGCCATCTCCTTCTGTCCATAGTACAACACTTTTTGCAAGAGTTCTGGCAACGGAAACACACCATTCTGCAACACACCCGAGAATGAAATAATCTTACGGTTCTTTCCCTCATAGTAACCATCATAGATGCACTGGTCATAAGGGTCGAAAGTGGAAACAATCCATTTCAGAGAACCATCATGGTCAGCATCGCGTACTGTGACTTTCTTGAGGTTGAAGGCATCATCCACTTGGAATGCCAATGCATCCCCCGATTCTCCCTTCTCACACGCTTCCACATCCAAGGCATAGAACTTCGTCTGTGTTTCCCGCAACGCAATCTCCATTTCGCTCATCTGCAGCACTTTGTCGGGATGGTGAGGACAGACACGCAAGCAGAGACCTCCATCCACGATGTACTTACCCAATCCTAAGGCTAACTCCACAATGCCCTCATCTGCTGTCTCATCACCAAGAGGATAGTAATTGATACTGCGTCCCACACCCGAAATGGTGGGATAGAAACCGCTTTCGTATTTTTGTCCGACCACCTCCTGAAGGATAACCGCCATCTTCTCTTGGTCAATCACATTGGATGTGGCAACCATATAATCCTTGGATGCCCGATAAAACACACTGGCATAGACGCTCTTGATAGCATTAGAAAGCATTTCAAGCCGTACATATTTATCTTGAGCTCGCGGAATCATATAGGTGGAATAGATACCAGCAAAGGGCTGATAGTGACTATCTTCCAACAACGAGGAAGAACGGATGGCAACAGGACCATTCACCACATCCATGAACGACATCAGGTCATCCGCCAATTCCTCAGGCAAACGTCCATGCAGGAAGTGTTGCAAGATTTCTTCATCTGGAATGTCGGAGAGTGCCACCTCATAGAGCGAATTACTCTCCATGAAGCGGTCAAAGATGTCGGTACAAAGCACCACGGTCTTGGGAATCTGCACAGTGGCATTCTCAAACTCATTAAGGTCGGTGCGACGCTTGATGATGTTATCCAAGAAGGCCAAGCCTCTACCCTTTCCGCCCAACGAACCTTCACCGATGCGTGCAAACTGGCTATAACTGTCAAAACGGTCGCGATGGAAGATAGCCACCACTCCCTGATTCTTCATCTTTCGATAACTGACAATAGCATCGAAAATATACTGACGATGAGCATCCACATCACTCTCCACCTTCCAAGTGATTTTTTTCAAAAACTCTGCCACAGGGAAAATGGCACGAGAGGAAAGCCAACGAGAGACGTTATTGTGGCGCAAGTGATAACTAAGCGAACCTGCAGGTAAGGTAAAAATGTTGTCCTGCAATTCTTTCAAATTATGAACACGCCCCACCTCTTCCATCGTATCAGGATTGCGGAAGATGAAATCGCCAAAGCCAAAGTGTTGGGTCAGCAAGTCCTTAATGTCCTGATTGATTTTCTTGGAATTCTTATCGATGAAAGCCGCCTTACATTGGTCGGCGTAGGGTTTCTTGTCACTCTCGCTGGAGTTGAGCACCAACGGCACATACTCATCCACCTCACGGATAGCACGCAGCAACTTGAAACCCGCCAACTCGTCTTTCTCCTTACTATCAGCTCGCATCGGGAAACGGCAGTCGCTGATCACACCCAACACATTGTCACTATATTTTGAATAGAGTTCCCATGCCTCCTCATACGAACGTGCCAACACAATCTTGGAACGTCCACGCATACGCAGCATCTCCAATTGTGAATTAAGTGCCTCAGTGGCGAACTCCAAACTCTGTTGCAAGACAAATTGATAGAGATTAGGCAACAGAGAGGAATAGAAACGGATGCTGTCTTCCACCACCAAAATCATCTGCACGCCAGCCGCGAGGTCATTCTCCAAATTCATTTTATCCTCAATCAACTTAATGATGGAAAGCAACAACTCCGTATTTCCCAACCAGCAGAACACATATTCGAAAACGCTAAGGTCTTCGTTTTCCATACGGCGGGTGATACCATGTGAGAAAGGAGTGAGCACCACAATGGGCAGTGCGGGAAACTCGGTCTTAATATCTCGGGCAATGTCGAACACATCGTTGTTGGCAGTTCCTGGCATACAGATGACGAGGTCAAATTTGGTTCTGCCTATCAACCTTGCTGCATCTTCCTGTGAGGCTGCGCGGAAAAAACGAGGAGGATAACGCAAACCCAACTTCGCATATTCATCAAATATCTTTTCATCCACACGTCCATCATCTTCCAACATAAAAGCATCATATGGGTTTGCAATAATCAGCACGTTAAACACGCGTCGCTGCATCAAATCCACGAACTTCGTTTCCCTCAGCGTGGGATATCTGTTATCAACATTAGCCATAAAGAAGAATGCTCTACGATATTTCTGCTTGCAAAGATATACAAAATAGTTGAAACAAAAAAGAAGTCCCAAGCATTTCTGCTCAGAACTTCCTTTCTTTTTATCTTGTCACCTCATCTGAGGTTAAACATCACCTTGTCGGTAGCTTGAGATACCAAGGCTTGCCTGCCATCTTCGTAGTTGCACCATACTTTTCTTCGATGTAAGCAGGCATCGTGATGGTTGAGCCAATAGCTGAACCACCCATTTCCTGCATCTGATAACGCATGATGTCGTAGAAACGCTGACCTTCGAACACACCCTCAAGTGCTTCCTCTTCGAGGATGAGCTGTGCAACACGTGCCTGACGCTTTGTACGAACTTCGGAAGATGCCAGATAAGAAGCATTGTATGTGTCCACACTTTCTTTATTGGCGATGTTCATAGATTCTGCCCATTCGTTGTAAGCAACTACACGATCATACTCCAAAGAATCCTCATGAGTGGAATATCTATCAATATATGGCACTTCTTCCAGTTCAATAGGCTCCTCATAGGTCTTCAGACCCTGCTTCGTCTCAGCGTCATCCAGATAGTACTTCTCATTGTATTGAGTGTCACCACTACCCAAAGAGTGAATACCCACCTGAATAAGATTACCACCTTCAACCTGACGTGTATCAGGATTCATCGTAGTCAATGGATAGATGAAATAAGTACCAAACACATCTGAACTCCAGATGGCAACCGTACCTGTTGTCTGCTGCTTAAGCTCATCATCCGTGAATTTTGGTTCCACAACGGTGAAGCCCAAAGAAGTGATCAAGCAAAGACGGTCGAACTCATCTTGAGAGATGATATCGCGATTAGTCATCGTATAGTATGAAAGACCATACTTGAGGATAGCAAAAGCCGTCTCTGGGAAACCTGCGCGGTTCAGAGCTTCTGCAAAGTGCAGATACAAGATGTTATTGCGGAAGAATGGAATAAACTCCAGATAGCTATTACCATTAGTCGTGTTACCATATTTTCTGTTCAAGAAATACATATTGTTGTAACTGCTGTTTTCACGACTGTTGGTGGAGTTATCCTTCACATTGTCTGGACCATCAGATACTGAATACAGACGAAGGTCACCCTCCATTGTCTTATAGTCGGAGTAAAGGTTTTCGTCATGCTCACGATAATATACTTCTGGCAGACCACCACCTTCTGTAACAAATTGGCAATAGTCTTGAGACTTTGAGATGTCCTTTGCGCGCTGAGAAGCGACAACTGCAGGATAGTAGTTGTTCGAGTCAAGCGAGCAGAACACATTTCTCAACTTGGAAACAGTTCCATAATACTCAGAAGTCTCCATCGGAAGTACACCTGCACATCTGCTGGAAGAACTGAAATAATCTGTGTAGTTACCGCTAGGACGCTCAGCATTACGAGAGCCCCATTTCGCGCTACTATTTCCCGTATTTATTTCTTCCTTGGGGAAGGTAAAGTAGTCATGATACATACGGATGGCATTCACGTAATCTGTTTGATCACCCGTATAAGAAGCACGCCAAAGATAAAGCTCAGCCAACATTGCACGTACAGGAATACTCATCTCTGCATAAGAAATACTATTGAATGACTTGTTCGCATAGGCTTGGCGCAAATCATTGTTTTCTGTTGCGCGGAAACTGATCAAATCATTAATCATGTCCGTCACGATATTGACCATACCATCCTTCTTACCAGATGCAACGATTGATTTAGCATCGTCAGAAGTCAACACAGGTGTACGCACATAGGGAACTTCCCCATAAATCTTGAGCAGTTCAAGATAGCACCATGCACGATAGCACTTGGCAGCAAGAATCTCCTTCTCGTAGTATTTACGGGTTCCTTGCGAATTACGCAAAGAGTCAACGTAATTCAAATAGATATTACAACTGTTGATGACTGCATAATAATCAGATGGCTGATTATACACATTGCTTGCAGACACATTGTTCGCAGCAAGCTCCTGAATGTCTGCCGATGCATGAAGCGGGTCAACATCAACGAGGTCAGCTCTCACCTCACCAAGCAGCACTGTGCGGTCTGCCAGTTTCTGCATACGCTTGATGATGCCCATCATCTGATAGAGTGTGTCTTGTGGAGCGAGTTCTGTGCTTACAAGCGTGTTCTCTGCCGTAAACATATCCTCGCATGACACTGTGGCTGTTCCGAGTCCAAGCAAAAGCAAGCCACATTTTATAATAGATTTCATTTTCATGATTGATACAAATTAGAGGTTAATCTTAACACCGATATGGAAGCTGCGGCCAGATGACAGATAGCCAGCATCGATTCCCTGATACAAAACACTATTGCCACAAGTGATTTCTGGATCTGGACCCAGATACTTTGTCAGCGTGAAGAGGTTATTGGCTGCAGCCCACACTGTCAGACCCTGAATGTACTCATTCTGGATTGGCACTTTATAGGATAGCGTGACATTCTTCAACTTCAAATAAGAACCATCCTCAATCCAGCGGTCAGAGAAACGGCTGTTGCCCATTGGGTCGGAATAAGTAGCCTTCGGCATGTCTGTCACCTGACCCTCTGTTGTCCATCTGCGATTCACGGCTGTGGTCTGGTTGACAAAATTTGAACTACCTTCCAACACGGCGCGCTGGTAGTTATAGATGTCATTACCCAAAGAGTAGTTGAAGTTCGTTGACAATGTCCAATTCTGTCCATAGTGGAGTTTCAAACTGATGTTACCATAAATGTCTGGATTAGGATCACCGATAACAAAACGGTCTTTCTCATTAATTTCACCATTTCCATCCTTGTCAACAAACTTGATGTCACCAGCACCGAAATAAACAGGATTGTTAGCTGCATCGCGAATGAACTTTCCATCAGTTTCAGCAGCCTCTGTATCCTTATAGACACCTGCTGTCTTGTAGCCATAGAAGACACCTGCGCTTCTGCCCACTTCTGACAGAATTGTACCATCATAAAGTTTTGTCTCAAAGGAACCCACACCCTGTGGCAAACGAGTCAGCTCGTTCTTATAGTGACCAATACTTGCACCCAGTTCCAACTTAAACTGCTTACCATCAATAATTTTTGCGTTGAAAGCTGCATCAAAACCATTGTTCTTCAATGCACCATCATTGGTATAGTAAGTAGGAATACCTGCCACATATGCTAATGTGCTCAAAGTAATCAGGTTGTTGGTCTTAGAGAAGAAGTAGTTTGCTCTTAAGTTCAAACGATTGTCGAAGAAGTTACCCTCTACACCAACATTAAAGCGGTTCGTGGTCTCCCACTGGAGAGATGAACTACCGATGTTGCTCAGACCCAGAGAAGAGTTTGCATTACCAAACATCATTTCTGATGTCATATAAGTCAAAGTAGCAGAGTTATCCATTGCGTCGTTACCAACAGACTCAAAACCACCGTTCAACTTCAACATATTGACTGCACGACCTGCACGGAACCAGTCTTCATTAGAGATTACCCAAGCAGCCTGAATGGAAGGGAAGAAAGCCCATCCGACGCCAAACATCTTCAAACCTGCATTCTTACCAAAACGTGAAGAGGTCTCCATTGACAACTGACCAGAGAGATAATACTTCTCCATGTAGTTGTAATCCACATTTGCATAGTAAGACAAAGACCTCCAGTTCGTATCAGTACCATCAATCTTTCTATTCTTGCTACCCGTATTAGGAGTTTTATCACTACCTGTACCATCAGCATACAGATAAGAGGCTCTGTAGGTATCATTCAAGAAACGGATACCACCAAACATCTCCAGACGATGGGCACCATTAGGAAGAATTTTCCAATCAGCACGCGTGTCAGAAGAAACAGCATTATGCCTTGAGAACATTGAATACTTAGAATTTTCCGTAGGATCCAAATTACCAGGGAGGGAATAGGTCGGCATACCAATGATTGGGGTAAAGTAAGCCTCATCCATCGTCTGAATGGTGTAGCTGAACTTTTCTGTCAAAGAAAAATCATTGGTTGGTTCCCATGTTGGAGCAACAGACACGTTGATCATTGTACAATCAGAGTGGTTCTTGTTCTTTGCTTCACCGTTCTCGAGAATAGCCACAGGATTGGCTACCTGAGCTCTGGTCGTATTGATGCTACCCCAAACTTCATTCAGATAATCATCAGCATCTGCGATGAAGTTGGTCACATGACGGTCAGTAGCGAAGTCATAAGGACTCAGGAAAGGAGCCTTGATATTTGCCAAAGCGCTGGGTGAAGCCAAAGCCTGCAAAAATTGGTTGTTTTCCCAACCGTCGCTACGCAAGTCACGCGTCACATTGGTGTAGCTGGCATCAAACTGCGTGTAGAACCACTTGTTCAGGACGATGTCCGTATTGAAACGAACATTGAAACGTTGCATGTCATTTCTCTTCAAAGTTGACTTTGAATCGCCATAACCAACAGAAAGATTATACTGTGCTATGTCGTCACCACCTTGAATCGAAAGACCATAGTTCTGTGTCAAAGCCGTTCTAGAGATTTCCTTGTTCCAGTCTGTATTATTATGATAAACATTATAATAATAGTAGTCTGGTTCAGAGTGCAAGAACTTGAATTCTGTCAGCGTCGTATTAGTGGTCTGTAGAAGGTTCGAAGCAAAAGAACGATACTGTCCTGCATCCATCAATTCAAAAGTCTTTGGCTTGCATTCCAAACCCATATTGAGATTCACATCAATGCGAGTTGCCATAGAGTGACAACGTTTGGTCTTGATCAAAATGACACCATTGGCAGCCTTAGCACCATAGATGGCAGTTCCATTCTTTAGTACTTCCACTGACTCAACGTCATCCACATTGATTGCCTGCAACAAGTTGTTGAAGTAACCCGTATGCAACATTGTTGCATCATACAGCATGTCGTATACCACACCATCTACTACAACGAGTGGCATCGCTGTTGAATTCAACGAGTTCAGACCATTCACGAACATTGCAACACCTTCAGCAGGATTAGCAGAGCGCTGAATAGTTCTCACATCTGCACCCAAACGGTTCTGAATCTCTTGATCGATAGTCAAAGCAGGCGTGTTCACGAAGTCTCCTTCAGACACACTTTTACGTGCAGATACCTGAGTCGTATAATCGCCCTTCAGAAGGTTCGACTGCATACGAATATCCACATTGCTAGTGCGACCATTGAGGGAGATGTTATTCAAATTATAACCCTCAAGGCGAGCAGAAATAGCCGTGATAAACTGAGGAACTTTGATGGTGTATTCGCCATTCTCGTCCGTCATGGCTGTATAATACTTGTTATTAAAAGCCTGAAGCTGAACACCGGCAAGTGGTTCGCCTGTAACAGCATCCATCACTTTACCCGTTACGTCAATCGTTGGATATGTCTTCGCTGGCTTAACTTTTTTGATAGGTGCAGCAACCTCTGTTACCTCCTCTGTCACCTCCTCTTGTGCAACAGCTGGCAGAGCGGTTCCAAGGAAGAACATGAATGCTGCGATTCCATATTTATTGAAGTGCTGCATAACTATTTATTTATATTAGAAGTTGTCAACTGAATACTTTTTCTCGTATTTGCTTCTTCTGCCACAGGTGCATCTTCATCATGTGGTTTCAGAATGATAGAACTAATGAGCATCTCTTGAGAGTAGTCGGTTCTCTGGCCTGAAAGAATGGATGATGCGATCTGGATGATAACACCGTAATCAGATCTGCCATAGTAAGCATTCTTGAACTGATACTGTCCCACATATGTCGTATCATTCACGATGATGTGACCATTATCATCACGAAGTATTTGGGAGTTAGGTTTATATTTATTGGTCTCTTCATCAAGTTCCAAAGGCCAGTTTGGTGCTAAATAGGTTGTCGAAGCCAAACCCAGCTTCTTCAAATCATCTTTACTCAACCCCTCCCATTCGGGATTATCAAATGTCTTAAACTGTGAAGACTTTGTGGGGAACTGTCCCATATTACTACCTTCATTCTCACGCTCAATCACAGAGACTGTAAAACGATATGGACGGATATCCCAATCTTCTTGAGGGATATTGTTATAATCAGTACTCAACCACAATGGGCATGTTACAAGATAAATGTCATACGTACCAGAAAGCGTGTTCGGCACATTGAGACTGACGGTGATGTTACCACTATTTGAAGGAACGAAATCAACATAGCGGTAGGTCTGACGTAAAACATCCATACCTGTTTCTTCACCCTCCTCATTGTAATCTGTTATCGAAGAATTAAAGACACCTGAACGAGGGGTGAAAGGCTCTCCCACATTCTTTGTATATGTCCAATTGCCTCCAGAGCCCATCTTGTTCACAGAACCATCAGATGCGAATACTTTAATCTTCTTGAAGAACTGCTCTTGAGCAGAGAATGGGTATTCATCAACAATATAGGCAATACCGTTGGAGCATTCTATAGGATCTCCGCATTTTGCCAGAATATCATTGATTTCCTTATCTTCTGGCATCACCTTAGGCTCCTTGCTGTAATACACGTGCTGTGTCCAATCCACAACACCATGCCACAAATTGTAGTAGTTTGTGGATTTCAAAGAGTCTTCTTTGTGTTCATTAGCTTTCTGGTTATAGTACAAGTCCGTCATTGCAAAAGAGTTTGCATAGTGACGAGTCAGCGAGTCGCATGTGCCAACCGCACGCTTATCCTCCGATGGATTGAATTTCAGAAGTGACTCCGCTTTCTTGTAGCGTTCGCCCCAAGCCTTTGCTGTCGGGAAAATTGCGATGAAAAGAGAATCCTCCTCGTAGAGACGTGCATCAACATTCTTGAGCACAGTATTGTTTTTCTCCAGATACTTGCTTACCCAAATCTTGTTACCATCAGCATCCACACCACGGCTCACAGACTTATTCTCAATCAATGTATCCTTATTTACATGGGGATCATAAAGATATGCATAAAGAGACAGCGTTTCCTTGTCTTCTGATGGATCATCCTTATATTGCTTGGCAATCATCTCGAAAAGATTACAAGCATAAGGAGATGGTGTATCAATAAGATGAAGGACACCATTCTTGCAAGAAATGTTATTTTGCTGCTCGTCAATTAATGAATGACCAAACTTACCGTCAGCCGTCATGCTTCCCCTCTTATTGTTCAACAGAGGGAAAGACTGATCTTTCGTAGTGAGTGACAACGAATAAAGTGCCACATGATTCTTAATGAAATCATTCACCACTTCTGCTGAATCTGCCAATCTTTCACCATTGGTGCCCACATACTCAGACAGGTCAAAAGAACCATCTGCAGGAGCCCATACTGTGTAGGTGTTATCAGAAGAGAGTTCACGAGAGAACCCATACGCCTTGACAACCTTGGCGAAATCAGGGGCAGTCTCTTCAAGAGCCTGCATCGTTGTGCCGTTAAACTTGAGCGCTGACAGTCCTGCATTGTAGTGGTCGTCCCATGTATCAGTACATGAGTACATTGCAACGAGTCCTGCTGCTATCGCAAATCCGGCACGAAATGTATTTTTGATATTATTCATATTCTTTCTATTATTGTCATTGCCAGCCTACCCTGCCCCTAAGGGCAAGGGGACTGAAAGGTTATTTACCAAATTGGTTCCGCATAGAATTCATTATTATACACAGAACTTGGACAAATCTCCATGAAGTCAAAGTTCATCTCGTTGTTTGGAGAATCCATCTTTTGCTGTACTCTCAAATAGTGGTCAGACTTACCATCAGTGGTAAAGGTTCCAACAATCTTACTAATAGTATTGTCTATATCACGCATGGTACGCGCATTTCCATCAAAACTGTCACGCTGACCTGTGTGATAACATTTAGGTCCCTTCTTCCAACCAAGGTTGTGAGCAGCCTTATCAAATGCTGCAATCGCATCTTCGTCACCAAGCTGAGAGTCATGATCCATGGTGTTTCCAAACAAGTCGTTTCCACCTTTGCGCATGTCAAATGGTATTCCCTGAGGTTCACCATCTATATAAAACTGCACAATACCACGTGAAGTAAACCCGACACAAGTCATCATTCGAACCTCATAAGTACCAGCTGGCACAGAAGGCAATTTCACTGTAAAGTCATAGATTCCCTTGAAAAGCAACTCATCACCCTCGTATGACCAGAAATACAAAGAACGTCCACGTACATGCATATGAGTTTTCGAGGTCATATCAAAGTTACGTGCATAACCAGGTTTGAAACCCACGCTTCGGTTTGGATTATCAGCTGCAACGGTGATTCTGCCAGCAAGACCATATCTATTTCCGTCTCGCCATGTGTGACCACGTGCAATCTCTCCATCTGTCAGCTTTGTCATGAAGTCTGGAGACAATGTCGTACAATCAAGACGAATGCAGTCGTTCATGACAACATCCTGCATGGTGCGGTCATATGCTACGACATCATCAATATAATGATACATACCATTCAAGGCTACATGGTTTTGGGTACCATACCCATCTGGCCTAGTAACCTTAGCACCTCGAACATAGCCTCCACGTTCATCAGCATGGTGACGAACACCACGGCGATTGATGTACAAACCGACTTGTGGTCCTGATGGGAAAGAGAACTTCATCAAGGAGTGAGGCATCAAAGTTCCATACCAGTCACAGATATCATACTTCATACGATTGAAGTTAAACTGCAATTGGTCTGTTTTACCCTGGTTTTGTCTAGTGCTCATAGACGTTAATTGATCATAGTCTCCGAATCTATCAAGGATATGATATGAGATGAATCGATTAAGCGCATTCTTACGATCTGTCAGCACATCGTTGTCTGCATCTTCAGGATACACAGGGTCATAGAGTTGATGAGCCAGATACTCCAACGAACTTGGATCATTCTTACCCAACAACGTCGTGACACCATATTTCAACTTCAAAATGGAATCGGGACACAAAAATGCCGTATAATTAAAGTAACGTTTGGCTGGATATGCGACATTGTCATGTTCGCCAGTGTCCTTGTTACTACCTATTTGCGCCGTATGAATACACAACGCATTATTGGTCCATGTACAAGAGTCGATACGATCCTGTTCTTTAGCCCATACGTAGGTATCATCCACATAATGATCCTGAAGGGTATCCATGATACCAGTCACCTGTAATGCCTTACCATAAAGAACACAGGTCTTGTCATTCAGAATCACCGTTCCAATCAAGTCGTTACTGGAACCCACGATTACACTCACGGTATGCACCACGCCATTCGACACAGAGTCATCTGCATGAATCACAGGAGAATTCTGGTTGATGTACATGGCCAAAACAGAGTCCTGCTTCTGTGCATCCCATTCCTGATAAGACTGCACACTCACAATATGTTCCAACATATTGGATTTCGGATACTGACCTGCATTGATGTCAGTCGTAAAATACGCGGCCTCAATGATAGAATTCAGAGCGATTGTATCGCAGTCTGCTACAGACAGCTCGTCCACCGAACTCAATCCACGCTCTGCCAAGTACTTCTCCACAGCAGCGTTGGTCGGAGCAAATACCGTGTACGTTCCATACGTCCCCAACATATCAACAAGACGCAGGTTGTACTCACCCCTTGCACGCTCCAGAATCTTCAAGTACTCAGAGTACTGCTCACGATTCTTCAAATAATCGGCGGCATATTCTCGAGTCTGGGTGTAGTAATTCTCCACACCCGGATCATCAGAACAGCTCACTACCGCTATCTGAATGGAGGCAACGACAAAGAGAGCGATTGCCCAGAATTTAATTTTTAATAATTTCATAACTTACTACTGTTTTTTGTTTTCTTCTTCATCCAAATAACTTTCGTTCTGGACAAGAGCTGGATTAATCTTCATTTCTTTTTTATAAACAGGCAGATACATAAAGCCCATCTGAATCAGCTTGATAGCAACTGCTGGACCAGCATCACTATACTTCGTTGTCAATGCTCGACGCAGTTCCTGGGTATTACCTGCACGGCGTGAAGCACGAACCAAATCGAAATAACGCTTACCCTCAAAGAGGAACTCGCGTCTGCGTTCATTCATCAGCAACTTATGATAGGAATCGTAATTCGTCGGCTGATTAGGGAGGTACGTTTTCTTGTCCCGCGTCACAGGGTTTGAGCGGCGATAGACTGCCAGAATTAAATTATAGGCATCAAGCTTCAGTTCTTCTGAGGTCGTCAGCGAATTGCCAGACACCAACACTGATGCCTTGCGCAAACTAGAACGAGTACCTTCATCACCATCAACTTGGTCGCCAATAGTTTCATCATTCTCACCTTCCACATCTTCACCTTCTGCATTCTCATCGCCATTATCTTCCTCTGATTCAGCTTCTGCAGCATCCATGTTGAATGCCAGTTCGATTTCCGCTTCTGCACGGAACAGCATCACCTCTGTCAGACGATACAAAATCCAGTTGGGTTCAGTACTACGATAAGATTGTTCGCGGGATGCAGGTGTAAAGGAAGAACCAACTTTTCCAAAATCATTAGAAGAACCCGCTTTATTAGCTTCAATCATATACTTATAAATGCTGGACACACCACCATTGTCAGTGTAAGCGAACGAAGAGATGCTTCGATAATCTGATGGCACAGAGAACAATCTTTCGTCATTATATGTGTCGGTAGAAGTTGGCTTGCTTTCAAACACGTCGTCAGCCGTTTTCACATATTGTGAGCGAGAACTAGTACCATACATATTATTCACTGCTGAATTCGTTCCATAATCTCTGTTCTGAACTTTATTATGATATGTGATTTCGAACAGAGTCTCGAAAGAAGCACCTGCTCCGAAAATTGCATTCGTTGCAGCAGGACCATCATCGTTATTGCCTATAGATACTTCTTCTGCCAACAATGGATAACCATAATCTTTATACACCTCCTGATCGATATCTTCTTTCGCATCACCCTCATCATAGCGCTGCATCTTATAAGCAAGCACCCAATCACAGCAGTCAATACACTTCCTATAGTATTCATTCTGCTTAGCCTTAGGGAGATTGTAATCAGAAGCACGCCACAAATAGAGTTCTGCCAGCAGTGCATACATTGCGGGACGAGTCACCTTACCCGTGTTCTGAGTGTTATCAATACCACTCTTCAAAGTCTGATTATTATTACGCAGAGGTGCATAGTCCTTGCAAGACTCAAGGTCTTCTATCAGCGTATCCAGCACCACCTCAAACTTGGTCTGGGGCAAACGGTATGTCTGCGTATCATCCAAAGAGGGTTCAAAGGTGAAAGGAACATCCCTAAAAGTCTTGATGAGTGTAAAGTAGCAATAGGCACGAATGAACGAGCATTCTGCCTTGTTGACTTGATAATCAGACTCCGTATAGTTCGGGTCTTTCTTCAACACCTGAGGTGCCTCATACATGACTGTGTTACAATAATTGATGACCTTATAGAACGAACTCCAATCACAAAAACTGTTGGTCGTCTTGATGCTACCTTTCAGCAAGAATCTCAAATCCTCAGACTGATCCTGACCTGCCTTGACATTGTCGGAGCGGTCTTCACCCCAAACAATCATTCGAGTCACGACATCGCTTGTCTGAAAGGCTCCATAGCAGGCGGTAACCACACTCTCCACATCATCCTTGTTAGTCCAGAAGTTCTCATAGACCACCTCGTTGAGAGGGAGTAGGTCAATGTCGCAAGAACTGAGACCAAATCCCGCAACCGCCAACGCTACAGCCGATAATATTCTATTTTTTATTTTTTTCATGACTTTAAGCCTATTATATTAGAATGAAACATTAATACCGAATTGGATCGAACGGGAACGTGGGTTCGTATCACCATCAGATGCTGGTCTATATGTTGAAGCACCATGTTCTGGATCGAGACCAGAATACTTGGTAAGGCAGAATGCATTGTTGATCAGCATGTTGAGACGCAGTGAAGACAATCCCCACTTCTTCAGAGTCTTGGGGTCAAATGAATATGACAACTGACAATAGTTCAGGCGGAGGAAAGAAGCATCTTCCACAAATCGGTCAGAACCCAAATAATTGTAAGTGTCAAACTGCGTCTTAGTAGTGGCAGCACGTGGAAGAGGTGCAATATCACCTTCATTGTGCCAACGCCAGTTCACGGCTATTGACTGGTTGTTGTTGTTGGACATGTTCTCCAAATCTGCACGGGCTGTATTAATCACCTTGAAACCAGTACGGAAGTTAAACTGCAAGTTGAGATCCCATCTCTTGTAGTGGAATTTCGTACCGAAACCACCCGTAATCTTTGGGAGAGAAGAACCCAGATAAACGATATCCAATTCATTGATTTGACCATCGTGGTTGATGTCCTCATAAATAGCGTCACCACCCACAAATGAATACTGGCTGCTACCTCCATAGTTGAAGTACATCATCTTAGGAGCACCTGTCGAGTCGAAAATCGGCTCGCCCTTCGCATTGCGCACAATAGGAGAGTTCGGACCACTCAAACCTTCCACTTCCTCTTCAGAATACTCAGAATAAGCATACACGCCCTTGTAGCGGAAACCATAGATTGAGTTCAACGGATTGTGGAGCTGAACGCGCGAGAGATATTGCTTGTTTGAATAATTGAACTCTTCATTCAATCCATCCAAACAAGTGGCATCCATTGAAAGAACTCGGTTACGGTTGTTTGCGAAAGAAATATTGAAGTCCATTGAGAAATCCTTACCAATCGTTACAAATCTGTTCGCATTGATGTTGAATTCCCATCCTTGGTTGCGCATAGAACCATCATTGAAGTAACTCAAAGAAGTGTAACCAGATGATGTTGGAATACCATAACTATTTTGCAACAAGTCTGTTGTCGTAGCTGTGTAGATATCAACGTTACCATCAATGGTCTTCTTATGATTCTTGTCCAAGTAGAAACCAAAGTCGAAACCAACCTGATATGAAACCTTCTTCTCATATCTCAGACCAGCCAAACGGATATTGTTTGGAACAACAGATGAAACACCCATATAGGACGTACCTGTGCCATACTTAGAGCGCCAAAGGTCACCACCAGGCGCACGACCAGAATAACCCCATGATGGGCGAACAGACAACATAGAGAGCCATTTCACTCTTTCCATGAATGGTTCCTTGCTGACATTCCAACGACCAGACAATGCAGGGAAGAATCCCCATGGACGATCTGGACCGAAAGCTGTTGTACAGTCACCACGAAGTACACCTGTCACACTATAGCGACCCTTGTATGAATAGTGAGCTTGGAACGTCATGTTCTGGCTCTTTGAATGACCTGCACCAGAGCCAAAACCAGAAATCACACCTCCTGCCAAGGTAGAAGTGATGTCTGCTGTAGTTGGCATCATTCGCTTACCCGTGTTCTGACTAGAGTTATTGCCCTGGCCATAATCGTAGCGAGCCATTGCCATCAAAGAATGGCCATTCTTCAGATAAGGCGTAAACGTCAACGAATGGCGAGTGGACATGTTGTGGCTCTTCGAGCTATTGGCAGATGCTTTATTGTAATCATCTGAGAACATCGTACTAGAAGTAAGCCATCCTGGTACATAGCTACTACCATCATTGTTCGAAATTTCGAACAAAATCTGTCCCTCATAACGAAGTTGATGCTGCTCGGGCTGAGTGCCCAAAATATCATATCTAAAGATAAACTCAGGACGGAGGTTCAAGCTCGTCGTTTTCTCTGATGAGTTGTATGCCTTAGCCACAGGGTTCACCATATTATACTGATCCTCCAAATAGGTGCTCGAAGCATATACACCTGTCTGTTTGGTAATCCAATAGTTCATGGTGTAATACTCTGGTAGGTCATTGCCATTCGCGTCTTCACGATAGATGGAGAGGTTTGGCATTTTACGCTGAGCCACACCAATTGCATCGCCCGTGTTGTGAAGGTCACGTGTTGTATAGTTGAAATCAAAGTTTGTAGAAACCTTGATGCGGTCAGACACATTGTAATCGAGTGCTACACGGGTAGTGAAACGATCCATACCCTGCCTGATAATATAGTTACTCTGTGTGTCATAACCACCAGAAATACGGAAGTTTGCTTTCTCGCCACCACCACTGAGATTGATACTGTGAGAATGTTGCATACCAAACTGTGTAACAGCATCCACCCAGTCAGTATTATCATTATACATATGATATTCTGACCATTCTGGTGCATAAGCAATTTCAGGAATGAAACTGTTTGAAGATTTGTCAGCGAAGCTAGACTCCTGACGGGGGTTGAAATAGGCCTCTTTCATGTACATGGTGTAATCGTCACCATTGAGCAGCTTGTAGCGCTTGTAAATCCAGTTGCCTGTAAAACGGTAGTTATAACTTACTCTCGTCTTACCTCTTGCACCACGCTTCGTCTTGATTTCAATGACACCATTGGCACCTTTCGATCCCCAGATGGTCTGAGCTGCAGCATCCTTGAGAACAGTGATGGACTCAATATCATCAGGGTTCACCTGCAAGAGTTCTGCGAAGCGCTCGTTGTTAGCATTTTCGTAATCGAAGCCATCGTCCACAGAAATGGGATTTCCGTTCACAACGATGAGTGGATTCTGATTACCATGAATAGTGGAAACACCACGCAGACGAATGGTTGTACCAGCACCAAGGTCACCAGAGTTGGCAACGATGTCAAGACCTGCAATACGTCCTTGCAGAGCTTCATCGACAGATGTCATACCGACACCCTCAAATTCCTTCATATCAATAGTTTGAGAAGCTGTGGCAATCTGGTCCATTGGGATGGCAAGACCAGTGCTCTGACTTCTGCGGACAGCAGTCACCACAACATCTGTTATGACATTATTGCTCTTCAGGACAATCTTTCCGAAGGCTCTCTTGTTAATAGGCAGTTCCACTGTCTGGCAACCAATGTAAGAGATTCGGATCTTATCCTTAGGATTCTTAATTGCAAAAGAGAAGTTACCGTTGATATCGGTAGTTCCATGGGCAACAATACGATTGTTGTGGTCAACTTCCACCACATTACACATCATCAATGGGTCGAAATCATCCCATACCTGACCGCTAATAATGTCGCCCGCTTTTACTTGTGCACTTGCTTGGATGCAGAAGCACGCTAAAAGCATGAGGATTGATATTATTTTTTTCATATTCTATTATTCTGAAGTAAGTGGCTTATAAGTATACTTGAACTGGTGCTCGGGGTCAAAAAGCAACGGATCCTCAATAGCGTGGATAACAACAAATGAAGAGTTGTTCAGGGTCACATCATTTGGATTCGTGATTTTGTTCCCACTATTCAACCAGTATTCGCGTGCCATCAGGTTGTATGCACCCTCCGTGGTAACGACCTTGGTCTGAGTTCCGTTGGCATCAGTCACATACATCTGACCACCTGTCACCTGAACCCTTAATTTATATGGACGACCAGGAGTGTACTTACCTGTATAATAAGTAACTGAGTAAGATTCTTTATTTTCCTCCTTTTCATATTTCACAATCTCATATTTTGATGCGAATTCCTCAAGGTCTGTAACACCATCCTTGACATCCGTAGCAGGTGTCAACTCTGTCTTACCCGATTCGAAAACTCCGGCTGTATCTACATCCACAAAGATGGCGTTGTCTTGAATATGATATTTCACAAAATCAAGCATCACTTCCCTAATGGAATCTGCACGAGAATGCAAACGTTCTGCTTCGGTAGATTTTTCCGTTATACCCAGCTCTTCTTCGTCATAGATTTCAGCCGCTTCCAAATCTGCCAATGTTGGAAGTCCTGCCGCGTAGGCTTTCTTCATCGCACCGTTCGTCGGAGCATAGACAGTGTAGTGGTAGTTGTTAAGAAGGTAAGTTGCCTTATCGGTGCCAGTTTTAGTATCCTCTGAACCAATCAGACCTGGTGATTTCTGGTTGTAAAGGTTACCATAAGTCTGGTCGGCAGCCTGCCATTTATTCTTCTTATTCTGCGTGTTTAAAGCTTTAGAAGCATCAACAATGCCGAAGAATTCACTGAAAATATTTTCATCACCGATTTTAGTATCATGCAAAGTCTTGGCAACAGAGTTTGGAGTACCCATGACAATACCATCCAATACGAGGGTGATACCATTGCGGATGTCTTCACCATCGAATGCATCAACCGTTACCAATGGCTGAGCAATGTTATAGTGATAAGAACCAGACACTTCGTAGTTCTTCTCACCAACTTTCTCAATCTTCACGAAATTACGTCCCTTGGTCTTATAGAATTTCTTCCCCTCACGGAATGGCTCCACTACGATGATATTGTCAAGCAAGTCTTCCATACGATTCTTGAGAATACTATTAGAAACACCACCTTCCTTCTTAATCGGCGTACCAGCTCGCTTCGTGAACGTTCCATCTTCATTCTCATCGCAATCGTAAATCTCAGCATAAAGATTGTTACTATTATCCAGTTTGAACTCCCACCACTTTTTCAATGTTTGTCCGTATGAAACAGGGTCGATGTAAGTCAATAGGCCTTTATTTGTAGGAAGCAGGAAGACGAAACGGGACACCATTGAGTTGAGGTAGTACTTATAGTCCATCTTATCAATGACATTTTTCATCTCCCAAAAGCGTGACACATCAATCACGGCAGGGAAATACACTGAAGAATAGGATGCTGGAGCGAAAACCTTATTGGTCAGGTACACAAGACCGTTGCAACCAAGAAGTACGCTATCCACATCTTCCTTGTTGATACCAAGAGGTTCGTTCGCATCGTTCTGTACAGCGTCGAACTTGGAAGGAACTGAAGATGTGAACAGGGGAAGCTGGTTCACGCGAATCAACTCGGCAAGCACAGAACTTGGCGTATTCTCGAGCGTTCCGTAATATTTCTCAATCACACCACCATTCCACCAATTCTGAAAGGCCTGATTTGTTGGCACTAACATAACAGCCATATCCTCCATCATAGCCTCACGGTCATTGGCTGCTCCTGGAACATAGCCATTCCATCCTGGGTCGAACTTCAACGAGCCATCGAATGTGTCTCCATTCTTGTCCTTCTCGAACGGTACAGTCAACACATCAGTTGAGCCAAAAGAACGATCTGAAAAATAACGCTTCACGAACACAGAGTCGTAGTTTGTACCCTTCGACACGTTATATGTCTCACGCAACTCCGTAGAGTCCTTGGGTGCAGCGAAACGCTCAATAATACTGCTGTAGATAGACATCTTAGGATTCTTACGGATGAGTTCAGACATGTTGTCCAGTGGCACAAGCACTTTATCCACCTGATGAACGAAACCATTCTTGCAGAATATGTTGGAGTTAGTCACATGAGAGTCGTTGACATAAATGTCATCTGAATGGAAGGTTCCCTCTGGCTGATTGTAGATGAAATCAATGTCCGAGAAACTCAAACGGTTTGATGTCACGAACTTACCCGTGAAATGGAGCATGGGCGCTGGCTTCGATGCGTCTGTGAACAGAACGATAGAATCGTGGTTGGCACGCAACTCATTGAAATACGGGTTGTCGGGGAAGATGCCGTCTGCATCCTTGGTTGCAATGACCATCACGGAGTCAAGCAACGACATGGAAGTGGCACGGCGACAGACTTCACCTTTCACTGGACGACCTGAGCCCGAACCTTGAGCCGACGAGAGCATCGTGGTCGAATACGGGTTGTCAATCATTGACGTGTTAAGCAAAAGTTTCTTCTGTGCCAGCGAGAGGTCTTCATACTTCTTGACGCCCCAATCGTTGGACTCATAGAACTTCGCGAACGCATCATCGTCAGCGATGAACATTGTTTTACTACCGGTCTTGGAGAGAATCTCAGCCTGCCCAAGATCGTCAATCAGATGCAGATAGTTTGTAAAGTTGCCCCTGTTCTTCATGTAACCATAGATGTTATCCAGACCCGACGGCTGGTCTTCATCCAAGTTGTAACGGTCAGAACAAGAGAACATTCCCAAACCTGCAGCACACAGCGCACCCCCTACCAAGAGGTGTCTGCACAGTTTTTTCCTCTGAAAGTTATACAACATAATTATTAATTAGAATAGATTGTTTGTCCTTCTAAATGTAAAAAGTTTTTAGTAAAAAGTATTATTCAATTCTTAGCTATCTGTCCCCGTGGTCATATTTGGCCAAATTTCCACGTTAACCATATAACTTTTGCAAAGAAACAACTTTTTCAAGACATACACAAAAAAAAAAATAAAAGAATTGCAAGAAAACTTAATTTTAACAATTCAAACCCGCTTTTGAGTCAAATATGGTTAATTTTAGGTGTAAAAAATCAAAAAAAGTAAAATCAGAAACAACTATCAAAAAAAATAGGGAAAACTCTTCCATCGCATTAAAAAAGGCCATAAGAATCTGCGATAAAACAGATAAATGACATATTAATGAAAAAAGACCGCATACGATTGTATGCGGTCTGCAAGATATGAATTGTTGGCAATAATTTATTCTGCAGATGCTTCAGCGGCAGGTGCCTCAGCCTCAGCTGCAGGAGCTTCTGCTGGAGCCTCTTCCTTTGCTACCTCAGCTGGAGCTTCAGCCTTTGGAGCAGCCTTGCGAGAACGACGAGTACGAGTCTTCTTAGCCTCAGTCTTTGCCATGTTCTCATCGAAGTCAACCAGTTCAATGAATGCCATCTCAGCATCATCAGAGGGACGACGACCCAACTTGATGATACGAGTGTAACCACCAGCACGGTCAGCAACCTTTGTTGCAACGGTGCTGAACAGTTCTGTGATAGCAAACTTATTCTGGAGGTAACTGAAGACAACGCGACGAGAGTGAGTCGTATCCTCCTTTGACTTTGTAATCAGTGGCTCAACATATACGCGGAGAGCCTTTGCCTTTGGAAGCGTCGTAGTGATTCTCTTGTGCATGATCAGCGAGATTGCCATGTTGGCAAGCATAGCCTTGCGGTGAGAATGCTTACGACCAAGGTGATTGAATTTCTTATTGTGTCTCATTTTTGCTTAGTCTTTGTCTAATTTATACTTAGAAATATCTGTTCCGAACGAAAGGTTCAAGCTCTCAAGCAAGTCGTCAAGCTCTGTGAGTGACTTCTTACCAAAGTTACGGAACTTGAGCAAGTCGGTCTTGTTGAATTGCACGAGGTCGCCGAGAGTCTCCACGTCCGCAGCCTTCAGACAGTTGAGGGCTCGAACAGAGAGATTCATATCGACAAGCTTGGTCTTCAGCAACTGGCGCATACGCAGCACTTCCTCGTCAAACTCTTCATTACCATCAAAGTCTGCATTCTCAAGCGTAATCTTCTCGTCAGAGAACAACATGAGATGGTAAATGAGAATCTTGGATGCCTCCCTGAGGGCATCTTTAGGATGAATGGAACCGTCGGTGGTGATTTCGAGAACCAACTTCTCGTAGTCAGTCTTCTGTGCCACACGATAGTTCTCTACTGCGAACTTGACGTTGCGGATAGGAGTGTAGATAGAGTCAATAGCGATGTCATTGATTTCCTTGCAGAACTCACGATTTTCGTCTGCAGGAACATATCCACGACCCTTATTGATGCTCAACTCCAACTCCAATGTTGCCTGAGGATCCAAATGACAAATTACCAAATCTGGATTTAACACTCCAAATCCATTGAGGCTCTTGTTGATATCTCCAGCCTTAAACTCGGTTGAATTCTCGATGGTAATTGACACTTTTTCTGAGTCAAAGCCATCAGCGACTTGCTTGAATCGAACTTGCTTCAGATTCAAGATAATGTTGGTGACATCCTCCTTCACACCTGGAATCGTAGAGAACTCATGCTCAACACCTGTGATACGAATGGTGTTGATGGCATAACCTTCAAGTGAGGAAAGAAGAATGCGACGGAGGGGATTACCGATAGTAATTCCATAACCTGGCTCCAAAGGACGGAATTCGAATTTTCCGTACTTGTCGTCAGCTTCCAACATTACGACTTTTTCTGGTTTTTGAAATGCTAATATCGCCATTTGATTATATTTTATTATTTAGAGTACAACTCGACAATCATCTGCTCCTTGATATTCTCAGGAATGTCTGCACGCTCAGGCATGTGGAGGAACT
>JAGCDQ010000041.1 GCA_017651245.1 Bacteroidaceae bacterium | reverse complement strand
GTGGAAGTTGTCGAAGCGTGTGCGCAGCAAGGCACTGAACTCATCGTGCATGAACGGCACTTGCCCTAATTTCCATAACCTCAAAATGGCTGCCACCACGAGGATGACAGCCAAGAGGATGAGGTCAAGCTTTTTGCTTGGTTTGTTGTGGACCTTCCGCAGATGATGTTTTCTTGTTTTCATCTTATTCCGTCGCTTTGCGTCATTGCGAGGAGGAACGACGAAGCAATCTAGAAAAAGAGCTTTTGCCCTGGACTGCTTCGTGCCTCGCAGTGACGCGAAGCGTGTCTGAGTTGGTTTTATTTTGTAACCAGCGTGCCGATGTTCTCGCCGCGAAGGACCTTCATCAAATTGCCACGCGTGTTCATGTCGAAGACATACATCGGCATGTCGTTCTCCTTGCACATGGTGAAAGCAGTCATGTCCATCACTTTCAGGTTGCGCTGATAAGCCTCGTCGTAGGTGATGTGCTCAAACTTGGTCGCCGTGGGGTCTTTCTCGGGGTCGGCGGTATAGATGCCGTCCACGCGGGTGCCCTTCAGGATGATGTCAGCCTTGATTTCCACGGCGCGGAGGGCAGAGCCTGTGTCGGTGGTGAAGAAGGGGTTGCCCGTGCCGGCACCCATCACCACGATATGGCCATCCTCAAGCAGACGGATGGCTTTGGCGCTGCTCATCGTGTCGGCGATGCGGTCGATGTAAAGACCAGCAAGGAGGGTGGCTTTCTGTCCCTTACTTTGCAAAGTCGATTGCATGGCCATTGAGTTGATGACGGTGGCGAGCATACCCATATAGTCACCTTGGATGCGGTCCATGCCTTTCGAGGCACCTTGCAGGCCACGGTAGATGTTGCCGCCGCCGATGACAATGCCGATTTGCACGCCCGCCTGGGCGGCTTCGATGATTTCATCGGCATATTCGTTTAAGCGTTGCGGGTCGATGCCGTATTGCTGGCTGCCCATCAGGGCTTCGCCACTAAGTTTTAAGAGTACGCGATTGTATTTCATGATTTAATATTTAAAATTCAAGATTCAAGATTTAAGATTCAGGATTTATGCTCTCTCATAAATCAGGATTTTATCGCGGTTGGCGGTTTCTTCGGCAAGGGGGAGCAAACATCCTTCTTCCACAAGGTCAACACGGCGATGGATGAGTTTTTCTAAGACTCCCATCATATGGGAGATGGTGAGCAATGAGATCCTTGCGTTTTCATCGTATCTAACGAGTATGTCAACATCGCTTTTAGGGGTCTCTTCACCTCTCGAAAACGACCCAAACAACCATGCCTTCAAAACGGGTTGCGTCTTAAAGTATTGTGCTATCAATTCTGTCATGGTTTGCGTGCTCATGGTTTTGGTGCTTGTTTTACGTGGGCAAAAATAACTTTTTTTCTTTAAATGGCTTGCAAATGATTCCTTTTTTCTATTTTTGCCATCGGATTGGTTTCGGTCAGTCCTTACATATTGAAAGAAGCGTTATGCTTGTCTTGTAAGTCGAGAACCTGAGAAATTCAATGACTTTATATATTGCAAGGAGCATAGTGGCTAACACCTTAGCGTGGGCTGCTATCTCATATTTGCAATATATAGGTAATTCTCAGGACCTTCGACTTACGAATGTGGCATACAGTTCCACGCTTCTTTTTGTCTGATTAAAAAGCCTTGGAGGGACTTGGCAAGGAGGGAGAAAATACCAATGAAAACAAAATCAATTGTGATTTCAATGCTTGTGATTCTTGCATTATGTGTAGCTGCTATATCATGCAGAAAAGATACTCCATCAACGCCAATCGATCCTGATAATACGGAAAATCCTAATAATACGGAGATTCCAGATTCGCCAACAGACTGCATTGACCCAGAAGATGCAATCACAGTCAACTTAAGGAATGACGGAGGAAGTGTTACAATACTTGATTGGCCTCTTAAAATAAGCACTGCAAATAATTTTGAATATGGTAATGGGTCTGTTTGTGTTACAATAGTAAGTGTTGGGGAAGTGTCAGGACTTGGTTGTGTAACCTCGATTCCTCAAACTGGATGGAGTCATCAAGTGGCTGTGATTCCTGGGTGTGGTTATGTTCTCAGATTTGCACAACGCAATGAGGCAACTGATTCATATATTGCAATAAAATATGCTCGACTATATGTTGTCAGATACTTGTTGAATGCCACCAATGAAGGTATTCTTGGGGCGGAGATAAAATACCAACAGAATTGGTATGAGTTAGAACCACCAATTGTCAGTACTGGTATTGTAACTGAAATTGCGTCAACCAAAGCTATGTGTGGTGGGTATGTGATTAGTGATGGTGGATGTGTTGATACAGAGCGTGGAATTTGTTGGAGCACTTCAGAAGAGCCAACGGTAAATGATAACTATGCGTTAAATGGAATCGGGATTGGGGAGTATTCTATTCAGATGACAAATCTTGCTCCGAACACAAGATATTATGTGCGAGCGTATGCCAAAAATGACATGGGTATTAGTTATGGTGTGCAGAGAACTTTTAAGACTCTGTCAGCAGGGATTGGGAATGACTATTCTGTTCTATTTCTTAACGAGCTGAACGGCAACGACAAGTTCATCGAAATCTATAATATGGGATATTATGATCTCTCCCTTGAAGGCATGTACCTCACCAAGGATGGTGTGGAAGATGATATTAAATGGATTGGCGATAACACCCATGTGATTCCTGCCTTCGGCTATTTGGTACTTTATAGTATTGATATGCAGGCTGACCATCCAGAGTTGGCGGAGAACATGTTCTTCAATAGTGGCCTCTCCGCCAAGAAGACTATCCGTTTTGCGCTCCATATGCCTGATGGCACTTTAAGAGACGTATTCACAAGAGGTTCAGCTGGTGTATGGGGACAATCTGCCTCTGATGTAACTCCTTTGTCCTATGCTCGTACTCCCGATGGTGGCGACTGGAAATTAGCAGATCCAACTCCAGGTGGAGCCAACCCATCGTTTGGCGAACCGATTCCTCAGGAATAATCTTGATGTACACGAAAAACAAAACGAGCGGAATTAAACCCTAATTCCGCTCGCTTAATAATACTAAAGATGCTTACTCAGCAGCCTCCATGCGTCCATGGCAGTTCTTGTACTTCTTGCCGCTACCGCAGGGGCATGGATCGTTGCGGCCCACTTTCTTCTCCACGTGGATGGGCTGCGTGATCTGCTTCTGCTGCGTGTCGCTGTGCGACTGTGCCAGCAGGTCTTGACGCTGCTCACGGATCTTCGACTTGTCGATGCCTTGCGGGCGCGACTCACGCACGGTGTTCGGGTCTTGCGTCGGGATGTCGGCACGCATCAGGAAGGAGATGACGTCTTCGTTGATCTTCTCTAACATGGCCCTGAACAGGTTGAACGACTCGAGCTTATAGATGACCAGCGGGTCTTTCTGCTCGTAGGAGGCATTCTGCACCGATTCCTTCAGGTCGTCGAGCTCACGGAGGTGTTCTTTCCAAGCGTTGTCGATAAGGCCGAGGGTGATGCTCTTTTCGATGCAGAGGTTCACCTCGCGGGCACCGTTTTCCACAGCTTTCTTCAAGTTGACGATGACGTTCATTCCACGCTTGCCATCGGTAATCGGGATGGCGATGTTCTCGAAGTGGGTCTGGTTCTCATACACGTTCTTGATGACAGGCAGCGTCTTCTCACCGATGATACGTGCCTTCTCCTTATAATGCTCCAATGCGGCATCGAAGAGTTTCTCGGCCAATTCGTTGGTCTTGCTTCTGTCAAACTCTTCCTCGCTGAAAGGCGGCTCAATACCCATGCTCGAAAGCAATTCTATCTTGAGGCCTTCGTAGTCTTTGGAATCCTTGAATTCCTCGATGAGCTTCTCGCCAAAGTCGTACATCATGTTGTTGATGTCGATGGAGAGACGCTCTCCGAACAGGGCATGACGGCGTTTCTTGTAAATGACCTCACGTTGTGCGTTCATCACGTCGTCGTATTCCAGCAAGTGTTTACGCACACCGAAGTGGTTCTCTTCAACCTTTTTTTGTGCTTTCTCAATCTGCTTGGTCATCATCGAGTGTTGGATGACCTCGCCTTCCTGAATGCCCATACGGTCCATCATACTAGCCATACGTTCAGATCCGAACAAACGCATCAGGTTGTCTTCCAATGAGATGTAGAACTGGGAACTACCTGGGTCACCTTGACGACCGGAACGACCACGCAACTGACGGTCGACGCGGCGGGATTCATGACGCTCAGTACCAATGATGGCCAAACCACCAGCTTCCTTCACGCCAGGTCCCAACTTGATGTCGGTACCACGACCTGCCATGTTGGTGGCGATGGTCACAGTGCCTGCCTGACCGGCTTCCTTGACGATTTGGGCTTCCTTGAAGTGCAACTTGGCATTCAACACGTTGTGCGGGATGTTCTTACGTGTCAGCATGCGGCTAAGCAACTCGGAGACTTCCACCGAGGTGGTACCCACCAACACGGGACGTCCTTCACTGACCAGTCTTTGAATCTCATCAATGATGGCATTGTACTTCTCACGCTTTGTCTTGTATAGCATGTCTTCTTGGTCGATACGGGCGATGGGACGGTTGGTCGGGATGACGACCACGTCAAGTTTGTAGATGTCCCAGAACTCACCGGCTTCCGTCTCAGCGGTACCGGTCATACCGGCCAGTTTGTGATACATACGGAAGTAGTTCTGCAAGGTGATGGTGGCGTAGGTCTGCGTGGCGGCTTCCACCTTCACGTTTTCCTTGGCTTCCACGGCTTGGTGCAGACCATCGCTCCAGCGGCGGCCTTCCATGATACGGCCCGTCTGCTCGTCCACAATCTTGACCTTGTTGTCGATAATGACGTAGTCGACGTCCTTCTCAAACAAGGTGTAAGCCTTCAACAGTTGCTGTACAGTGTGCAGACGCTCAGACTTTTCGGCGAAGTTACGCATCAGCTCTGCCTTACGCAACACTTTTTCGTCGTTGCTCAGGTTGGAGTGCTCCAACTCGGCAACCTCACTGCCCACGTCAGGAATGATAAAGAATGACGGGTCGTTGTAGGCTTGAGCAAGTTGCTCACTGCCCTTGTCGGTAAGGACAACGGTATTCAGTTTCTCGTCGATGACGAAATACAGCTCGTCGTCGATGATGTGCATGTTTTCGTTACGGTTCTGCATGTAGAAGCCCTCGGTCTTCTGCAACAAGGTCTTCATGCCTTCCTCGCTGAGGAACTTGATGAGGGCGTTGTTCTTGGGCAGACCACGGAAGGCGCGGAAGAGTTGGTCGGCGCCGTGCTTCTTCTCGTCCTCAGTAGCATTGGGGTCAGTGAGGATTTTCTTGGCCTCAGCCAAAATCGTGGTCACATAACGCTTCTGGGCTTCATACAGCTTCACGACATCGGGCTTCAACTCATCAAACTCCTGTTGGTCGCCACGCGGCGTGGGACCGCTGATGATCAAAGGCGTACGGGCATCGTCAATCAACACGGAGTCGACCTCGTCGACGATGGCGTAGTGGTGTTTGCGCTGCACCAGCTCGTCAGGGTTGCCTGTCATGTTGTCACGCAGGTAGTCGAAACCGAACTCGTTGTTGGTGCCGTATGTG
>JAGCDQ010000040.1 GCA_017651245.1 Bacteroidaceae bacterium | reverse complement strand
TCATCTGACAAGCATAAAGGATATCGAGAAGGCTATAGCAGACAATCGCCTGTGTCTGTTCTACATCAAAGCTCCTGACTGCGGAGTTTGCAATGTTATGCTCGACAAAGTGGAGCGGTTGGCAGACAGTATCACTGCGGTATATTCCTTCTATACGGATATAACCGAAGAGCCTCTAATAGCAGGTCAGTTCCTCGTCTATTCAGGGCCAACAGTCCTGCTGCTGATGGATGGTAAGGAAGTCTATCGCGCCTCTCAGTTCATTGACCTGGAGGAATTACAATTCAACATTAATCGTTACATCGAACTTCCCGGCCTATGACTCTCCCCAAGTTCATAATAACAATGGATGGGTATTTCCGGCTTGGAATGGTCAACCAGCATAAGCATCTGCTGAAGTCTGGTGACCAATGTATTGGCGGTGGGTACTACCACTTTGACTTTGTTTCCAACCGCATCCTCCTTGACAGGGAATCATACGACTTTGGCCGTCCCAAATGGCATCTGCTGGAAACATTGAAGGTTCCTTCTACCTATCGTGGCATGCGAATTGTGTATTCGTATGATGACGGCTTCCATGATGATTTCAACGTCAGCGAAAAACTGCTGATTGAATACTATGACTAACACCAAAAGTGGGTGTAAAACTGGGTGTAGACCTATAAACGAAAAACGCAACCATTTGTTTACCAAACGATTGCGCTTTTACGTTGCGGAGAGAGAGGGATTCGAACCCCCGGTACCTCTCGGTACGGTAGTTTTCAAGACTACTGTAATCGACCACTCTACCATCTCTCCAGTGCTCGTTTGTCCGAAAGCGGGTGCAAAGGTAGTGGTTTTTCTCGAATTGAACAAATTTTTCGGTAACTTTTTATAAATTATTTGGTGTTTCGCCTAATTATTTGTAATTTCGCGCCGTGATTTACCCGAACAACTTCGAACAAAAGATAGGATTCGACGAGATACGCGAGTTGCTGAAGGCACGTTGTCTGAGCACTTTGGGCAAGGAGAAGGTGGAGAAAATGACCTTCTCTACGGATGCTGGTGTGGTGAACGAGTGGCTCTCGCAGGTGCGCGAGTTCCGCCGTCTGCAGGAAGAGAGCGACGATTTCCCGATGCAGTACTTCTTCGACGTGCGTGAGAGTATCAAACGCATCCGGCTGGAGAACACCCATCTGGAGGAGAACGAGGTGTGGGATTTGCGCCGTTCGCTACAGACCATCGCCGATATAGTGAAGTATCTTGAGCGTGGCGCAGAAGAGACGGCTAGTGGAGGAACCCGTTATCCCTACCCTGCCCTGCACCGTCTGACAGACGACGTGCAGACGTTCCCGGCCATCATCCGCCGCATTGACTCTATCCTCGACAAGTTTGGCAAAATCAAGGACTCTGCCACGATGACGCTGGCCGGTATCCGCCACGATCTCTCGAAGATGGAGGGTAGCATCTCACGTACTTTATATACTATATTACACGCTGCCCAGAAGGACGGGTTGGTGGACAAAGACGTGACGCCTGCCGTGAGAGACGGACGACTGGTAATCCCCGTATCTCCTGGCGTGAAACGCAAGATCAACGGTATCGTGCATGATGAGTCGGCCACAGGAAAGACCGTGTTTATAGA
Organism: Bacteroidaceae bacterium; assembly: GCA_017651245.1. Taxonomy (GTDB): domain Bacteria; phylum Bacteroidota; class Bacteroidia; order Bacteroidales; family Bacteroidaceae; genus Minthosoma. The sequence continues at coordinate 9,392 of JAGCDQ010000040.1, read as the reverse complement.
GCCAACGGAAGTGGTAGAGGCCAACAACAAGGTGCGAGAACTCGAAGCCGCAGAACGGCGTGAGATTGTCCGTATCCTCACCGTATTCTCAGATGAGCTCCGCTCTCAGATACCGGAGATACTCAGGTCGTACGAATTCCTGGCCATCATCGACCTGATTCACGCCAAGACCGAATTGGCAAAACTGACAAGAGCCTTCGAGCCAGAGGTGAAGGCAGAACCACATTTAGACTGGATTCGGGCCATTCACCCGCTACTGCAACTCTCGCTGGAGAAACAGGGCAAGAAGGTGGTGCCACTAGATATTCGATTAGAAGGAAGAAATCAGGAGTCAGGAAACAGTAAAAATATTGGCAGACTCCTCATAATCTCAGGCCCCAATGCAGGCGGTAAGTCGGTGTGTCTGAAGACCGTCGGACTGTTGCAATACATGCTTCAGTGCGGACTGAGTATCCCCATCGGCGACCGTTCCACCACAGGCATCTTCGAAAACATCATGATCGATATCGGTGATGAGCAGAGTATTGAGAACGACCTGTCCACCTACTCAAGCCATCTGCTGAACATGAAACAGATGATGAAACAGGCCAACGGGCGCACCATCTTGCTGATCGACGAGTTCGGCGGTGGCACAGAGCCCACTATCGGCGGCGCCATCGCAGAGGCCGTGCTGAAGCAGTTCTGGGAGAAGAAGACATTCGGTGTGATTACCACCCACTACCAGAACCTGAAGCACTTCGCCGAAGACCACGAGGGTGTGGTAAACGGCGCGATGCTCTACGACCGCAACCAAATGCAAGCACTCTTCCAACTCAGCATCGGTCAGCCCGGCAGCAGCTTCGCCATCGAGATAGCCCGTAAGACGGGCCTGCCCGAAGAGGTGATCCAAGATGCTTCAGAGATTGTGGGACGCGACTATATCCAGAGCGACAAATACCTGCAGGATATCGTGCGCGACAAGCGCTACTGGGAAGGCAAACGCCAGACAATCCACCAGCATGAGAAGTCGCTTGAAGGACATATCCAGCGCTACGAGACGAACCTGGAGGAGATTGAGCGCGAGCGCAAGCAGATCCTGCAACGGGCCCAGCAACAGGCCGAAGAGCTACTGGCTGAGGCCAACCGCAAGATAGAGAACGCCATCCGTGAAATCAAAGAGGCTCAGGCAGAAAAAGAGCGCACCCGCATCGTCAGGGAAGAGTTACAGGAGTTCCGCCAACAAGTGATATCCGACGACACCCGTGGTCTGATGAGTGAGGAGGACTTTGCCAAAAAACTACGCCAGATGGAAGAGCGCAAAGCTCGTAAGGCACAGCGCAAGGAGAGGAAAGGTGAAGAGCAGAAGGCAGCCAGCAAGAAACTGGCAGAACACGCCAAGAACAGTCAGGATGCCGAGAACCGTCCATTGGAGAAAGGCGACACCGTTCGCATCAAGGGTCTCAACACCGTGGGCAAGATAGAAAGTATCCAAGGCAAGCAGGTCACCGTCATCTTCGGTGATGTGCGCTCAAAGATAAAACTGGAACAGTTGGAACGGGCAGAGAAAGAGAAAGCCTTACAGACCCCAGCCAACAAGCACGAGACGCTGGCTGTCCAAACTTCCAAGGTGACCCGTGCCACGATGGAAGACCGACGTCATAATTTCCATCAAGACCTTGACGTAAGGGGTATGCGAGGCGATGAAGCCGTTGACACCGTGATGCATTTTATCGACGATGCTATCCTGATTGGACTAAGTCGGGTACGTATCCTACATGGTACCGGATCAGGCATTTTACGCCAACTGATACGTCAATATCTGAACACCGTTCCCAACGTAGTAAAGGCCCGTGATGAACACGTCCAATTTGGCGGAGCAGGCATCACTGTGGTCGATTTAGATTAATTTACATCCCTTTACATCTGGTCATTTTACCACACAATAAACCTTAAAAAAGCTGAAAATATTTGGCTAACTGATTGATTTGCCGTATCTTTGCACACGAATTCTGTAAAATTCGCCTGCGAAATCAGGCTTTGCCTCAGCAAAAAAAGTACGCTTGTTTTGTTTTCGGCTTGCACTGATTTTGGCACCCGATGCGACGTGAAGTCGCTTCATTTTGAAGAGAAAATCTAAAGGATAACGCGGTGCTCGTGAGAGTTTCCGCCTAAAGTATAGAGATATGATTCAATTTATAAAAAAAGCAAATGTGAGCCTGATTTTCTTGACTATTGCACTGACAGCATCGGCTGAAGGAAATGTTAAGAGCACTAAAGCATCAGGCTTCGACTGGAATCCAGTAATGGATGCGATTATCCAAGTCGAGAGCGAAGGAAATCCCAACGCCGTAAGCGGAAATTCCGTAGGCGTGATGCAGATTACTCCGATTCTTGTAAAAGATTGCAATGAGATTCTGAAGAGACAGAAGAGTAAGAAGCAGTTTACGATGGCTGACCGTTACAGTGTCGCTAAATCAAAAGAGATGTTCCTGATTATCCAAAAGTACTATAACCCCAAAAACGACGTCGAGAAAGCTATACGACTTTGGAACGGCGGGATTAAGTACAGCATCAAGGCCACCAACAGGTACTACAGGAAAGTACTAGCCAAGATGAAATGAACAAGAAAGCGCGAACCGATTGGCTCGCGCTTTCTTGTTCTCACTCACTCTCTCTTCCCTTAGTTGCGGAGGCAGGATTCGAACGTGCGACCTCCAGGTTATGAGCCTGGCGAGCTACCAACTGCTCCACTCCGCGATGTTTTTTCTAAGCGGGTGCAAAGGTACATTATTTTTTTGAATTACGCAAATAATTATGCCACTTTTTTGTAAATTTGCGTTTTTCCAAACTTTTTCTTTCGGATTTCTTGCGTATTTCAAAGGAATTATGTAATTTTGCACACAGTAATGCCCGTGTGCAATTTTCCAAAAACAAAAGGAGGACTCTATTATGTCAATATCGAAAACTAGACAAAAGCTCGTCGACGTGGCCCGCCAGTTGTTTGCAAAAAACGGTCTGGAGAACACCACCATGAACGATATTGCCACCCAATCAGGGAAAGGCAGGCGTACGCTCTACACCTACTTCAAGTCAAAGGAGGAGATCTACTATGCCGTGATTGAGGGCGAGTTGGAACGTCTGAGCGACAAGCTTGACGAAGTGGCAGCACGCAAGATCCGTCCACAGGACAAGATCATTGAGCTCATCTACACCCATCTGAGCATGATTCGTGAGACGGTGGTACGTAATGGTAATCTACGTGCCGAATTCTTCCGTAACATCTGGATGGTAGAGAAGGTACGCAAGCATTTCGATGATGCCGAGATTGAACTATTCCGCAAGGTCTATAACGAAGGTAAGGAAGACGGCGAGTTCGACATCGATAATGTAGACCTCGTGGCCGACATCACCCACTATTGTATCAAGGGTCTTGAAGTACCTTATATCTACGGACGTATCGCACACGGCATGAAAGAAGAGGACACGAAGCCCCAGGTGGCGAAAGTGGTCTATGGTGCATTAGGTAAAATTCAACGTAAATAAATTACAAATCGTAAATCAACATGGGATTATTAGAAGGTAAGACAGCACTGATTACAGGTGCTGCACGCGGTATCGGAAAAGCTATCGCACTGAAGTACGCCTCTGAAGGCGCTAACATCGCATTCACCGACCTCGAGGTGAACCTGGAGACAGAGAAAGAGATTGCTGCTCTGGGTGTGAAGGCCAAGAGTTATGCATCGAATGCTGCTGACTTCGCTCAGACAGAGGAAGTGGTGAAGGCTGTGAAGGAAGAGTTTGGGTCAATCGATATTCTGGTGAACAATGCCGGTATCACGAAAGACGGTCTGATGCTGCGTATGACCGAGCAGCAGTGGGATGCCGTGATTGCCGTGAACCTGAAGTCGGCCTTTAACTTCATCCACGCCTGTGTGCCTGTGATGATGCGTCAGCGTGGCGGAAGTATCATCAATATGGCTTCTGTCGTTGGTGTTCATGGTAATGCCGGTCAGGCTAACTACGCCGCCTCAAAGGCTGGTCTGATTGCCTTGGCCAAGAGTATTGCCCAAGAGATGGGTCCCAAGGGTATCCGTGCTAACGCCATTGCCCCAGGTTTCATCGAGACTGCTATGACAGCAGCCCTCCCCGAGGAAGTACGCAAGGAGTGGTGCAACAAGATTCCTCTGCGTCGCGGTGGACAGGTTGAGGATATCGCCAACGTGGCAACCTTCCTGGCTTCTGACATGTCGAGCTACGTAAGCGGACAGGTGATTCAGGTGGACGGTGGCATGAATATGTAAGCTATGCAGGTAGTCTACGAGGATAACCATATTATCATCGTCAATAAACAGAGCGGGGAGATCGTACAGGGAGACAAGACTGGCGATCGCCCCCTTTCTGATATTGTCAAGGATTATATCAAGGAGAAATATCGGAAGCCTGGCGCTGTTTTCCTCGGTGTGGTGCATCGCCTGGACCGTCCCGTCTCCGGCCTCGTAGTCTTCGCCCGTACATCGAAAGCCCTCTCCCGTCTGAATAAGATGTTTGCCGAAGGAGAAGTCCATAAGACGTATTGGGCCATCGTAAAGAACGTCCCTCGCGAACCTGAAGGAACACTGGAACACTGGCTGGTGCGCAACGAAAAGCAGAACAAGTCGTATGCCTACGACCAAGAAAAGCCGAACGCCAAGAAAGCGATTCTGGAATATAGAGTCATTGGGCATTCCGACAACTACACGCTGCTTGAAGTCCGTTTGCTGACGGGTCGCCATCACCAGATACGTTGCCAGCTGGCAGCCATGGGCTGTCCCATCAAGGGTGACCTGAAATATGGTGCTCCCCGTAGCAATCCTGACGGCAGCATCTCCTTGATGTCCCGCCGGATGGAGTTCGTTCATCCCGTCTCGAAAGAGGATATCACTGTCGAGGCTCCCATTCCTAACGAGCCTCTGTGGCAGGCAATAGCGAATCGTGAAAAGTGAATAGCTTTAAACTGACAACCATCACATTAGCCCTCCTTAGCTTCGTCTGTACCTGTCAGGCACAGACTTCTGAACAGCGCCATGAGCAAGGTTTCACGCTCCGGAAACAGCACGACAGTCTGTTTTTTCTTAACGACTGGCGATTGCCCTACCCCGTGTATCAGTTTCAGACTGGCGACGTGGATGGCGATGGCAATGCAGACGCATTAGTGGGTGTCATCAAGTCCACCCGGTTCTATCCTGAAATAGGACGCAGACTGTTTATCTTCAAACAAGTCAACAAAAAAGCGCGACCTCTGTGGTTAGGTTCGAAGTTGGGTGGCATCCTCGAAGATTTCCGATATATAGACGGGAAAATACGTGCATTGGAATCAACTACGGATTCACTCTACGTAGTATCGGACTACAAATGGGACAGTTTTGGCATGAAATTCGACCAATATATTATTAAAGGTGTAGACAAAGAAACAGCAATAAAATCCTTTAGCCAATGAAAAAATTACTATTGACGGCTTGCTTGGCAGCCCTGATATGCGCCTGCAGCCAGAAACAGAGTGTAGTTCAAGTACCCCCATCACAAATCGATGTGGAGAAGCTACTTGACAGTATTGATTACGATATGGATGTCAGCGGACTCTCGCTCGCAGATATCCGTACACTGCGTAATGCGCCTGCAGCCCAGCGTGGCTTACCCTTCAGGGACTCTTACATCAGAGGTATCTACAATGCCACCACCTGGTACGACTCGCTGATGTGGAAGTTCGACGAGAAGGTGGAATCGGCAGGTGTGGAGTCGAAAGACGATGAGAGTTGGCGTGACTTCTACTATCGCATCATCGACGAAAAGAACCTGTTGAACTACAATGAACAGGAGAAGGCCTTTATCCAGCGTATGCAGGAACGTGAAGATGAATTGGTAAAGCAGAACTTCGAGGTTCCAGAAGGTTTACGCGTAAACATGGCCAATCTGCTTAATCCCACGCAAATCAAAGATATTGACGAGCAACTAAGCCAGCGGTTGGGAGAAGACGGTTTCGCTATTGTGCCTGCCCGACACAATCAACTGTTCGAAGTGTACGAGCAGAACGACTATCGGGAATTCCCCAACTTCGTCACCACCGACCTCTATCTGCAGCTCTACCACCTCTATTTCGACTGTATGCTGCGAGAGTTGGAGGAGAACTATTTGTTGAAGCTGATGACCGACTTCTCTCACGATATGTTCTATGAGATGCATCGTCAGCTCAATTGGTCAGGTTTTGATGAGACTGTTAGTCAGGCCGCCCTCAAGAACTGTGTCTATTACAGCATCGCCTACTATCTCTTCACTGGCGAGTATCTCGGTACCGACGAGGTGACCAAGGCTGCACAGGCGGAGGTGGCTCTCATCATGGCTGCACAGGACAATTACAGCACCTTCATGAAAGACTACAAGGAAGTTTCATTCGGCTACAGCCTCTTCCGTCCACGTGGCCACTATACCCGCAGCGAGAAACTGCAGCGTTATTTCAGAGGTATGATGTGGCTGCAGACCGCTAACTTCGGTCTGAACAATAAGGACGAGGTACAGGCCGCTGTCATGCAGACTTACGCCTTTAAATACGATGACAAAGTCGTGAAGAAATACGAGACGCTGAACAGTCTTATCACCTTCCTCATGGGTAAGCCTGATGACCTGACCATCATGCAGGTCTGGGCCGAAGTAAAGAAGTTAAACATGCAGATGGAAGACTTGCTGCACAACGACCAGGCAATTGAGAAACTGACGGCTACCCTTAATAAAATTGGCAACAAACAGACACGCATCCGTCCGAAGTTCGAGAAGACGAGTCACAACAAGATTAACATCATGCCACAGCGCTATCAACCCGATGCTGAGGTGCTGCAAGAGATGGTCGACTACGACAACAAGCCCACCCAACGTGCCACACCGAAGGGACTGGACTTCTTCGCTGCTATGCGAGTTCCTGCCGCCGAGCGAATTCTCATCGACGAGCAGAACCAGTGGAAGGGCTTTACGCCCATGCTCGAGAAGATGAAGATGCGCATGCAGGAGATTAAGTGGGGTGAGACCATTGCAACGGAATGGATGAGTACACTCCGCTCACTTTGCGACCATGACCCACAACTGAACCTGCCCTACTTCATGGTCACCAAAGAGTGGGACCTGAAAGACCTCAACGCCATGCTGGCCTCGTGGGCTGAACTGAAACACGACGCCATCCTCTACGCCAAGCAACCCGCAGGAGCCGAATGTGGTGGAGGTGGTCCCCCAGAGCCTGTCGTAAAGGGATATGTAGAGCCAAACATTGGTTTCTGGAAGAAAGCCATCGCTCTGCTTGACAACACCGAACGTCTGTTAAAAGAGGAGAATATGCTTACCAAGAAGATCAGTGAGGCCACGGAACGTATCCGCGAGGAGGCACAGTTCCTTCTGAATGTCAGCGAAAAGGAACTGGCCGGCAAGGAGCTGACCGAGGAAGAGTACGACCAGCTACAGTATATCGGTGCCACCTTTGAGAATATTAGTCTCGACTTGGTGCGCGAGCCTGACCAATACCTCATGGGCTGGAGCGATGTACAGGGTGCCGATAAGAAGGTGGCCCTTGTGGCCGACGTCTATACCGCCAATGCCGACAACAACCCCGAGAAGTCTATTCTCTTCGAGGCTGTCGGTGATGCCGACGAAATCTACGTAGTAGTAGAAATTGGCGGTTATCTGTATCTGACACGTGGTGCTGTGCTGAGCTATCGAGAGTTTATCCAGCCTATCAACCTGCCCCGTCTGACAGATGAGGAATGGCAGGAGCAGTTAGAGAAGAATCCACGTAAGGGAGTGCCTGAGTGGATGAAGCGCATCATCGTGCCGCTGAACAATATGCCTGAGGTGAATGAGGAGTTTTTCTATAGCTCTGGCTGTTAGCATGATGTTGAGTGTATCTGCGCAAAGTGCAGATACACTCACCGTCGTTCTTACTGGCGACATCCTCCTCGACCGTGGGGTGCGTCAGACAATCAACCGTCACGGAGTCAACCACCTCTTCTCGGAAGGGATTGATTCCGTGTTTCGTCAGGCTCAGGTTGTCGTGGGCAATCTCGAATGTCCGGCCACAAAGATTGAAGCACCCGTTTTCAAACAATTCATTTTCCGTGCCGAACCTGAATGGCTCGACATTCTGCGCCAGCACGGCATCACCCACCTCAATCTGGCTAACAACCACGCTATCGACCAAGGGCGCGAAGGACTCATCGACACGAAATTGAACATTGAAAAGGCTGGCATGATACCCATTGGTGCTGGTCAGAACATGACAGAAGCTACTCAGCCTGTCCTCTTAGCCACAGAACCTCGCAATGTCTGGCTTGTACCCTCATTGCGACTCGCCCTCGAGAACTATGCCTACCTCCCCGACAAGCCCTGTGTCAGTCAGGAACCGATGGACTCTCTCTTGGAACGTGTCTTTCGTCTGCGCAAGGCCGACTCTACTGCTGTCATCATCGTTTCACTCCACTGGGGAGGTGAACACACGCTCCATCCCGTTCCCCGTCAGCGCCATGAGGCCCACCAACTGATCCATGCAGGTGCCGATATGCTCGTCTGCCACCACACCCATACTCTCCAAACCATCGAGGATTTCCAAGGTCATCCTATCTACTACAGTATCGGCAATTTCATCTTCGATCAGCGTAACCCCAAAAATGCCGAAGCCTGCATAGTCCGCCTACGCATTAAAAAAGATGGTATCCAAACGGAAACCATCCCTATCAACATACGCAACTGTGTTCCCTTCATAACATCTTTATAGAAAAATAAGGCAAATGTCTTTGCCCGGAGCCTCCTAATAGCAAAAATAAAAAAGCCCCGGAGAAAATCTCCAGGGCTTCTGATAAAAGGGGGCGGCCTCCTACTCTCCCGCATTGCATTGCAGTACCATCGGCGCAGGCGGGCTTAACTTCTCTGTTCGGAATGGGAAGAGGTGGGACCCCGCTGCAATAACCACCTGATATGGGGTTGACATCTTACACACAAGAACTGGAAGGACAGGCTTCATGTCTCGTACTGAGCATCCAACCGATCTCTCATTAACCTATACTCTGCAACTGAAAGTACCGCACATGGCGGAAGTATTCGGGCAATTAGTAGTGCTCGGCTTTGACGTCGCCGTCTTTACACCTGCACCCTATCAACGTCATCGTCTATGACGACCCTCATGGAGTCCTAATCTTGCGGCTGGCTTCGCACTTAGATGCTTTCAGCGCTTATCCAATCCAGACGCGGATACCCGGCGGTGCACCTGGCGGTACAACCGGCAAACCGGAGGTCTGTCCAACACGGTCCTCTCGTACTAGTGTCAGCACCACGCAAGACTCCTGCGCCCACGATAGATAGAGACCGAACTGTCTCACGACGTTCTGAACCCAGCTCGCGTG
>JAGCDQ010000039.1 GCA_017651245.1 Bacteroidaceae bacterium | reverse complement strand
TATTTTTAGAAAGAACTCTCTCCTGAGGCTTTCTGAATTGTCGTTTTTTTGAGTGAAGAGGAGGAGACTCGAACTCCCACGGGCTGAGCCCACTACCCCCTCAAAGTAGCGCGTCTACCATTCCGCCACCTCTCCATTCTGATTAGTGCCCACGACAAGAATCGAACTTGCACGTCTCTCAACACTCGCACCTGAAACGAGCGCGTCTACCATTCCGCCACGTGGGCATTACTTGCTATTTCTCAAAGAGCGACACTATTATTACAGGAGAGCGGAAAACGAGACTCGAACTCGCGACCCCAACCTTGGCAAGGTTGTGCTCTACCAACTGAGCTATTTCCGCATTGCCTTCCCGATTGCGAGTGCAAAGGTACTACTTTTTCTCGAACCGACAAAACATTTCAGGAAAAAAATCTCTTGAAAATAATATTTCTATGAGTCGTTTCTCTATATACATTAATTATATATAGCGAGGGTGGGGTGAAAGTGCCTATTTATCGGATTCGATCGAGTGAGCGAACGAGTGCTTCGTCCTTGCGGATGCCCTGAATAGCAAGGCAATTGAGGATGATGCTCAACACGGGAAAGACCGAAATGAGTCTGAGATGAAAGACGGGGGTGACGCTTCCTGTTTCGGCTGATACGAGTTGCTCAAGGTTGAGCTGATAATAATAGGCAAACACCGCGTATGCCGCCACATAGCCAACCAAAAGGATTGTGCTGATAATGGTGAGTCTCAATTGGCGCATACGTTTGCGAAACAGCATAATACTCATTGTGGAGAGAAACATTACCAAAATGAGAAGTACACCCAGGCACCAGGGTCCACTGGTGGAATCTAATGCCTTGAAATGTCCCTCCGCCCCAAAAGTGAAGTTGCTGAAATGTGCCACAACAGCATTTGCCACTGTCCATTCCCCGACGGTAGAGATAAGCCCGACGAACGAGAGAATGAGCACCAGCGCCAGATATACTGTTTGTATTCGCTGAATCATAAAGATTAAAGAGTTCTTTCAGTCTCCTTAGAAGGATTGCGGAAATAAACTTTGTCCTCAAGGAACTCTTGGGTGGCAATGAGTGTTGGCTTTGGCAGACGCTCGTAGTAACGAGAAATCTGAATTTGCTCCTCATTTTCGAACACTTCTTCGAGGGTGTCAGTGTGTGAACCAAACTCAACGAGCTTCTTGCTTAGTTCATCTTTCATCTCTGCGGCAATCTGATTGGCACGCTTGGAGATGATGGCAACGCTTTCATACACATTGTTAGTGTCACGGCTCAAATCCATCAAATTGCGTGTCACTGTTGTCGTTGGTGCATTGGTTTTCTTGAAATCCATAGTCTTGTGTTATTGTTCTTTGTTTATGATGTTCTTTTAATTCTGTTCTTTGTCATCGTCCTTTTTCTTCACTTTGGCAGAACAACGCTTGTAAATCTGGTCTGCTTCCTTCATGTATTTACTGTCAGGAAACTCGTTCTTGAATCCGTAGTATTCGTCGATGGCCTGCATATAACGCTCCTCGCTTTTCTCAATGACGCTTCGCTGTGCCAATTCGTAACGACTACGTAGAATCATCATGTAGAGGTCTTCACGCAGCCGAGTATATGGGTACGTCCTCAAGGCGTTTTCAGCAGTGATGATGCATGCTTCATAGTTACTGCCTCCATAGAAACAGTTACCAATGTATGTTCCTAAGTTGTAGTAGAGTTGGGCGCTCTCGAATTCCTTCATGACGAGGCGGTTTTGTAAATCGTACATCATGTCATTCACGTCTTCGCGCAAGTCGGAATAGGGGTGAAACTCAAGGAATTCCTGTAGCTTGTTCAAAGCGGCATAAGTGGGAGATTGGTCAAGACGTGGGTCGGGGCTCTGCAAATACGATGCCCTCCCGCTGTAAAAACGTGCTAATTCTGTATATTCTCCCTTCGTATAAGTCTTGGTATATCTGTCTAGATACATTGTGGCAGTCTCATAATCGCGTAGATTATAAAAGCACATGCCCAGCATAAACAGCGACTCCTCTCCACGGTCAGAGCCTTTCATGACCATGATGAGTTCTTCCAGCAACTGGTATGATCTTGTGTAGTGCCCGGAAATGTAATATTCCTTTGCTGCTTCGTATTTATAACCATAATCAGTCGATTTCAGCAGTTTGTTGTATGAGTTGCAGGAACTCAACATCAGTACCGAAATCAACATGATTGTTAATGCTTTCTTCATTCTTAATGGATATTTCGAATGCAAAGTTACAAAGTTTTTCATGAAGAATCAGTAACGGAACGCGAATATTTCACTTTTCTTTAGAAAAAAGCATTTGATTTAGGGAATATTTACGGATATAAATCGTAATTTTGCAGTTCAAAAGGAAAAATAGATGGATTTTCAGCTTACATCGAAGTTTCAACCCACAGGTGACCAACCGCAAGCCATTGAGCAGTTGACGCAAGGCGTGAGGGATGGTTTGCCAGCACAAGTGCTGCTGGGTGTAACAGGGTCGGGTAAGACGTTCACAATGGCGAACGTCATTCAGAATATCGGCAAGCCGACCCTCATTTTTAGCCATAACAAAACATTAGCGCACCAACTGTATGCCGAGATGAAAGCCTTTTTCCCCAATAATGCGGTGGAATATTATGTGAGCTACTACGACTATTATCAGCCAGAAGCCTATATTCCCTCCACGGGTACATATATTGAGAAAGATCTTGCTATCAATGAGGACCTTGATCGTCGTCGTCTGGCTGCCACGTCTGCTTTGCTTTCTGGACGAAAAGATGTCATCATCGTGTCATCTGTTTCGTGTATCTATGGTATGGGAGCACCGACCAGTTATGCTGAAAACATCCTCACTATTCACGTTGACCAAGACCTTCCACAAGAGTCTTTGCGCCGGAAATTGGTGGATATGCTTTACATCAATAATGACCTTGCTGCGGCAGATGAATTGGAACGTGGTCAGTTTCGAGTGAAAGGGGAAACTATAGATGTATATCTTGCTTATGATGAGAAGATTCTGCGTATTTGCTATTTTGATGATACAATAGAAGAAATTCAAGAATTGGATGTTCAGACTTTTTATCCCATCACTTCTTATCAGGAGTACAAAATTTATCCAGCCAATCTTTTCATGACGACCAAGGAGCAAACCTTAAAAGCCATTCGGGACATCGAGGATGATCTGCACGAACGTATTGCCTACTATGAGGAATTGGGCGATATGGAAAAGGCCAAACAAATAGAACTTCGTGTGACCAATGACCTCGAATGGATTCGTGAGACAGGACATTGCTCGGGTATAGAGAATTACTCTCGTTATTTTGATGGTCGCAAGGCTGGTGAACGCCCATATTGCCTGCTCGATTTTTTTCCTGACGACTATCTGCTCATCATTGATGAGAGTCATCAATCTATTCCACAAGTTAAAGCTATGTGGGGAGGTGACCGCCGCCGAAAGGAAAACCTGGTCGAATATGCGTTTCGCCTGCCAGCCGCACTCGACAATCGTCCCCTTCGTCTCGAAGAATTTGAAATGTTGACGCCACAGACTATTTATGTCTCTGCCACACCTGCCGAGTATGAACTGGAACGTGCTGAGGGCGTGATTGTTGAACAGTTGATACGTCCTACGGGACTGCTTGATCCTCCTATTGAGGTACGTCCTAAGTTAAACTTCATGGACGACCTCATCGAAGAAATCCATCAGCGCAATGAGGCTGGGGAGCGTACTCTGGTCATCACTTCCACCAAGCGTCAGGCAGAAGAGGTGTCAGCCTTTTTCAACAGCGTGGGCATCAAAGCCAACTATATTCATTCCGATGTTGATACCTTTGATCGTGTTGACATCATCAACAACTTCCGTGCTGGGGTTTACGATGTGCTCATTGGCATCAACCTTCTGCGTGAAGGACTTGATATTCCCGAGGTCTCTCTTGTGGCTATTCTTGATGCTGATTATCAAGGATTTTTGCGTGATCATCGTTCCCTTGTCCAAATCATTGGTCGTGCTGCCCGCAATGTTCACGGACTTGCTATCATGTATGCCGAAACCATCACAGAGACCATGCAACAGACCATTGATGAGACCAATCGTCGTCGCTCCAAACAAATGGTGTACAATAAAGAGCATGGTATTACACCTACGCAAATACAGAAAGCACAAATTGCCATCAGTCAGCACAAGCTAATCGATTATCGTGGTACAGCCTACATTGAAGAAAATGCTTCTTTGGCAGCAGAATCAGAGGTGGACACCATCTACAATGCCATGACTTCCGATGAACTACGCCGTGCTATTGAACGCAACCGCAAACTCATGAAGGAATCTGCAAAAAAACTCGATTTCCTCAAGGCTGAGGAATACAAGCAAGAAGTAGTTCGTCTGGAAGAACGACTGAAGGTGAAAATGACAGAATGAGTTTTTTAATTAATTAACCTGATTCATAGGCTCTCCATCGAGATAAGCTCTGACATTTTCAGTACATATATTGATGAGACGCAGTCTTGCTTCTCGTGTCGCCCATGCGATGTGAGGGGTGAGATAGCAATTTTTTGCAGTGAGGAGCGGATTGTCTGCTGGAGCTGGTTCAGTGGTGAGCACATCGGCTCCATAGGCAGCAATCTGGTCGTTGTTGAGTGCGTCAGCTACGGCATCGTCATCAATGAGTGGTCCACGTCCTGTATTGATAAGGATGGCAGATGACTTCATGGTGTTGATGCGTTCGGCATTCACCAAATGTAGGGTGTCCTCGGTGAGTGGGCAGTGGAGTGATATGATGTCGCATTGCTCGAAAATGGTGTCGAGGTCTGCCTTCATGATGCCATAAGGGAGGTCATCCTCGTCTTTGGAGGTACATGCCAAGACTTGCATCCCAAACCCTGTGGCGATGCGTGCCGTTGCCATACCTGTGTTGCCGAGTCCAATGATACCCATTTTCTTGCCGTGCAGTTCGAAGAGGTCGTGGTCAAGGTAGCAAAAGTCGGGTGAGTTTGTCCATTTGCCAGAACGGTTCTCGATAGCATAGTAATCCACGTGGCTGACGATGTTGAGTAGGTGGCAGAACACCATTTGTGCAACACTTTCAGTGGAGTATGCTGGTATGTTAGTGACAACAATATTTTGACGGCTAGCCACTTCGAGGTCAACGACATTATAGCCTGTGGCAAGCACACCAATATATTGCAGGCGTGGTAACATGTTGAGCACAGTGGCATCAAGCACCACCTTGTTGGTGAGTACTATTTCGGCGCCCTTGCATCGGGCTATCACCTCGTCGGGTGCTGTGCGTTCGTAGGCTTCCACTTCTGCCAGTTCTTTCAATCCGTCCCAAGTCAGTTCGCCTTGGTCAACGGTATATGCGTCAAGTATTACAATCTTCATTTCTTGTTCTTAATTGGTTTCGAAGTACAAAGATGGATATTTTTTTTGACATATTCCTCCTTTGTCAGAACTTTTTCTTTCCATTCTCGTCATATTTTAGTTTACGGAACATGTAAAGTGCCCATTCTTGCCATTTGAATAATATCCAGAAAGGATGTAATGGCATGTAGCCGGGCTTGAACCGAACCTTATTGGGGAGATGTCTGGTGTCAATGTTGCTCCATGCATGATGTAGCTTTTGAAGTGCATCGGTGAGTTGCGCTTTTGTGAAATACTTTTTCTTGCGATGGTAAAACCAGAAGCAATCAAGGAGCACATTCCAACGTTGTTCTTCGTAAAGGTTGATGGTATCATTCTCAATGCCCCATTGGACGAGGTTGTTATGCAGGCTTTCATTGGCCATGAGCCAGTCGAATCGACGTGTGGTGGCTTGGTGAGTACAAGAGTTGTCGTTTTGAACGAAATAGTAACGCCCATTGCACCATCTGACTTCTCTGGAGTGGAGGAAGTGTGCCATTGTTGTATTGTCGTCGCTGTAGCTGTGGCAGGTGTCGTCGTAAGGGTATTGCTGATAGAGCTCGGTGCGTGCCACATACCACCCGTGCATATCCCATGTCAAGGCTTTCACAAATGCCTCATGTCCTGTTATAAAGAGAGGTTGTGGCTGTCGGTAACCATGTTCGTGTCCATCTGAATAGATGTATCTCACATCAAATTGTACGCAGTCCGTGGCAGGGTGCTTTTGGAAAACTTCAATGACGAGTTGCAAGGCATCGGACGCGAGGTAATCGTCGCTATCGAGAAATGCCGTGAAAGGTGCCTTGATGAGCGGTATGCCTTGGTTGCGCGCATAGGCTTGTCCATGATTCTCAGACAAAGTGATAATGTCAATGTTTGAGTGCTTCTCTTGGTATTGCCGTAATATCTGGGACGATGTGTCGGTTGATGCATCGTCTATACAGATAATTTGTATGTCGTGAAGCGTCTGATTCAGTAGTGAGTCAAGACATCGTGGCAAAGTGCTGGCAGCATTATATACTGCCACGAGAACACTAACTTCTGGCATGGAATCTTTGTTGGATGAGGTTATGTATGTTGATGCGTTTGTCTATTTGTAGGTAGGCAAAGATGCTAGTGCCCACCATAAGAAGTGTCATAATGGCATAAGAAAGGATGGCTGAGGGAATGAATGAAGCGGCAAAGCACCCCGCCAATGTCATGAATAGAATACCTGCTAGCGTGTAATAGCGTGCGGAATAGCCAATCCCGTATCTCCATCTATTAAAGAGGATGCTGACGCTAATTTCC
This sequence comes from Bacteroidaceae bacterium, assembly GCA_017651245.1. Taxonomy (GTDB): domain Bacteria; phylum Bacteroidota; class Bacteroidia; order Bacteroidales; family Bacteroidaceae; genus Minthosoma. The sequence continues at coordinate 37,148 of JAGCDQ010000039.1, read as the reverse complement.
AACACCGTGCCTATAAGTATGGCGATTCCGATACCATCAAGCCCTCCGTACATATAGCCACATACGGTCAGCGTCGCTGTTTTGATATTGGTCCATACACATTCCATCAAAAAGAAGTAAGTGTTGTCACCCTTGGCAATGCAAATATAGTCAAGTGGGTAGCAAATGGCACGTGAGATAAGACTTGCACTCATGGCACGCATTAGAAATAGAGTAGGGTCGAACTCGCTGGTCAGTAAAATCCTAATGACTGCGGGGGCGAGTGTGATGAGGGCGATGGCTATGGGTACAGTGAGCAATAAGACGATTTCGCCCTGTTGACCAATAAGGGTTTCGGAACGTTTGTGGTCGTGAATGATGGATGACAGATGAGGGAAGAAATCAGTTCCCATTGCCGTGAACACAAGGGTTGCACATTGCATTGTAATGAAGTTGGTGGCTTGATAGAGTCCTACATCACTTTCTGTCCCATCATGAGCGATGAAGGTGTTGATGGCGTAAGTTGTCAAAGCACCCACTACACCACCCACCATGATGGTGGTTCCAAGTGTCAGCATGCTTTTCCCGATTGAGAGCGTTTCTTCCCAGGATTGTGTCATGGATGAGATTGGGAGGCTTCTTGTGAAATATCGGGCAGTGCCCCATGAGATAAGGCCTAATGCCGCCATAGCAGGGGCAATGCCTTCCACACCCCATATCCAGTAAAGTGGAACAGAAATGAACAGGCCACTCAATGGTGACACAATATTGCAAACAGCTAATGCCCGTAAAGCTCTCATACCCTGCAGGATCGTCGTTTCAGCAGTGGAAAGCATGAGAAAAAATACTGCCACACCGAGATAGAGGAACCAATGCCAATGGATAGAATTCTCAAAAGTGAATGCACTGAGCCAATGGGCGCAAACCATTGTACCTATCATGGCGATTAATCCCAACAATGTCATTAGACGTCGGAGGCACTTTACAAGTCTACTGCGTGTTTGTGTGTCTGCTGCAGAAGAAATGGCTTTGACAGCAGATGTGGTCAATCCGAATGAGAAAAATTGTTGAATGGGTGACAAGGTGGACATGAGGTGCGATGAAATTCCCATGCCTGTTGCACCAAGAATGGCTGCAACCAACTTTCCCTTCACGATGTTGATGGCCATTGTCACCATTTGTACCCCACCAAAAATGGCAGTTCCCTTCATGATGCTGCGGAATGACGATTGCGTGCTGTTGTTGGGCATATGGCTATGGCTTCTTTAACGTGGTTGGAAAGTGAAATCAATGCTGTGGAACGGTCGTCCATTTATCAGTGAGGCGGCATACGGAAATCCGGATGGACGTACCCATTTACCTGTCAAGCGATAAATGCATTTTGCGTTGGCAATCATAAAAAAATCGAGGAATGTCTTTTCGTAGGTCTCATATACTTCCTCTGTTTTGTTCTTTATTACGTCCAGATGGATAATGGTGCCTGAGATGATATGAACGTAGGGCAGTTGTTGTGCACGTTGCAGGAAAGTATTGCTATCTGAATTGACCAAAAGGGTTGCTTCTGGGTGCATAGTATGGATTTTTTCTATTTCCGTCATGCAGACATTGAGCAACCACTCTTTCTTGTCAGTAGGTAACACGTCCACATCCACTGTGTCATCGAAGTCACCGAGTGCTCCCACAAATCGGGCGGAAACACTTACATAGTCCTTTCCTAACGTAGTGAGTTCCCTGTCGATGGAGTGTTGTAGCCTTTCAGATGGCTTGAACAGTTCGTGAAATACTTCGGAGAAATTTTCGTGATAGGCAAACAGGGCATTCGTGTAAACATGTACCTGTTTCTCGCAGGCCTCTGTAATATGTTTTCTTAGAAACTTCTTTTGTTCAATGGATTGCCAACGGCTTTCGCTGCCAATCTCAAGGAACACAGGAGATGCTTGTGACAAGGAGAACCTCACATTCTCTTCATGGATGCGCCAATCGTATGTATTGGGCTGAAGAAACATTTCCAATGGAAATGGATGCGTGAACATGATTCTAAAATCTCTTCCTATCTCCTTACAGAGAAGGAAAGTGGATACTATTCCTCTCAATCTGTCTGCCAATCCACCGCTTTCTGTCCAGCCATTATGTATTACCACCACCTCTGAACCGCACACCTTCTCATGATTCCCTTCCTGTGTATAGTGTGGCATGATTGTTTGCTCCATCTCATTCGACAAACGACGACAGAACACATACCAATTATAGTATCTGTTCGACTTTAGTATTCTGTCAGTTTCGAAGGATGCGCGTCGTCCAATCCTATTCCACAGATTTGTCATCATCATTCCTTATTTATTATTATAACGTATGAGCATCCTTTTTATTGTGTGATTCATCATCATTAATGCTTGTGGTAAAGTGCCAAAAATAAGGGGACTTGTGTCTATTGACGCAGTCCCCTTAAACTGTTTTGCGAACCTGCCAGAAAGGCAGCTCATATCTTACTTCTTCTTCATTACAGCCCAACGGTTCATGAACTTATCGACGCGACCAGCGGTATCGACGAGTTTAGCCTTACCTGTGTAGAATGGGTGAGAAGTAGAAGAGATTTCAATCTTGATAAGTGGATATTCCTGACCCTCAAACACTTCAGTCTCGTTAGACTTAGCAGTGGAGCGTGACAGGAACATATCGCCGTTTGACATATCCTTGAAGATCACTGGGCGATAGTTGTCTGGGTGAATACCTTGTTTCATTTTCTTTTTTTTGTTTTATACAGTCAATATAATACTGCTGGTGTAACAAATAATTATTTTCTAAAAGCGAGTGCAAAGGTACGACTTTTTATCAAATGGACAAAACAAAAAGGGGGATTTTTTCCTTTTTCAATGAAAAAGTGCTGTCAAAAAGAAAAAAACTCTAAACTCTAAACTCTAAACTCTAAACTTTTTCGTACCTTTGCACTCGTTTTCAAGAGAACACAATATTTATTTATTCATAATAATTACGTTTCAAGTTATGATTAGCTACAAAGAACTTGGTCTCGTGAACACTCGCGAGATGTTTAAGAGAGCTGTTGCAGGTGGCTACGCTATCCCAGCTTTCAACTTCAACACAATGGAACAGATGCAGGCTATCGTGATGGCTGCAGTGGAAACTAAGTCTCCTGTCATCATGCAGGTGTCTAAGGGCGCACGCAACTATGCTAATGGCACTATCCTCCGCAACCTGGCTAAGGGTGCTGTGGAATATGCTAAGGAACTCGGTTGTGAGCATCCTGAAATCGTGCTTCACCTTGACCATGGTGACAGCTTTGAACTCTGCAAGGACTGTATCGACAATGGTTTCTCTTCTGTGATGATTGACGGTTCTCACCTCCCATATGAGGAGAACGTGGCACTCGCTAAGAAGGTGGTTGACTATGCTCACCAGTTTGATGTGACTGTTGAGGCTGAGCTGGGTGTCCTCGCAGGTGTTGAGGATGAGGTTTCTGCGGCTGAGTCTCACTACACTAAGCCAGAAGAGGTGATTGACTTCGCTACTCGTACTGGTTGCGATTCTCTCGCGATTTCTATTGGTACTTCTCATGGTGCTCACAAGTTCACTCCAGAGCAGTGCACACTCGTGAATGGTGTTCTTGTTCCACCACCATTGGCATTCGACATCCTCGCTGAGATCGAGAAGAAGCTTCCTGGCTTCCCAATCGTTCTCCACGGTTCTTCTTCAGTTCCTATGGAAGAGGTTGAGACAATTAATAAGTATGGTGGCAAGCTCGATGCAGCTATTGGTATTCCAGAAGAGCAGCTTCGTCAGGCTTCTAAGTCTGCTGTTTGCAAGATCAACATCGACTCTGACTCTCGTCTCGCCATGACTGCAGCTGTGCGCAAGCACCTCGCTGAGCATCCTGGTGACTTCGATCCACGGCAGTACTTGAAGCCCGCTCGTGAGAACATGAAGAAGATGTACATCCACAAGATTGTGAATGTGCTTGGTTCTGACGGAAAGTTAGCTCAGTAATATCATATAGTAGTAAATAGTGGGGTGAACAGTGAGGAATCTATTCTTATGATTTAGATTTTTCATTGTTCACTCTTTTTGTCTCTCAACCTTCACCATGTCTCGTCTATTGTTTCTTCTTATTTGCTTGTGTGTTCCTCTGTCGGCTGCTCTTGCCCAGACAGAACCGGTTGATTCTGGCTTTGTCGAGGAGATTGATTCCATTCTTGCTGAGTATGAACGGATGGAGACACAAAAAAAGGTGGAGGAAGTGATTCTGTCGTATAACAAAACCAGACTCAAGAAGGAAATGTCGTTCAGTACGGATGGTGCTCTGTATTTGGTCAGAGGGCTCTTGCTGTCGTGGACAGATCACAAATTCATCACTCATGATGCCCGTTTTGAGCCGAAGGGTGATGCCTGTAACTGGCGTGACTATGGGGTGGCGGGTGCGCCACTGGTGGTAAACTGGGCATTAAAGGCTGCTGGTGTGAAGAGTCGTTCGAAGACGGAGCGCATGCTGACAGCCAATGCGATGGCGTTGGGCTTTTCATTTGGTACAACAGAACTGTTGAAACACACAATCAATGAGGGACGCCCCGACCAGAGTAACCGGCATTCGTTTCCTTCAGGACATACCAGCTTCGCGTTTGTTTCTGCCACGATTTTGAGTCGTGAGTATGGCTATATCTCTCCGTGGATTACACTTGGAGGCTATACAACGGCAGCTTGTACGGAATTGCTTCGCATCCAGCACAACAAGCATTGGATGAACGACCTTTACATGGGTGCCGGCATCGGTGTAATGAGCACCAATCTCGCCTATTTCCTTACTGACAAGATTTTCGGAGAGAACGGCGTTAACAAGCCTGAATTGCGCAAACGGGATGTGTTGAGACTGATGAAGTTCAGCGAGAAGCCGACAGGCTTTTCATTTCTTATGGGCACAGAGATTGGTGATCGTAGCATTCATTTTGCTGATGCTCGGATAAAGACGGGCGCGGCGGTTTCTGCAGGTGCAGATTTATCGTGGTTTGTCACCCACAAAGTGGCAGTGGAACTGATGACGCGTGTGGCTGATGCACAAGCAAAAGTCTATGACACGAAGAGCGTATTTTCAGGTGGTCATCTCAATATCTATCATTTCGATATAGGAGGTAAATTTTCCTATCCCTTCACTCTTGGTCAACGTTTTGCCACCCGTGCTTTTGCTGGTGTCCGCATGGTGAATGGTGACACTTTCACCGATGGCGTCAAATTCTACACTATCTCCAATGAGACCAAGTTCGAGTTGGGACTGGGTGTCACCTACGAATGCCTCGACTCCAATAACTATGCTTGGGGGTTCGCTATTGATTATTACCACACCTTTTCCTCTTTTATGAAGAACCGCTATAGCATCAATTCTTCGTGGAAAATCCTCTTCTAATATGTAAGCAAAAAGCACAAAAGAATGACATAATGATAAAGTCGAGCAGTACACGTGGTGTGCGCTGCCCGACTTTGTATTATGAAAGGGTGGGATTTACTTTGTGATGGGTTTGTACTTGGGTACGAGGGCCTTCATGATGAGCCAGCCAATGAGGTAGGCTACGGCACAGTAGCAGAAGACGATCATGTAGCCAGCGGGTTTGCCTGTGGCTCCGAAGAACTGGAAGGCGTCGCCGAGTTCGTCGGCATAGGTGAAGAGCATACCTGAACCCTTGTTGATGGCGAAGGAACAGAGTCCGCCAAACATGGTGCCGATGCCTGTGATGGTGGCAATGGCACTCTTGGGGAACATATCGCCAATGGTGGAGTAGAGGTTGGCTGACCATGCCTGATGTCCTGCACCTGCGAGACCGATGATGACGCAGGGCCACCAAGGGGAAATGTGTGCCAAAGGTTGTGCGAACATGGCGAAGATGGGCAGGAAGGCGAAGATGAGCATGGCGCGCATACGACCTGCATAGGGGTTCATGCCCATTTTCTCGACGAAGAGTTTGGGCAGGTAGCCACCATAGATGGAGAGTAGGGTGACGATGAGGTAGAGCACGAAGATGAGTGCCTGTCCCATACCTGAGGAGGATGGATAGCCGAGTTCGGAGAAATAGGCGGGTGCCCAGAAGAGGAAGAACCACCAAACGCCGTCGGTCATGAGCTTGCCGACGATGAATGCCCAGGTCTGACGATACTTGAAGCAGTTGAGGAAGGAGAGCTTGATTTCGTCTTCTTCGTTGGTGTCGGCGGCTTTCTCTTCGACGACTTCACCCTTGTCGGACTCGATGTATGCCAACTCTGACTTGTTGACGAACTTGCTGTCGGCAGGTGCGGAGTACATGAAAAGCCATGCGCCTGCCCACACGAAACCGATGGCACCGATGATGATGAAAGCCCATTCCCAGCCCATGTGCTCGGCAAGAACGGGGATGGTGAGGGGAGCGGCAAGGGCTCCTACGGATGCACCTGCATTGAAGATGGAGGTGGCGTAGGCACGGTCTTTCTTGGGGAAGTACTCGGCGGTCACCTTGATGGCTGCTGGGAAGTTGCCTGACTCACCTGTCGCCAAGATGATGCGGCAAGCGAGGAAGAGCCACACGCTGGTGGTGGAGATGACGAGGGCGAGGTCGGTGCCTTTCTCCACGGCACGGAGGGCTTCGATGTCGGCAATGCTTGTCATCTGCATGGTTGCCCATCCGCAGGCTGCATGGAGACATGCGCCGAGCGACCAGATGACGATTGCCCAGATGTAGCCTTTCTTCGTTCCCATCCAGTCGATGAACTTGCCTGCAAAGAGGGAGATGAAGGCGTAGAAGATGGAGAACGTGGCGGTGATGTTGCCGTAGTCGTTGTCGTTCCAATGGAAATCGAGGGCGATGAAGTCTTTCCATGTGAGCGAGAGCACCTGACGGTCCATGTAGTTGACCGTGGTGGCAAGGAAGAGCATCGCACAGATGACCCAACGGTAGTTGGTCATTTTGTTGGTGTTTGTACTCATTGTTTTTGGTTATTTATATGATTATTATTCTATTCCTAAACTATAAACTGTAAACGGTAAACAGCCTCTTTAACCGTTAACCTTTAACCGTTACCTCCACACCTGCTCCCAAGCAGTCGGCACCCATAGGAGGATTCTCCTTCATGAGACGGATGCGAACGTAGTGTGCCTTGGGGTATTCGTTAAGGATGGCTTTAGCAATGCGTCCAGCGGCATGCTCAACAAGAAAGGAGGGGATTGCCATTTCTCGTTTAATAGTTTCGTAGAGGTCGGCATAACTGATGGTGCCATCAACGAAATCGTGCTCGATGGCTTCCTGCATGTCGGTTTCTACTTCGCAGTCGATGGTGAAATAGGCGCCTACTTGCCGTTCCTGCTCCATCACGCCGTGATAAGCATAGATACGGAGTCCGTTGATGATGATTTTATTCTGCATTCCGAAGGTCATCTTTGAGGTCATCGGAAAGGTCTTCTTCGCCGGTGGCATACTTTTTCAGGGCGCGTGCTACACCATTTGCCCAGGTGTTAATGTTCTCATTCTCAAGTTGCAAAGAACTCACCAGTTTGATGACATTATCTAAAGGCATCCTGTAACGGAGAATGCCGCTAATTAGCTTGGCGTAATTCCAGTATTCCTTGTTGAATCGTTCGGACAAACCCTCGACGGTGGTCTTGTAACCCCGTCGGTTGACGAAAGTGAAATCATAGCGTTTATTGCCGTTTTCATCGAGGTGCTTGATGATGTATCCCTTGGTAACTGTTTTGGGCAGGGCAATGCCGTCTTCGTCATCGAGCACGCCCGTGAAAATTTCATAGGGATAACCGTCAAGGAGTCCGACAAACGCCACCCATTTCTCTTTCTTGTTCTGGAATTTCACAACGTCACATTCAAGGCTGATAGGGCGTTTCTCGGTAATCTCGAACTGTGGACGGAAGGAATAAATTTGATTGTCAAGCACAGATAATAATTCCTCTTGCTCCTTATTGGTTCCACGTTCGGGGTCGTAGGGTTTCAATGCCTTTTTTAGCTTCTTTTCGCCAAACTCTGAAAGCGTGTTCAGAATGGTAACAGATAAAGACTGTATAGGTGACATATTAGGTGTTTTATTGCAAAAATTGTTAAGTAGAGGCAAAAATACGGTGATTTTGCGACATGACAAAAAAAAAGTGGCAGGAAATGCTTAACTTTGCATAATTGTAATTAGCAAATCGTAAAATTGTACATTCTTATGGAATCATTTGTCAATAGACGCACCATCCGCAAGTATAAGCAGGAGGATATCCCTGCGGAGAAGATGGATGCACTTTTGTTTCAGGCATCAAGGGCTGCCACGATGGGCAATATGCAGTTGTATAGCGTGGTGGTGACCCGTTCGGAAGAGATGAAGGATAGGCTGTCTCCACTACATTATGGACAGCCTATGGTGAAAGAGGCTCCTGTGGTGCTCACGTTCTGTGCCGATTTCAACCGCTTTACGAAATGGTGTGAACAGCGTAATGCCGATGCGGGTTATGACAACCTGCTGTCGTTCTTCAATGCCGTGAGCGATACCTTGTTATATGTTCAGGCATTCTGCACTTTGGCGGAGGAAGCAGGTTATGGCACTTGCTATCTGGGTACGACGCTCTACAATCCACAGGGCATCATTAATGTGTTAAAACTACCGAAACTCACATTTCCAGTTGCAACCATCACAGTAGGTGTACCTGACGAGCATCCGGAACAGCCTGACCGTCTGCCGCATCTGGCATACCTCCACGAAGAGACGTATCACGATTATACACCCAACCAGCTGGACATCATCTATTTCTTCAAAGAACAACTAGAGGAAAACCAAAAGTTTGTAAAAATCAACAAGAAGGAGAATTTGGCACAGGTGTTCACTGATTGCCGCTACACTCGTAAGGACAATGAAACCATGTCAACAGGTCTCCTGCAAACATTGAAAAATCAGGGATTCCTTTCCTGATTTGGCATCCTTGGGACATATCATCGAAAAAGAGGGGACTCATCACGAGTTCCCTCTTTCCATTAAACATAAGTTATCTATAGGAATTGGTTAGTATGGATTCTGTTTGTTTATAATGTCTTCAATTTTATCATGATTTCTTCCACGTCGTCGCGCACATGGTCATCGGTTTCTATCATGTCATGAATCTGCTTCAAGGCATGAAGGACTGTGGCGTGGTTGCGATTGCCAATCAGACGACCTATTTGCATATGGGAACTTTCGGTCATACGCTCAGAAAGATACATTGCAAGCTGTCTTGCATAGGCAATTCGCTGAGTGCGTTCTCGTGAATCAAGTTGGCTGATTTTTAGATTGAAGTGCTCACAGACAGACTGCTTCACATCGTCGATGGTGACTTCTTTGCTATGCTTCTCCACGAATTGTGGCATAAGTTTCCGAACCAATGCCATATTAATGTCGCAGTTGTACACAACAGAGTTGACCATCAATGAGTTGATGATGCCCTCAAGGTCACGCACGCTGTCATCAATGTTTTCAGAAATGAATTTAAGCACATTAGCTGGAATGCTCAGACCTTCCTTCTCCACTTTGGCAGAGAGGATGTTCAGGCGCAGGTTTTGGGTAGGCTTCTGAATCTCTGCTAGCATGCCCCACTTGAAGCGGGTGAGGAGTCGGTCTTCCAAATCTTGGATGGCGATAGGAGGACGATCGGCAGAAAGGATGATTTGCTTTCCGTTGACGTGCAGATGGTTGAAGATGTGGAAGAAGGTGTTTTGGGTTGCGCCCTTGCCTGAGAGTTCCTGCACGTCGTCAAGAATCAACACATCGATGCTTTGATAGAAGCGGATGAACTCGTTGGTCTTGTTCTGGCGCACGGCATCTGTGTATTGCACAGTGAAGAGGTGTGCGGAAAGGTAGAGCACACGCATTTGTGGGTGCAATTCCTTGATGCGATGTCCGATGGCGTTGATGAGATGGGTCTTGCCGCATCCTGAAGGACCATAGACAAAGAAGGGGTTGAAGGTCTTGGCAGGGTTGTTGGCGATGGATTCGCCCACAGAACGTGCCAGACGGTTGCTCTCGCCCTCGAGATAACTCTCAAACTTGTAGTCGGGAATCAACTGAGAATCGAGATCCTGCACCTGTGGAGCTGTCACGTCACCTGGTGCCTTGTTCCCCTCGGTACGGACTGGACCGTTGATAACCTTGACAGGCATGTTGCCTTTCTCTTGTACATTGCCTCCATGTTTGGTCTTCACCACCTTTACATTATAATATAAAGTCTTGACGCTATTACCAAACACGCGCTTGAAGGTAGAAGCCATGAGCCTCAAGTAGTGCTCCTCCAAATACTCTTTCACGAATTCGCTAGGCACATCAAGCACCAGCTTGCCGTTTTCGAGGCTGTTCAGCTCAACGAAGGCAAACGATGTTGCGAATTGTTGGGGGGTTATGTTATCTCGAATAATGTCGAGGCACTTCCCCCACAAGAGTTTTGGATTCTGTTCTGTTTCTACCATTTTAGCTTTGGTGATTCTCATGTGATTTTTACGAATGCAAAGTTAGGTTTTATTTTTGAAACAACAAAATTTCTTTTTTTCTATGTTTTAAACTGAAAAGTAAAAGATGCTTCATTTCAATCATTTACGTTTTTCAAGTTCGAGGCAGTCTTGATTTGTATTGTTTTTTTCTTATGTATTGATTATTAGTTTATTGTGGGTTTGTTCCACGTGTGAAACAAATAGCCTTGGATTTTTTTTAAAACCCTCTAATTAGTTGTATTTGATAGCTTTTCAAAGATCCAGAAAAAGTGCCTAAAAAAGAAGAATGTTGTTTGAACAAAATCCAAATAACATCCTTCTTTCATCTTTTTTCAGTCTTGTTTTTACTTATCTTTTTTACCAAAGAGAGAGAAATGCACATAGCGCTTTGGATGCAGTCGGAAGTCCTCGAGCAGACGCGATGAGTTTTGCATGGTGGAGTCAAGATGCAGAGCGATGGAGTTGTCATTCATCAGCATGCCGAGCGATGTTTCCTTACTGTTCATGGCGGTGTTCATCTTGAAGCTCATCTCCTGCATACTGTTCATGGTGGTCTCAGCTTTCTGTGCCATGCCAAGCAGGTCTATCTGGTTCAACTGATCTGTGGTAGTTTCAAGATTGGAGCAGATGTTGTTGGTCTTGGCCATGAGTTTGGGCACATCGTTGCCAAGTAATCCATTGATGCGTGCGGTTGTCACACGCAAATCAGCTGATACGGCTTCCATATTGTGCAAGGAGGTGGCGATGGCAGGATCGTTTGATAATGTGTTCATAGCTGTTAGGATAGAATCCATTTTGGGTAAGAGAGCTTCCACTTCTGGCAGCATCTTGCCTGCCTCAGTCATCAAATCCACCAACGGAACACCCTGAATAGTGTCGCCTGGATGGAGAATGGCATTGGGGTTGGGTCCGAGCTTCAGGTTCATCATAGCACTACCCAACATCTCCTTGGTCATATAGACGCTGGTGCCCTGAGGAATCTGAAAGTTTGGGTTAATGGTGATTTCGACCGTCAAATTCTGGCGAGCTGGATTGAATGTGATTGCCTTGACCGTGCCGACCTTCAGTCCGTTAGCACGTACATCAGATGCGGTGGGCATGCCTTGCACATCAGCTATTTCTACAAAATATGAAACTTCGTCATTGAAGAGCTTAAGCCCTTTGAGGAAGATGATACCGACATAAACGATGATGGCGGAAAGGATTGCTACCGATGCAATTTTGATTTCTTTACTTATTTTCATATTATTCTTCAAATGTCACGATAAATGCTTGGGGAAATTTGTCGAGGATGGATTGCCTGATCTGTTTGGCTTCTTCCAAAGTGCTGGCTGAGCCATAGGTGTAAGCGTAGCGTCCATCTTTTTCATGCATCTCACACTTCAGTCCCTTGAACTGCTTGTCGTTACTTTTCAGTTTGGCGCTGCCTGAGAAGATTTGTACTTTATACACGGTTCGCTTTTCTCCGCTGGTGTTGGAGGTCGCAACCTCTGGAACATCGTTGGTTGGCGTAGTGGGTGTCGTTGTCTGCACAGGAGTGGTGGATGGCTTTTCCAGCTTGGACTGCTTGCCTGTTCTCTGTGCCCTATACTTGGCGATGGCATTGTAGATACTCTTTGCCATGGTTTGCCTACCCGCCGTGGACATCAGGAACTGCTCTTCGGAAGGGGTGGAGATGTAGCCTACTTCCAGCAAGACGCTGGGCATGTAAGTGAGACGCAATACTGCCAGATTGGCTTGCAGCACGCCCATGTCCACTCTTCCGGCCGTGTGCACCATCTCGCTCTGCACCATCTTGGCGAAGTTCACGCTCTCCTTCATATCGTGGTCTTGCATCAATTCAAACATAATGTTGCTTTCGGGCGAGGGATTGTAGTTGTATTTTTTTGCTGCATCCCCTTCAAGGGCGATGACGGAGTTTTCTCGTTTCTCGACAGCAAGGTTGGTCGATGCTGTATGAAGGGTTAGGGTGTAGGATTGTACGCCCGTTGCCTTCCGAGCGTTCTTGGGAAGGGCGTTGGTGTGGATGCTGACGAAGAGATCGGCTTTTGCTTTGTTGGCAATTTCGGCACGACGTCCCAATTCGATGAACACATCCGTACTCCTCGTGTATATGAGTTTTACGTCTGGACAATTCGCTTTCAGGAGTCTGCCCACCTCAAGTGCAATGGCAAGATTGATGTCCTTCTCACGGTTGGCAGATGAGGAACCAACGGCACCTGGGTCTTTGCCTCCGTGTCCAGCATCGAGCACCACCACGAACTGATCTCCTTCAGCCAAGACTGAGGCAGGGAAGGCAAATAGTAGCACTCCTATATATATAATAATGTGTAAGAATCTTTTCATACGTACTTAAAATCGTTGCAAAGGTACAAAAAATCAATTAAATAACGTATGAAACAGAAAAAGAATACCGTTTCCGATATTCTTTTTTCTGTTTGCTTCCTCAGAAAAGAGGAAATAGTTTCATTTTCACGCCCGCCATCAGCCAAATGCCAGGTTGTTCCACATTGGCAAAATCGTAGTACCGATGGTTGGTGAGGTTGTTCGCCTGCATGTAGAGGGTGTAGTGGGAGACATTCCATTGCACCTTCATGTCTAACATGCCGTAGGTTCCGAATGCCTGTGGCTTTCCTGTCTTTTCATTGTCGAACTCTCCCTCGCGATTCTTCAGCGAGAAATCCCATTGGGCGGAGAGATGGCTGACGATGCGATGGTGGAAGGAGGCAACGAACTTGTGACGCAGGAAGGTCATGCGCGAAATGTACTTGGCTTCCTGCTCGGAATTGATGCGATATTTGTAGTTGTAACAATAGCTGAGCGTGAGCCGTTGGGGCAGGGCGTTCTCTCCACATAGACGGGCAAGGTTGAACTGGAGAAGGGCTTCCGCTCCGATATTGTCAATGTCGCTATTGGCGGTCACATAGCCTGTTGCAATCTCGTTCTTCACCCAGTCGATCATGTCGGTTCCATGACGGAAGAAACCTTTTGCCTGCGCCATGAAGAACGTGCCCGTGTAGGTGGCTCCCACATGCCAGTCTGTACTCTTTTCAGGCTTCAAATGGGTGTTTCCTTGCAGACCAGGACCATTGTAGTAAAGATCTGTGTAAGTGGGAGTTCGAAGGCTTTGATTGAAGGATGCATAGAACTTCCAATCTTCGGAAGGTCGCCAGGAAACATCGATGCCTGGATAGAAGTGCATGCCGCCCGTGACGGAGGTGTTGTGATGGGCAAGCAATCCAAACGAGAGGGTCAGGTTTTCTAAAAGAATGTCATGCTCGAAGTAGAGTCCGAGAGTACTCCTGCCGTCTTTGTATTTGTAGTGTTCGTCATGTCCAGGTACCTTGTACTTGTGTTGTTCTGAAGCAGGAATTTCTTTGCCGATTCGCGTGGAGAGGATGTTTTCACGTCGGAACTCGATGCCCACAGCTGTCTTGCCTAATGCCCAAGTGGTGTAGGCATTGAGATTGGCTCCATAGACATTGGTCTGGTGAAAATTCTGATAGGCTTCAGGATTAGCTCGTCGCCACACATAGTGATCGAGGGAGCGGTTCCAATACATCTGTACAGGTACATGAATCTTGCCTTTGTACTCCGACTGTAAAGCGATGAGGTAGCGTCTGTTCTGTTCGTATTGAGAGTCAGAACCCGTGCCATAGAAGGTGTTGGCTCCATAGTTCATGGTGCTCAGCCCCGCTTGGATACTCGCCTCAAAAAGCGCACTCGTATAGTGACCGTTCCAATAAGCATTCCCCTTATTGAAATCGTCGTTGCCGTCGGCTCCATCGCTACGGCTGTAAGCTCCGCTGATGCGGTTGTTAAAGTGTGGAGTTTGGAGAGAAACATGGGTATTGGTTCCAAATGTCCCGTAGGAACCGCCTTGCATGTGTACTCCGAGTGTGTTTTCCCTGTCTGTGTATGTGACGATGTTGATGGCTCCTGCAAATGCCATGTTGCCATACACGCGACTGGCTCCGCCTTCAATGACTTCTATTTGTTCGATGTCGTCCACGTTGACGGGCAGATCGACGGTCAGATGCCCTGTGTGGGGATTGGAGATGTTGATGCCGTTGAGCAGGACGGTGAGTTGGTCTTCGGTGCCTCCGTTCACACCGATGTCCGTCTGAATGCCGAAGCCTCCGCGTTGGCGTACATCCACGCCAGCTACGAGTTTCAGCAGGTCGTTGACCGAATGCGCACTCGACGCCTCAATGTCCTGTCGGTTAATCACTTGCACGAGGCGCACAGCCTTGTCGGCAGGCAGGGGGGCGAGTGTGCCCACCACCTCGGCATCATCCAGCGTCAGTTCCAGCTCCTCCTTGTCTTCGGTAGGGGCAGTAGCCTGACTGTAGGCCATGATGGCCGCAGCGGAATCGGGGCAGGCGGCTGCCAATGTGGCTACGCTGAGCACGCCGATGCGCACCTCTCTCCTCAGACTGAGGAAAATGGCATCGCCACGACGAGTGAAGTGTGTCCACACCACCGATTCTGGCTTTCTGAATCTTGATTTGATGTTCATTAGTTGTAAAAAAAGAATTAAATATTGACGCCACTATTGGCGTTTCAGGTTTCTCTCCGCATCCATACGAAGGAAGATAAATAGCAACAACGTGAATCCCCATAGAGAGGAGCCTCCATAGGAGAAGAAGGGGAGTGGAATGCCGATGACAGGCGTCAATCCCAGCACCATGCCCACGTTGATGAATAGGTGGAAGAGGAAGATGCTCAGCACGCAATAGCCATAGACTCGTCCCATCGTGTCGGTTTGTCGTTCTGCCACAATAATCAATCGCCAGATAAAAAGCAAATAGACGATGAGCACACCTGCCGAACCGATGAATCCTTCTTCTTCACCTACTGTGCAGAAGATGAAGTCGGTGTGTTGTTCTGGCACATATCTTAGCTTGGTCTGCGTGCCGTTGAGGAATCCCTTGCCAAACAAACCTCCCGAACCAATGGCTATCTTTGCCTGGTTGACGTTGTAGCCAGCTCCACGAGGGTCGTCCTTCATACCCAGCAGCACCTCGATGCGGATACGTTGGTGATTGTCCAGATGCTCGAAGAGCGTGTCGGTCATATAGTAGAATGCTGTCGATGCAACGGCGAAAAGGGCAATGAGTCCGTAGCGGATGTATCGATGGTATAATGCCAGTCCAATCAGATAGAGAATCATGAGGATGCAAATGGGCAGCATCACGTAGCAGACGTCGAACGGAATGACAAAGGCTGCAAAGATTAAGGCAATTAAGGTGGAACCGAAACAAATGTAGGACATGAGTTTCACGGTAAAGATGTCCTTGCAATAGATCCATACCATGCTGATGGTGAATATCATGGCCAGCAGAAGGACCGTGAACTCTCCGACAGACGTGGGGATGTAAGTGAGGTGATCCTCGCTATACTTCATGCCCACTACGAAATAGACCACGAAGGCAAATCCGCTGAAAAGCAGGGAACCTGTCATGCCCTCACGATAGAGCATGAGGAAAAAGGCAAGATAGACCAGGGCAGAACCCGTCTCTTTCTGACCAATGATAAGCAACATCGGGAAGACAATCAAAGCGATGGCGATGCTGATGTGTTTGGTCTTTCGAATGCTGAATCCGTATTCGTCCATCAGTTTTCCAAGTGCCAAAGCTACGGCAAACTTGGCAAATTCGGCTGGCTGTATTTTGACGGAGGAACCTAACGGCAACCAAGAGCGAGAACCTTTCGTGTCGGGCGCAATGACGATGGTGACAGCCAGCAGTATCATCATGGCACCATAGATGACGTAGGCAGCGGTGTCGTAGAAACGCTTCTCGATGAGCATCAACACGGCTGCCAACACCAACGACGTGCCTGCCCAGACAATCTGCTTGCCTGAGTTGGTCTCCCAACTGAAAAGGTCGGGATTGTTGAAGTCGTAGCAGGCACCACACACACTAAACCATCCCCACACGATGAGGATGACATAGAGCATGATGGTCATCCAGTCGATGCTCAGGAAGATGCCTTTGCTGCCTTGTTCTTGTATTGTCATTGTTTCAGTTACTTATCTTGCACGGGTTCCGTAATCGATGTGGCGACTCTGGAAGGATGCCGCCTTTGCTTCGCTGGCTGGTGTGAGCTTGCCGTTGATGTATTGCTCCATGATCAACGAACCGATTGGTACGCCGTATGTGGCACCAAAACCACCATTCTCCACATACACGGCTACGGCTATTTTGGGATTGTCCTTCGGAGCAAAGCCCATGAAAGCGGAGTGGTCCTTCCCTCGGTTCTGAGCTGTACCTGTCTTGCCACATACCTCATACATGGAAGTGTTGGCACTTCGACATGTACCACCCAACACCGCCTTGCGCATACCTTCTGCCACCATGTCGTAGTATTTCTTCTCCACTTTGGTCTTGTGCTTGACCAGCAAGCTGTCAGCGAGGTGGCCTCCCTCAATACGTTTCACAATATGTGGGGTGATGTAGTAGCCGCGATTGGCGATGGTCGCTCCGAGATTGGCAATCTGGAGAGGCGTCAGCGTGACCTCACCTTGACCGATGGCAATGGAAATGACGCCGAGGGCATTCCATTGACCCAGTCGGCTGTCGTAGTAGTCGGCATTGGGAATCATGCCTCGTGCTTCACCAGGAAGATCCACGCCCAGCTTATAGCCAAAACCCATCGACACCATGTAGTTTTTCCACGTGGTCATCGCCTCTTGGATGTTTTTGTATTGCTTGCGGTTGTTCAGCATGTGGTAGAGTCCCCAACAGAAATATCCATTACACGAAGTGGCGATGGCAGGAATCAAGGGGAGGGGAGAGCCGTGTCCGTGACAGCCCACTCTCATACCTTTAGTGACGAAACCTCGATAGCAAGGATAAGCGGTGGAGGAAGTGATGATGCCTTCTTGCAAGAAGGTCAGTCCCTGTGATGTCTTGAACGTTGAGCCAGGAGGATAGGTTCCAGAGATGGCACGATTAAGCATTGGCTTCATCGGGTCGCGTTGCATCTCCATCATTTGTGCCCCTCGCTGCTTTCCTTCCATGCGATGTGGGTCGTAGCTAGGTGCGCTGACCATGCAAAGAATCTCGCCTGTCTTAGGTTCGATGGCAACAATAGCACCCATCTTTCCCTCCATCAATCGTTCTCCCAATGCCTGAAGCTTGGCATCAATGGATAACGTGAGGTTTTTTCCAGGGACGGGCTTTCGGTCAAGGGCACCATTGCGGTAATGTCCCTGAATGCGTCCACGGGCATCTCGCAACAGGATTTGTACACCTTTCACACCTCGCAGTTCTGGTTCATAACTCCGTTCCACGCCCTGTTTGCCGATATAATCGCCCGGATCGTAGTAGTCATCGCTCTCCACTTCAGTTGGTGACACCTCTGCAACATCACCCAAGATGTGGGCACAATGGTCAGTGGCATAACGTCGGATAGTGCGTTCGCGAATGTAGAAACCATGAAAGCGGAAAAGTTTTTCCTGAAACACACCATATTCCTGAGAAGAAATCTGTGGCATGAAAAGTTGCTGTGTATAGGTGGAATAGCCAGGGTTCTTGTTGCGGTCTTTGATGAGAGCCATGCGTTCATCGAACTGTTTTTGGGTAATGCCGAGCGTTCTGCAGAAATCAAGCGTGTCGAGATTATGCACCTCACGCATGATGACCATGATGTCATATGCTGGCTGGTTGAACAC
Organism: Bacteroidaceae bacterium; assembly: GCA_017651245.1. Taxonomy (GTDB): domain Bacteria; phylum Bacteroidota; class Bacteroidia; order Bacteroidales; family Bacteroidaceae; genus Minthosoma. The sequence continues at coordinate 19,019 of JAGCDQ010000039.1, read as the reverse complement.
TAGCAACTCGCCATTGCGGTCGTAGATGACACCACGGGCAGGGAAGATGACATTGTGGAAGAAGGCATTGTCGTCCGCACGGGTTTTATATTCTCCGTCGGATAGTTGGAGAAAAGCCAAACGAGCAATGTAGCAAAGGACTATCACCAATGCTATACCGGCAAGAATAAACTTACGATATTCATATACGTGGCTTTTCATTATTCTTTACAAGTGAGGCGTTGTGTTTTTTTGCGCACGTATCAGCAACTCTATGAGAACAATGATGAGGGTGGTGAGCAAGAAACCGCCAACAATGGAAAGCAGGGTCAACCGCCAGTCTGACAGGGTGAATGCATCTAAGAGATAGAAACAGCCATGCAACACAAACATTAGAAGAATTACATAAAAGATGTAATTCCAGAATCCCAATGTGGCAAACGATGGAGTAAGGTCTTCTGCGGAATCACGGGGAGCCAACATGTTGAGCCAGTAGGGTTGAATCATCGCCACCAATGTGCATGCTGCTGCTGCCATACCTGCCGTATTACTGAAAATGTCGAACAACAAACCTGTGACAAATCCCCATACCAGTATAGCCGTTCGAGAGGTGTTGCGATGGAAGCACACCACCATGTAGCCTATCACGAGTGGGGTGATATAGCCGAACAAATGGATGTGGTTGAATACCAGCACCTGAAGGACAATCAGGATTATTAACCTGAAGAATCGCATTAGAATTATTGAGTTCATCTGACTGTATCGGTGCTTACTTTGTTCTCATTCAAGGGTACTGCTATAGAGGAAGAATGCTCTCTCTCTAGTTGTTGTTTAATTCTTTCCAATTCCAACTGCTCCTTCTCCTCCTTTTCCTCTGCATCCTTTCTCTTCTTATCTTCCAGTTCTTTTTGTTTCTCCTGAGAGTTGAGGACGCTGTCTTGACGTGCAGGATCTTGTGCCATCTCCTCCAGCATACGACGTTCAGGCGAATGGTAATTCGTGATGACAGAAACCTCGCGCAAAGTGCTGAAGTTTGTAAACAATTTCACCCGTAGAAAGTAGGACATGCCATCAGGAGAATCACCTACACGCTGCACAACACCAATGGGCAATCCAGGAGGAAAGATGTCAGAATATCCATTGGTTTCAACAATAGTTTTTTCCTTAACAGGTGCGTGTCGGGGTACACTGGTTACGTAAGCGATGTCTGCATAGCCACGTTGCCAGACAAGTGAACCAAAATAGTCGGAGCCGCGCAACCGACAGCTGATTTTACTGTTCACGTTGAGCAGGGGCATGACAATGCTGTAATGACGGCTGGTCATATATACAATACCCACGACACCACGAGAACAGATGACACCCATCTCAGGACGGATTCCGTCAGCCTCACCTTTGTTAATAGTGATGAAGTTGCTGGACTTGTGCAGCGTCATGTTAACGATTTGTGCTGGCACAACATCATACTTCAATGGTAATGCAGGTAAACGCTTCATGCTGTCTTGCTGTATCGCCTCCAATTGCTGCCGCATTTCATACACTTCTTTGCGCAATTCTTCGTTGGTGGCTTCTAACTCATAGTTTGCTTCCTGCAGATGGAGATATGATGTAATGCCACTAATGACGTTGTAGGTTGAACCTACTACGTCATTAGCCGTTGTAAAATATACACTCCTTTGATATCCGTTATAGCTGAATAGAAAGACAAGACTTGTCACCTCCAGCAATAGGAATACAAACCAGTGCTTGTTCTGTACAATTAAGTCAATTAATGCACGCATATCATGCGTTTATCTCATCAAGAATGGGTAATTATTGACGTTTTTCAATGCAATGCCTGTACCTTTTGCAACAGAGTGTAATGGGTCATCATCCACATGGAAAGGAATCTGAATCTTATCACTCAAACGCTTGTCAAGACCACGGAGCAATGCACCACCACCTGTCAGCCATATACCATTCTTCACAATGTCAGCATACAATTCAGGCGGAGTGGCTTCGAGTGCCTGAAGTACAGCAGTCTCAATTTTCGCGATAGTTTTGTCAATGCAATGTGCAATCTCCTGATAACATACAGCAATTTCAAGAGGCAGAGCGGTGATACGGTTAGGTCCGTGTACCAAATAGTCTTCTGGAGCCTGATCTCCCAAATCAGTTAGAGCAGAGCCCACATTGATCTTGATACGTTCAGCCATACGCTCAGATACCTTTACGTTGTGTTGACGTGCCATGTGTTCCTGAATGTCCAGTGTCAACTCATCACCAGCCACACGGATGGAGTTGTTGCTGACAATGCCACCTAATGAGATGATGGCAATCTCTGTAGAACCACCACCAATGTCCACAATCATCTGACCTTCTGGTGCTTCTACGTCAATGCCACAACCAATAGCTGCAGCCATTGGCTCGAAAATTAGATAGACATCGCGACCACCAGAATGCTCAGCACTATCGCGCACAGCACGAAGCTCCACTTCTGTAGAACCAGAAGGAACGCCGATGACCATGCGTAGCGAAGGCGTGAAAAGGTGATGTCCTGTGTTGACCATCTTGATGAGTCCACGCATCATCTGTTCGCAGGCATAGAAATCAGCAATCACACCGTCGCGCAATGGACGACAGGTACGGATAGCTTCATGCTCCTTGCCATACATTAGCTTTGCCTTGTGTCCTACAGCAATCATTTTGTTGGTCTTCTTGTCAAGAGCAACCACCGATGGCTCGTCCACGACCACCTTACCATTAACAGTAATGATGGTGTTGGCAGTACCGAGGTCCATCGCTATATCTTGTGTCAAAGAGAAAAATCCCATATACTTGATTTATAATTTGACGATTTTAAATTTTCAATTTTCTCTTCACTTTTATTTTGCGAAATATGTGTGAATGGCTGTGTCGTAGTGGCTTGAAGTAGCGAATGCGCGCTCAGCAAACTGCTTGCGCTGTGCCTTAGTGGTTTCGGCACCTTGTGCCTTGACGATGTCAAGCAGGGGGGTGTACTCAGCCTTGCTTGGAACAATCACCACATCGTTGAAGTTCTTGGCTGCAGCACGGATGAGTGAGATGCCACCTATGTCAATCTTCTCGATGATGGTTGGTTCATCGTTTGTGGATGCCACAGTTTCTTCAAATGGATAGAGATCAACGATAACAAGGTCAATCTCAGGAATTTCGTATTTAGCCATTTCCTGCTGGTCGCTTTCCAGTTCTCGACGTCCAAGAATGCCACCAAACACTTTAGGGTGGAGTGTCTTTACACGTCCGCCCAGGATTGATGGATATGTTGTCAAATCCTCAACTTTCTGGCATGGATAGCCCAAACTCTCAATGAATGCTTGTGTACCTCCTGTGGAAAGGAATTTTACCCCGTTTTTGTTCAATTCTGCAAGTAGCTCGTCTAAACCATCTTTGTGGAATACCGACACGAGCGCAGTCTTAATCTTCTTTACGTCAGCCATTTTGTTCTGTCCTAAATTTGTTGGTTGTAAACTTATTGATTTTTCTGGTGTAAGCATTATATAGCCATTTCATTCAATTTCCCTCTTATGGTAAGAACTGTTGTGTACGCACACAACCATGTTCAGACTTTTTTGCCTTACAAAGTGCAAAGTTAGGCATTTCTTCTGACACATGATTAAAGAAATTATAATTTTTCCATCTTTCCGAAGATTTTTCTTGCTAGAAAGAAAACTTTCCACTAATTTTGAAGCCGTAAACATCAAAACGACACGATTATGCGATATTTCATCCTGTTGCTGTTTCTTCTTTTGGTAGCGTCAGCAAAGGCTCAGTTCTTCTTCGATTTTTCACCCCGCCAACAAATGGAACAGAGGCGGGAAACTGTTACACCTCCGACGTACAAGGGTGGGGATGAGGCTGTGAAAGCCTATCTCCAGAGGAATTTCAAGCAACCTCTGGTGAGGGAGAAAGTGGATGGCAGAATCGTTGTTGCTGTGATTGTCAATGCCAAGGGAAATGTGGAAAGTGCACAAATTATTCGTTCGTTGACGAAGAGTCTTGATGCTGAAGCCATCAAGGTATGCAAAAAGATGAAATTTAAGCCTGCCACATCAGGAAAGAAGAAGGTGAGAGGTCGTGTTGACATCGCCTTCCCCATTCGAAACGGAAAATTGTCTTTCTTGAACCTGCCCACCACTGATGTGTGATGAGCATCTTATTTTCTTATTAATCAAGGCTGGTGCTTTCTTACTAAGAAGAGTTGGCGCATTATTTAACCCCTACAAAAAGGCTATTGCTCGTGTAGGTTCTTCCTGCGTAATCCGTATTCAGGTTGATACTTGCTGAAGTGACACCACGTGTGCGGAGGCAGTGTACTCGTCCTGTGTAACGAATCTTCTGGCCTGGCTGCAAAGTGGTGGTGAGTGAAGGCGAAATGCTGAATGCCTTCGGATCGTTCACATTGAGGTGAATAACGATGTCATGCAGGACGGAATTGGAAGTGTTGGTGATGTAACCTTCCACCTCAATTGTCTCATCCTTAGAGATATAACCATTGCCATCAGCATCCATGTATGTGAGGTCTGAAATGCTCAACACCGTAGATGTGATGGAGCCATTGTAAGAGCCAATTTGATAATTATGGTTCTCTTGAACGGCTCGATTACCCTCTTGATAACCACCACTTGTCTGATAGCCGACATGGTTGTCATAATATCCATCATTGCCGACAGTTGTTCTGTCTTGACCGTAGTCCTCATATCGACGGGCTTCAGCTCGTTCCTGTTCTTCAATTTGTGAAGTGATGCCCACACCCAGAATGGCACCAATGCCCATACCGATGAGACTGCCCAAAGCTGCACTTTCACCACGGAAATGACCATGACCAGACAATGCGCCAACAGCACCGCCAATATGACTGCCAAGCATGGCACCCGTCACGCCACCGGCTGCCTGATACGAACTGGTGCAGCTGCTTGCTAACAGGGCTGCAGCCAACGTCAAACAAGTGATTTGATTCTTTTTCATTGCTTTTTCGTTTTTGTTGATTGTTGAACTTTTTTTCTTAGTCAGGTCTCTCTTCTGCTATATAGTCGTCAATCAATTTTCTGGCTATCGACATCTTGTCGGGAATAGGAGGAAGATGGTTGCGATTGAACCATCCAGCATTACTCAGTTCTTCCTCTTGCACATGCACCTCGCCGCCCACATAATCAGCCGTGAAGCCAATCATGATGCCACAAGGGTAGGGCCAAGGTTGACTTCCGAAATATCGTATGTTCTTGATTTCCAATCCGACTTCCTCTGCCACTTCGCGCTTTACACATTGTTCCAACGTCTCGCCTGTTTCCACGAATCCAGCCACTAATCCATACATCTCGCTCCGTCGGAAATTTTTTGCATGCACCAGCAGGATATCATCGCCTCTCCTGATTCTCACGATGATGGCAGGACTGACTTGTGGCCACACTTCTTTTCCGCAGTTGGTACATTGTTTGCTAATTGCTGTGGCTCGTTTCATGGGAGCGCCACACACACCACAATAGCGCGTGTTCGAGTCCCAATACAACAACTCGGATGCCTTTCCTGCCGTATTGTAGAACTCCTTGGGCAGCAATGCCCACGATTCCCTTAATCCCACAGTTACCATACCCTTCATGTCAGAGGGAGGAGTGCTCAGGCTGTATGCCATACATGGAACACCCTCAAGTGGAGGAAGCTCCTGACGGGGTGTCCATTCCTTCATGGGAAAAGGAGGTTCGACCGCGCAAGGCACATGATGACCGCTTTCATCTTGTTCCAGTAACAACGAGTTGCCGATGAACACAAACCAATATGCTGGATGCTTCTCCATGTCTTAACTTTCAAATTTGCGCCAAAATTAGTCATTATTTGTGATATGAGTGCCTTTTTTTGTCTTTAAAATCATTAAAAAAGTTAAGACTTTCAAGAATAGTTGTGAATTAGAACGAAAAAGACTATATTTGTACTCAAATTTGACCATAGCACATGACAAACGTTAATCGCGCGTACATATATATTATATTGACAATCTTTGCTTCCTTCTGCATGACTTCGGTTAATGCTCAGAAGAAAGACAAGCCTAAGAAAACCAAACATGTGGAAACGTCTGTGGCGGAGATTCAGCCCGATCCTGTTGCACCCAAGGCGCTTCCAGACAGGCATCCAAAAGCCTTGGAGATGCCCTTGCTCGCCAACCAGCCTGCAACACGCGGACGTGGCACCGGAGGAAGTGGAGCACATGGCATCGATGTGAGCCACTATCAGGGTCGCATCAATTGGGATGAGGTGGCACGAGACCCCAAGGTCACTTATGTTTATCTGAAGGCATCGGAAGGAACGGGTAATGTGGACGATACCTATCGATACAACTTTACAGAATGCAAGCGAGTGGGACTCAAGGTGGGTAGCTATCATTTCTTCCGTCCACAACTCCCTGCCAAGAGCCAGTTCGACAACTTCATGTCTCGTGTGGAAACGCGCAAGCAAGACCTCTTGCCAGTGGTCGATATTGAGACCACCAATGGAGTTTCCGATGCCGTTTTGCAGTCACGTTTGCTCGAATTCTGCGAACTCTTGGAACGTGAGTTTGGCAAGAAGCCCATCATTTATACAGGCAAGAACTTCTACAACAAGCACATTCATGGCAATTCCCGCCTACGTGCCTACAAGTTCTTCATTGCTGCCTATTCCTTCATCGAACCAGACCTCTACGACGACAATGACTACGTCCTTTGGCAATATTCAGCCACAGGTTCTGTTCGAGGCATTCGAGGCAATGTTGATATGAGTCGATTTGTCGGACGGCACGATATTCGTGATATCCAGTATCGATAAAGCAGGAATAAGTAAAAGAGAAGCCGCTTCCTTTGTCCTTCACGAACAGGGGAAGCGGTCTTTTTGAGCCTCTAACATTTTATGGTTTACGTAATCTGAAAAGCGGTGTCTCACGACACGGGGTTTATTATTATGAGTAAAGATTCGAAGGAGTATGTTTGTATAACATTTCCAAATCTGGTGCAAAGTTACGCACTTTTATAACACCTCACAATACCTAAAATGGGTGATTTACTCACATAAAAAGGGTATCAGCTAACGGAATTCGTTAAATGATACCCCCTTTTTATCCTGAATACCCACTTTTTGTCGATGGATTGTAAAAAAAGTTGGGCGGATTACTTCTTGAAGTAGGCTCTGAAATGACTGAAAATCTTGTCTTTGATGCTGGTCGAGGGCTTGATGTTCTCACCACCAGCCAATGTCTCGATGGCTTGACGCTCTTCCTTGGTGAGTGTTTCTGGCATATAGACAGAGATGTTGATGATTTCATCACCACGCTGACCACCATAACTATTGATGTCAGGGATACCCTTGTTCTTCAATCTCAGCACCGTTCCAGGCTGGGTGCCTGCAGGAATGGTGATCTTTGCCTTGCCATCATGGGTGGGCACTTCGAGTGATGTACCCAAAACTGCCTGTGGAATGGTCAGCAAGAGGTTATAGACGAGGTCCACACCATCACGCACCAGTTCTGGATGAGCCTTTTCGTGCACGAGAATCTGCAAGTCACCATTCACGCCGTTTCTACGACCAGCGCCACCTTTCCCTTGGAAATTGTAGGCATATCCTTCCACCAATCCAGCTGGAAGCTCCACTTCCACTTGCTTCTCGCCCTTCACAATGCCCTCACCATTACAATGCTTACATTTATTCTTGATGACTTTTCCCTCCCCATGACAAGTGTCACAAATAGTCTGGGTTTGCATGATGCCCAACATCGTCTGGCGGGTCTTGTACACCACGCCTTGTCCGTTACAAGTGCCACAAGTCGATTCCTGACCGTCCTCAGAGCCTGTACCCTTGCAATGAGGACAAGTGATGTCGGTGCGGACATTGAACTTCTTGGTCACACCATTCACGATGTCATTCAGATCCAGTTCGATGCGCATGCGCAGGTCTTGGCCCTTATAGACAGGTTTTCTGCGCTGACCGCCTCCTCCGAATCCGCCGCCAAAGCCGCTGAAGCCTCCACCAAAGCCTCCGCCGCCAAAGATGTCACCAAACATACTGAAGATGTCATCCATTGACATGCCTTGTCCGCCAAATCCTCCAGCACCAGGTCCGAAGGCATCAGGCCCGAACTGGTCATATCGTTGACGCTTCTGGGGGTCGCGAAGCACATCGTAAGCCTCTGCTGCTTCCTTAAACTTTTCCTCTGCCTGCTTGTCACCCGGATTGCGGTCAGGGTGATACTTGATGGCCATTTTCTTATAGGCACGCTTGATCTCATCGTCGGAAGCCGTCTTCGACACTCCCAGTACCTCGTAGTAGTCTCTTTTCGCCACTTTCTTATTGCGTATTTGACATTATAAAATCGCCCAGCGCGTGGGTTGGTTATTCTGCCACAGCCACTTTGGCATAGCGAATCACCTTATCATTCAATGTGTAGCCTGCCATCATGCAGTCCATCACCTTGCCTTTCTGGTCGTCGGGTTGACCTGGCACCATAGCAATCGCTTCGTGCAAATCAGCATCAAATGGCTGCCCCACCACGTCCATCTTCTTCAATCCTTCCTGTGCCAGGAGTTTGAAGAACTTGTCGATGATGAGTGTCAGACCTTCCTTCACGGCTTCCACATCCTCATACTTGTCCATGTTCTGCTGAGCACGCTCCAAATCATCGACGATAGGCAACAAGGTCGTGATGACCTTCGAACCGCCATTCTTGATGAGTTCAGCCTTTTCCTGCATCACACGCTTGCGGAAGTTGTCAAACTCTGCCACCTTGTAGAGTTGCTGATTCTTCAAGTCCTCGATCTGCTTTTCCAATTCAGCAATTTTCTCTTCAGGTGTCAGTTCCTTCTTCTCTGTCTCTTCAGGAGCTTCTGTGGCATCTGCTTTCACATCGGCAGTTGTCTCCTGCTCCTCGTTAACGATTTCCTCGTTAACCTCTTCATTCTTTATCTCTTTTTCCATAATTCAATGTTTTTTTCGTTTCCATGAAAACAACAAAAAAGATGCCAGCGTATGAAACTCTGGCATTGATGTGACATTGTGTCACCTTTTTTATTGAATACCTAACTTCTTGGCAATATTCTTGGGGATGGCATCCTTGTGGACGAGGATGTTCAGCGTCTTGTAAGCAACGAATGCTTTGGATGCATACCAGACACCCTTGTACTTGTAGTCGGTGCCCCAAGAGTTCTTCACCATGAAGTACTCCTTGCCGTTCTGGTCTTTGGCGAGACCATAGATGAGCATGCCGTGGTCGTCAGTCGTTTCCCAGTTGTCGTATGCCTCTTGGCGCATCTCCTGCGTGACGGTGATTTCAGGCCAAGGGCGTGCTGTGGCAGCTGAACGGATGTTGAGACCTGAAGGGCCGAACCAACGTTCATAGTCGTTGCCTTCCGTTTCCTTCACCTTCTGAACGTCAGGACATACAGCGATGCCTTCGCGTGAGAAACCATTCTCACTCACGTCAGCACCCCAAGCAAAGGTGTAGCCTTTGTCAACTGCATTCTCCATCACAGCCATGAACTCGTCGATGGGCAGGTTGTAGGAGAGTCCCCAACGCCAGTTGTCCTGCACTTCGATGATGAACTGCTCGTAGAAGGGGTGGTGGGAGAAAGAAGTGAGGCTGATGTAGTCGTCCATGTTCAGACCTGTCGAAGCCATGAAGGTCTTGGGCGTGTAGGTCTTGCCTTTGTAGGTGAATTCCTCAGGACATTCGCCTAAGTAAGCGTCGAGCGTGGCATTGATGGGCTTGAACCAGATAGGGGAGAGCTTCTTCTGCTTTCCGTTGGCAACCGCATCCACCATAGGTTCCAGAATAGAGAAAAACTCTGAGAAATTGGGCAGCGAGTCACCCTGAAGGGAACCTGGTTCTGGCATTGCTGATTGTGGAATCATGCCATAATGGCGCATGCAATAGACACAGTCGTAGAACGAACCGCCCTGACTGAAATCCATGTCCCCATGCAGGCGAACGGTTGCCTTCGCACGATCTTCATAAGTCTTGTGGGCAAGGTACATCTCTGAGAAGTCCCATTCGCCTTTGCCCATACGGAGCAATTCAGCCTCGAAGAAACCCAGCGAGGAGAACGCCCAGCAGGTGCCAGAGTTATTTTGATTCTTGGTCGATGTGATGGGAATTTCCTTCACGACCGTGAACTGGAACCCTTCGTTTTTAGACTGTTCCTGTGCGAAGAGTGAAGTGCCACACATTAGGAGTGTTGCGATAATCAGTGTCTTTTTCATAAATGATTGTTAGTTGGTTATGAGTTTTTGCTAATGTAATTCTCTATGTCTTTGATGTGATAAGGAATCACTTTGTCACCAATGATCTGACATCCCGTCTCTGTGATGATGATGTCATCCTCCAGACGCACGCCGCCAAAGTTTCGGAAAGGTTCAATGGCATCATAGTTGATAAAGTCCTTGTGCATGCCTTGGCTCTTCCAGAGGTCGATGAGATGGGGGATAAAGTAAATGCCTGGCTCGTCAGTCATTACAAACCCCGTCTGCAACCTTCTGCCACAACGCAGGCAATTCAATCCAAACTGGGGGGAAGGCTGCACTTCGTCGTCGAAGCCCACATAATTCTGTCCGAGCCCCTCCATATCATGCACATCTATTCCCATCATGTGTCCCAATCCATGTGGCATGAACAGCGCGTGCGCACCTGCGCGTACTGCTTCTTTTGTATCACCCTTCATCAGCCCAATGGCTTTCAGGTGTTCTGTGAGAATGCGGCAGGCACCCAAGTGCATGTCCAGCCATTTCACGTTGGGCTTGGCATTCTCAATCACCCAGTCGTGTGCTGCCTCCACAGCCATATAGATGTCCCGTTGCTGTTGGGAGAACTTGCCAGAGATGGGCGTCACACGCGTGTTGTCTGAACAATAGTTCTCCTTGCTTTCGGCTCCAGCATCGCAGAGCATCAGGCGTCCAGCCTCCATTGGCGTATGGCTGGGGAATCCATGCTGAATCTCGCCATGCATTGAGAGGATGGATTGGAAAGAGTAGCGGTCGCCCAGACTCATGGCAATGCCCTCGATGACCCCCGTTATGTACTTCTCTGTCACACCTGGTGCACAGAGTTTCATGGCGGTGGTGTGCATCTGGTAGCCGATGTCGGCAGCCTTCTTTAGTTCTTCCACCTCTTCAGCCTTCTTCACGGCACGCATGGCTACGATAGCCTTAATGAGTTTCACCGATGCCTTCTCTTTCGACTGCAACGGATGGATGCCCACGAGGTCAGCCAGCTGGATCATCAAGTCGTGACGGCATTGAGGAATGAAGTGAATCGTCTGTCCCTTGCTAATGGATGCATCCACTAACGTCTTCAGTTCCTTCATGGGGGCAGATTGGGTCACGCCCACCTCTGCAGCTAAGTCCTTCACTGAAGGCACGTAGCCAAACCAGATGATGTCGTCGATGTCGATGTCGTCGCCAAAGAGATACTCCTGGTCGTTGTCCACATCAATCACGCCAACCAGTCCCTCACGCTTCTGTCCGAAGTAGTAGAGGAAACAGCTGTCCTGACGGAAACGGTAAGCATTGGCAGGGTAGTTGTTAGGAGCGTCGTTGTTGCCAAACAGGAGGATGAGACCTTCGCCCACTCGCTGTTTCAGCTCAGCACGCCGTTGTACATATATCTCTTTTGAAAACATAGGTTAATCGTATTGATTTGCAAAGATACAAATAATTTCTCTATCTCCATCAAGAATCTGAGAACTATTTCATTCCCACCTCGTGCCTTTTGGCATCATACTTGCTTTTTAGCGTCATCGACAAACGCTTCACCTCGGAAATTCCCTTGCTGTCCTTCTGTTCCACACACAGATACACATTCTCCAAGTTGCGCAACACACCCAGACGGCAATCCTCAAAGCGATACATGTCCTGCGTGTTCTTCACCTTGTCGATGCCCTTGATCATGTCGTTCAGGTTTGCGATGATGCCGCTGGCAGGCACCTCATACTTCCTGCACGCCTCTCCGTATGCCTTGTCAGCATCTGCCTTGTGGTTCTTCACCATCGACAGTTCGTGGGCAGTCATTCCCTTCGTGTCGTTGCTCAGGTTGGCTGTGGCAACGATATACATTTTTTTCGCGCTGATGAGTCCATCGGGCGAAAGCACGTGAGTCAGCCTGTCTGTGGCAATGTCGAGGTTGTTGCAAACCACGCCACATTCCTTGCCCACATGCTCCTTCTCCACGATGCTGTCAGCCAGCAACTCCTCCCATGATGGTGTCTTCTCATACTCCTCCAGATACGTCTCACCATTCAACCCGCCATTCTTCTTGTCCTCACACGACACCATCACCACCGCCAGTAGCAGAACGATTGTCGTTAACTTCAAATACTTCATAATCTATAAACCTTTACAAAAAGGGACACATCCGGATGGACATGTCCCTTGGTATATTAGCGTCAGTTCTGTTCAAAATTACTTAGCGTCGTCCATCTTCTCCTTGAGAGCTGCAAGAGCGTCGATGTCGCCGAGAGAAGTGGAAGCTGCCACGTTCTTGATGACAGGAGCCTGCTCCTTCTGTGGACGGCTTGCCTTCTTAGCTGCAGTTTCTGCCTTCTTGGCTGCCTTAGCCTCAGCACGTGCAACATCTTCGAAGATGCGAGAGTGAGAAAGGATGATGCGCTTAGCCTCCTTGTTGAACTCAATCACCTTGAAGTCTAGGGTCTCGCCGAGCTGAGCCTGGCTGCCATCCTCCTTCACGAGGTGCTTAGGAGTAGCGAAGCCTTCTACGCCACCTTCGAGCGCGATGACTGCACCCTTGTCAAGCACTTCTGTGATCTTGCCCTGGTGTACAGAATCCTGAGTGAACACCTCTTCGAACTTGTCCCAAGGATTGTCCTCCAACTGCTTGTGGCCGAGAGAGAGACGACGGTTCTCCTTGTCAATGTCGAGCACCTGAACCTCGATAGGCTCACCAATCTTAGTGAACTCAGATGGGTGCTTCACCTTCTTGGTCCAAGAGAGGTCTGAGATGTGGATGAGACCATCAACACCTTCCTCCACCTCAACGAACACGCCGAAGTTAGTGAAGTTGCGAACCTTAGCGGTGTGCTGGCTTCCAACAGGATATTTCTCTTCGATGTTCTCCCATGGGTCAGCCTTGAGCTGCTTCACGCCGAGAGACATCTTGCGCTCCTCGCGGTCGAGTGTGAGGATCACTGCCTCTACTTCGTCGCCCACCTTCATGAACTCCTGTGCAGAGTGGAGGTGTGCGCTCCAAGACATTTCAGAAACGTGGATGAGACCTTCTACGCCTGGTGCAATTTCGATGAATGCGCCGTAGTCAGCCATCACAACCACCTTGCCCTTCACCTTGTCACCTACCTTGAGGTCTGGGTCGAGAGCATCCCATGGGTGTGGAGTCAACTGCTTCAGACCGAGAGCGATGCGCTTCTTCTCATCGTCGAAGTCGATGATCACCACGTTGAGCTTCTGGTCAAGTTCAACGATTTCCTTAGGATCGCTTACGCGACCCCAAGAGAGGTCTGTGATGTGGATGAGACCGTCAACACCACCCAAGTCGATGAATACGCCATAGTTGGTGATGTTCTTGACAGTACCTTCGAGGATCTGACCCTTCTCCAGCTTAGAGATGATCTCCTTCTTCTGCTGCTCAAGCTCTGCCTCGATGAGTGCCTTGTGGCTGACAACCACGTTGCGGAACTCCTGATTGATCTTGACGATCTTGAATTCCATGGTCTTGCCCACAAATGTATCGTAGTCGCGGATAGGCTTCACGTCGATCTGTGAACCTGGGAGGAATGCCTCTGTGCCGAGCACGTCAACAATCATACCACCCTTTGTGCGACACTTCACGAAACCAGTTACGATTTCGTCGTTTGCCAATGCTGCGTTCACGCGATCCCAAGAACGGCTCTGGCGTGCCTTCTTGTGAGAGAGCACGAGCTGACCCTTCTTGTCTTCCTGATTTTCAATGTAAACCTCAACGGTGTCGCCCACCTTGAGATCTGGAGCGTAACGGAACTCGCTGCGTGCGATGATACCTTCGCTCTTGTAGCCGATGTTCACAACAACTTCGCGATCGTTGAGAGAGGTAACCGTACCTTCAACCACCTCGTTGTCGTTTACATTGTTGAGAGTGCCTTCGTAGGCTGCTTTCTGAGCCGCTTTGTCAGCTGCGCTCACGCCGTCGTTCTCGAATGCCTCCCAATCGAAACCTTCCAGCGGTTTGATGTCTTTAATTGCCATAAATAATAAAAATTGTTTGTTTAATTAATAAAGTTAGACATTATGTTGATAAAATCTAATTTCATCTCATGTCTCGGGTATTTTACCACAAAACGGCTGCAAAGTTAGTGATTTTCCGACAATTGGCAAAATTTATTGATTATTTTTCATTCATTTTTTGTTTTCTCGACTTAATTCTCTATCTTTGCCCTGCAATTTTCACTAACACAAATATAAACCTTAACACAATTAGCGTATGAGTAACCCCCTTTTCAACATCCAGTATGGATTGTTTGTCATCACTACCAAAGACGGTGATCGCGACAATGGTTGCATCAGCAACACAGTGGCTCAAGTGACGGCACAGCCAAACCGTATTTCTGTCGCCCTCAACAAAGGCAACTTCACCACAGAACTCATCCAGCGTTCCAAACGCTTCACGGCATCCATCCTCAGCGAGCGTGCCGATTTCGAACTCTTCAAGCATTTCGGCTTCCAGAGTGGTCGTGACGTCAACAAGTTTGCCGACTTCTCCGATTGCCGCCGTGTCAGCAACGGCACTTTCGCCATCACACGTGGCACTAACGCTTTCCTTTCAGCTGATGTGGAGCAGGCCATCGACCTCGGCACACACATGCTTTTCATCGGGCTCGTCACAGAAATGGAGACACTCTCCGACGTGCCATCAGCCACTTATAATTATTACCAAGCCAACATCAAGCCAAAGCCACAGCCCGCAGGGCAGACAGCCGACGGAAAGACCATCTGGCGTTGCAACATCTGTGGTTACGAATACGTGGGTGAAGAACTGCCCGACGACTTCATTTGTCCCATCTGCAAGCATCCTGCATCCGACTTCGTGAAGGTGGTCGAGACTGCCGCTTCAGCCAACAAATATGCAGGCACTCGCACGGAGAAGAACCTCGAGACTGCTTTCGCTGGTGAGAGTATGGCACGCAATAAGTACACTTATTATGCCTCTGTGGCAAAGAAGAACGGCTACGAACAGATTGCCGCCCTCTTCCTCAAGACAGCCGACAACGAGAAAGAGCATGCCAAATTGTGGTTCAAACACTTGGGTGGAGTAGGGACTACACCCGAGAATCTCCTTCATGCAGCCGAAGGTGAGAACTACGAATGGACAGACATGTACGACACCTTCGCCCGCGAAGCCGACGAAGAAGGTTTCCATGAGTTAGCAGAGCAGTTCCGTGGTGTGGCAGCCATTGAGAAGCACCATGAAGAGCGTTATCGTGCCCTCTTGCACAACGTCGAGGCAATGGAAGTGTTCCGCAAGAGTGGTGTGAGTGTCTGGGAATGCCGCAACTGTGGCCATATCGTTGTCGGTACTCAAGCCCCCGATATTTGTCCTGTCTGCGCTCATCCACAGGCATATTTTGAAATCAACGCTGAAAACTATTGATTTCCAATAACCATTCGTGGGAGTGTGATAGTTTCCCGTTGAACAATGGAGTTCAACGGGATTCTTTGTTTTCAATTCCTTTCTCGCTTATTCCAATTCCGGCCATCCTTCGGGAGTGAAGTGCATCTTGCGGAGGAAGAGCTTGGCTTGTCCGTTGCGGGCTTTTTCGTAGGCGTGGCTGAGGAAGTACCACTGTCCGTCGAACTGGTAGGCAGCGTTGTGACCCACGCCAAAGAACTCGCTGTTGGGACCGATGAGGGTGTCACCACCTCCTTTTTCCATAGGTTGTCCCTTGCTGTCAACGTAAGGACCTGTCACTTTCTTGCTTCTGCCCACGACGGTGCGGTAGGTGCTGCGTTCGCCTCGGCAACAATAGTCGAAGCTGACAAAGAGATAATAGTACTTTCCGTTTCGGATGATGAAGGGGGCTTCCACCGCATTGTCGCCTGCCTCGATGGTGTCGTTGCCCTCGATGGTGTAGTGGGCGATGTTGTCAATCTCGGCAAGGGTGACTTTCCTGCCCACGCGTCTTGAGATGGTCTTGGGCTTTCCGTCGAGGGTCTTGAAGTCCTTCTTCAGTTTCACGAGTTGGATGCCGTCCCAGAACGAGCCGAAAGTGAGCCAGGGCGTTCCCTTCTCATCGACGATGAGGTTGGGGTCGATGGCGTTGTAGGCATCCACGTGTTGGTGAGAGACGATGACGGCACCCTGGTCTTCCCATTTGTAGTCGGGCGAGGTGGGGTCGAGCGTCTTGTTGGTGGCGAGTCCGATGGCAGAGCCGTTCTTGCCGAAAGTGGAGCAAGAGTAGTAGAGGAGCCACTTGCCGTCGTGGTGACTGATGTCGGGAGCCCATGTGTGTCCACGATAGCCTCGGATGGAATCAATTGCCCATTGAGGGATGGGACTGAGCACGCCCATCTCTGGGTTCCAACTCTTCATGTCGGTGGAGGAGAGACGCCCGATGCCATTGCCTGTGGAGAAGATGTAGTAGCGTCCATCCTCACCTCGTGCCATCACGGGGTCGTGCACGTCGGGGTGCTCCTTGTCGAACATCCTTGCGAATCGGGGTCTGAGTTCCTGGTTTTCCTGCGCCCAAGCGCTGAGTGTTAGTGTTGCAAAAAGAATCGTTAGTAAATGTTTCATTGTTAGTTAGGATTAGTTGAATGAGTAATTCGAGTGCGAAGGTACGCATAAGTTGGGACATCACAAAATAAAAAAGGATATTTCAGCGATGCCACGTGGCGACAGACTCATTTTTTTGTGGGTTTATTTTTGTGAGTCAGAAAAATGTAGTATCTTCGCAACATCTTTTACAAACAATTCGATAGAATACCAATACCTAATCCTTGACGATATGGAATATCAGCTTGACATACACGGCCAGATGCTCATGGAGCAGTACTATGAGCGGCTGTCTCTTTATGAACGATTGGCACAGATAGCTTACGAGGCTTTGAAACGGGCGCTCGACGAACAGCGAGTGACGGTGACCACGATAGATTACCGTGTGAAGAAAGAGAAGTCGCTGGCGGGCAAACTGGAGTTGAAGGGTGCCAAATACCATTCGCTCGACGATGTGACAGACATCGTGGGAATGCGTGTGGTGACGTTCTACAGCGCCGATGTGGACAAGGTCGCCGCCATTGTCAATGAGATATTCGATGTGGACTGGGGCAATTCGGTCGACAAGCGTAAGCTGCACCAGTCGGACAGTTTTGGCTATAACTCCCTGCATTACATCTGCAAGCTGCCCAAGTCGCTTCTCGGCGAGGACGATTCGCCACAGCTGAGCGAACTCTCTTTCGAGATACAGATGCGCACCGCCTTGCAGCACGTTTGGAGCACCCTCGACCATGACACCAAGTACAAAGGTTCGGTGAAGATTCCCTACGAGTATCAGCGTCAGTTCAGCCGCTTGGCGGGTATGCTGGAACTGGTCGACGAGGAGTTCAGCAGGCTCCGCAGCGCCTTGACCGACTACAGCCGTCAGATGCAGGCGTTGGAGGCTTCGGGACAACTCAACGAAGTGGACCTGAATGCCGATACCTTCCGTCGCTATCTGGACATGCACCCCTTTGCCATGTTGAACAAACGCATCGCCGCCATCAATCAGGCGGAGTTGTTCCCTGTCACCTTGATGCCTTTCCTGCGCGTGCTGCAGAAGATGGGCTTTGAAACCCTCGGCGACGTGAACCGTCTCATCGAGGAGCACAGTGACGACGCCTACCAGTTGGCGACTGCACAATTGGGTGTCACCGACCTCGACATCCTCTCCGAGAACATCGGCATCCAGAACCTCTGCTATGTCTATGTGCTGAAGCAGGGTAGCGGTCTTGCCGGACTCTGCCAGTTGCTCGACTGGATGAATGGCGACAATCCCGACAATGCCATCCTTGCCCAGAACTTGCTCAAGCAGGCAGAGATGCTCAAGTTTATGGATCAATGACCACCCAATCCTCCTGTCTCCCATGAAGAAATCCATCGACACCTCCTTGCTCGACCGAGCCATCCTCTTTGCCGTCTATGCCCATCAGGGAATGGAGCGGAAAGGCAAGTCGTTCCCCTATATCGTACATCCGCTGGAGGCGATGAGCATCGTCGCCACGATGACCAACGACCAGGAACTGCTGGCAGCCGCCGTGCTCCACGACGTGATAGAAGATGCTGGCGTCTCGGTGGACGAACTGCGACGCGAGTTCGGGGAACGTGTTGCCCTGTTGGTGGAGGCAGAGAGCGACATCAAGGTGGAGGGACCCAAGGCAGACTCGTGGCTCCTGCGCAAGCAGACCGCTCTTGCCCGACTCACTTCCGCCAGTCGTGAGGTGAAGATGGTGGCGTTGGGCGACAAGCTCTCCAACATGCGTGCCATTGCCCACGACCATGCCATCATGGGCGATACACTCTGGAACCGTTTCTCCGTCAAGGACCCTCACGCCCATGCCTGGCGATACCATGCCCTCGTCGATGCCCTGAGCGACCTTTCCGACACCGAAGCCTACCAAGAGTTCCAGATGTTGGTGAACAAAGTGTTTGCAGGATAAAAAAACTTACTATAAACAACTTAATCACATAAAACATCATGAAGAAAATATTCTTTTCTTTCGTCATCGCCACGATGATGACATCGCTCATGGCTTGCGGAGGCAAGACCGAGCAGAACGCAGCAAGTCAGGACTCTACAGTCGTGGAGGCAGAGGCTGCTGAAGAGGCAGTTGCAGAAGAGGCTGTCAGCAATCAGGTCGAATCTGAAAAATTCACAGGCATCGTCCCCGAAGGATGGGAAATCGAGCATGTGGACGAAGAAGGTTTCCAGTTCAAGAACCACAATGCGGAAGGTCCGCTCAAGCCAACGGTGACAGTGCACAAGGCCTACGGCACAGCTATTGAGGCATATGAGTCATTTACTCAGAACCCT
>JAGCDQ010000038.1 GCA_017651245.1 Bacteroidaceae bacterium | reverse complement strand
TATGACCTGCAGGGTCGCCCCGTGACGAACCCAGCCCCAGGCATCTACATCGTGAACGGAAAGAAGGTATTCATCAAGTAAAAGACATGGAGGACACGAATATGAAAAAGAAGACATACATTCAGCCCACCATCGAGGTGGAGACGTTTCAGGGAGAAATCATCATGCAGATTGGCAGCCAGGGCGTGAACACCCAGTTGCAAATCCCGACGACTGACCCCACCGTCCCTATTCCCATTGAGGAGGTGGAAGAAGGCTGGTAAGCCCCCTTGCCGAAGGGTGAGGCGATACTCAGGGTCTATGATCAAAAGCACCACCCGTGCAGCACTACGCTACACGGGTGGTTCTTTTGTGTTCATGTTGTGGCTCTTACTTCTTCTCTGATGATGCTTTTTTGAAACTGTCATCTGTCATCTGTAAGATGTAGCCTCTGTGCACCCATTGGGAGAGCATGTTGCCTGTGCCTTCGGCTGGCTTCTCGGCTTTGAGGCGCACGTTGATGGCATCTTGCCGGGTGAAGGTGTCGGGCAGTTGCTCCAAGAGGTTGCGAGGGCCGCGTCGTGAGGTCTGTGTCTGGCTGTCAGCCTTGCGGATGAGGTCGCCAAAGAAGTGGAGCTTCAGCCAGAGGTCGTAGTGGAGGCTCCAGCGGCAGAAGCCTTCAATCGCCTTTTCCCATTTGAATCCGTTGGCAGCGTAGAGGAGGCAAGCCTTGCGGAATGTATGCACGAGAGAGCGGTGAGTGAGGTTGTCAAACACCTCGTCCTGAGTCTCTTGGGTGAACTGGTCACACTCGGCTTTCAACCGATCAATCAGCTTGCAGGCTTGCTTGCAGTTCTGTTCTCCTGTGGCAGCCATGAGGCGGTCGATGTAGGGACGCAAGTCTTCGTCGTATTGCTTGTCATAGCGTCCATAGACAGGGATGGGAGCACCCAATCCCACATCTGGCGTAGTGGCAAGGCACACACGAGAGATTGGTCCATCCACCAACACGTTGCGGAACATCTGCTGGGCACGAGATGGGGTGGTGCTGGCGTTCCAGTTGAGTCCGAGAGAGCCCATGTAGTTGACGCTCTGGGCACCAGCACGTTCCTGTCCGAAGGGGTTGTCTTCATCGTCTGCCAGCTTCAGGTTCTGGAAGGTGCAGTTGTTCCCCGATTTGCCTTCAATGCCGTACCATTGCTCAAACTCGTTGAGGTGGGTATAGAGGAAGGCTCCTTGTGCATCGTCCATGAGCTGTGCCAGACGTGCGGCTGTAAGGTTTGAGCTGACATGCTGGATGACCAAGCCTTCTGGTCGTGTGGGCTTCTCTTTGTTGGAAGCCTTCGCATTGTACTGCTCGTTGAATTCCTTCAGACGCTGACGGTTCACGGCATCTCGTGCCACCATCGGAGCTGTGAGGTGCTTGATGGGCTGTTTCAGGCAGGTGTCCTTTCCGCTTCCTGTTCCTGCGATGGTGAGGCAGTTGCAACGGAGTTCGCGAGGCTGTCCGTCGATGTATTCGAAGCTCAGGTTGCGAGGATAGACACCCAACGATGGGAACATGCCTTGTGCCACTGTTGGCTTCATTGTCTGGGGTGTCTTGGAGGTGACAAGCTTGACGAAATTGGGCAGACGCTGAGGCAGTTGAGGAGGACGCTGGCTGCCATAGATGACGTTCAGGGGTGCTGTGTCGCCATAGATGACATCCTGCTGAGGCGCATCCGCCTTGTTAGGTGCAGACGTGCCAAGACGCATGCTTTGAGCAAAAACACGACGCTGAAACTGGGTGAGACGCTGGCTGTCTTCCACATACTTTCCATAGAAATCACTCACCAGCTGGCGTATGTTCTTGTCCTGCCAATGCTCGGGCATCAGTTCTTGCAGCACGCCATAGAACTCGCCTTTCGTCAGCAACTGGGCAGCACCTACAGAGAGAACGCTCTTCACGGCATTGTGGCGACCTCCTTCATCCACAAAATCGTTCTGCTGCAAACCTGCCTCCCTGATGCATTCCTTCATTTTGAAACGAGTGCGCTCATTGGCTGGCACCACTTCGTCATTGTAGGCAGCGGAGGGGGCTGCATTCTCTGCAACAGGCTTCTCGACTGGCTTCAATGGGCGTCCGTCCACATCCAAACCACGTTGCAGAAAGGCTTCCTTGCGTTCCTTCACATCCTCTTCTGAGAGGGGTTGCAACCAGCGTTCAGAACGATAAATGATGTCACCGGTCATGTTGATGTAGCGTTCAGGCGTGATGCAGCTCTCGTCGAATGGAACGCCAATCTCTTGGCAGAATTCCTCCTGTGCCTCGCGGATGGTCATGCCTTTGGGCAGACGAATCCAGATGTGCACCTTCATGCGTGGTGAGCGTTCTATACACTCTACCATTCCTTCCCAATCGGAGAGTGGGTCGGTGTTCACTTCTTGGGCACGAAGGATGGCTTGCTTCACCAGTTCCTTATCGTCCACATCCACACAGGTCTTGAATGTGAAAGCCTCAGGGATGATGTCGGATTGTGCCCTGTGGTTGTTTTTGAACTGCGCATAGTGGGGACACATGGTTGGCAATTCGTCCTTCAGTGCCTCTTCACCGTCTCGGATGCGTTTCACCATCAGGGGAACATCCTCACGCGTGATCATTGTTAATACTTGCTCCGCCGTTGCTGGCTCGGCATAACCTCGATGGTATTTGCCCATCGGATGCCCTGTCGTACTACTCTTCAGACGAGGGTTGATTGCAAAAATTAAATTGTTCATATTTTTATTCACTTTTTTAGTTGCAGTACTGCGAATTCTTTTTGAAATCCGACACAAAGTTACAGCTTTGCAATCATGCCTCCAAACAATTAAGTGAAATCGTAAGGGCTTCTAAAAGAGTGCTTTAGGAATGGGAAACAGGGGCAAAAGGCAATTACGTGTCAAGGTGTCTTAAGCGGGCTTACACGTAATCATACTTTCGTGCAAATACGTGCCATTTCATGTAAACTCAAATCACACGAAACATCCACCCAACTACACGAACCATGTCACGAACATTCATTACGTGTAAAGAATTGATGCTGCCAACGCACACCAAGCACCTACACGAACTTCTGTTCGAGACATAAAAAAAGACACCAAATTGATGGTGTCCTATGCTGTTTTTTCTTGGGAAGTAATTATTTGCTCTTCAGGGAAGGCTTCGGAGAGCATTTCGTCCAGCCTCTCCATCATGTCTTTCTTTATCTTCTCTGATTCTTTTTTGTTCTTTGTTTCTTTTGTGTTTGCACCAGAGATGGCAGAATAGCCGATGGTTTCCCATTTCCCATCATGCTTTTTGTAACGTTTGTCGAAATATTTGAGGAATGACTGTGTTCCCACTGACGGCTTGCACCACTTCATGAAGAAATATAAATGCATAGCTGGTATCTTGCCTCGCTTACATTTTTCTGGAAGCAAATCATCAAAATGTTCAATCGCATAGTTGACATGCAGGACATGCTGCTTGTCACCGTCAAACAAAGTCAGTGCATATAACATCTCAGGGTCGTCGTTTGCTTCAAGCGCTGCGTCGCTCAACGACATCACATTGATGTCTCTGGGTGTGCAATTATGATAATACTCGGCAGCAAAGGCTTCTTTATCTTCTGCCTCTCGATAAGCTTTCAATACAGGATTCGTTTCTTTTGAAAAACCTTTCGATTTTATGATGGCTTCTTTCAACTCAGGATTGTTTTCCATCTCCTCTATGATGTGTATTTGTGCTTTGCGGCTTTTTTCTTTTGCATCGATGAGCATGGCAAGACATCCTTCTTTATCTGCTCTCTGAATCTTTTCCCCTTCGATAACAGTCATACACCCGTCGATGCAATCATCCAAGTCTCCATAGAATTTGAGCATTTCCTCAAACAGCGTTTTTACGCAAGGTGGGTAATTTGAAATGCCAAACATGTCGCATATGTAGTGGGCCGTGCAGATCATTGATTGCTCATGAGCCTGAGGATTGGGATTGTCTGCAGATGTACGGGTGATTTTCTTGCAAAAACGTTTGAACACATTCTTCACACCAGCAGTTCCACTCCTGATTTTGCGTGCCATCTTTACAGATGTGTCAAAACATTTGTTGTCATAATGGGCATACTCCTTGTTGAAAGTTGGTGAAATTTTATCCAAATATGCCTTCTGCTTTTCCAGCCTCAAATGCTGCGTGCGCACATCCAGTGTAATACTTTCTATATCATCCTCACCGCATCGTTTCATCTTGATGGCAAACAACAATCTGTCCACATTGAAATTGCGGACAAATTCGAGTATCAACTCGAACATCTCCATCGTTGAATGGCCGATTTCGCGTGAAATCCTACCCATCGGAGGTTATATGTTTATACAATAGTTCATGCTTTCTTTCCCAACAAACAACATGCCAACACGTTATTCCTCAGCCATTTATGACAAGATGTCCGACTCCCTGTCACACCCATGCCATGACAGATGACAGATGACAGTTTTGTTTTGTCATGGTAAGGGAGAGAATATAGAGTATTATTATTATTTTAAATACTATAATTATATATAAATAAAAATAACTCATAAAAAGAGGCATGCACCCAGCAATATTAAAACTGTCATCTGTCATTTGTCATCCACCGTCGAAACACACCCCCACGCTTATCCTTCAGCAGATGCCGCTTATTGCTCAATAAGGCACGGTTATTGCCCAATAAGGGTGGGTTATTGGACTTAAATCATCACGCTAAAAAATATGTGCTTTTTTATTGAAAATAATTGGATTATTGTTTGGATAATTGAGAATTATTTCGTACCTTTGTAACGTAAAAGGAGAAAGCCTCCACTCCTTGATGCTGGGGGCAACGACACAAACACAAAATACACAAAATGCTATGATTGAATTGTATTTATCAAAGGTGACTGAGAACTCAGAAACCGAACAGGC
>JAGCDQ010000003.1 GCA_017651245.1 Bacteroidaceae bacterium | reverse complement strand
CTGTACGAGAGAGTTGCCGTCGCCCATCTTAGAAACCATAGTCTGGTTAGCGTCGAAGAGTGAACCGAACTTCATACCAATGATGTCGCTAGAAACGAGCTTCTCCTCAGTGTAGCCGAATGACTCGTTAGTGGCAGCCTTCATAGCAGCGTTGATGCCCTCAACAGTAACTTCACCCTTAACAACTGCGTGCAGGATAGTAGTAGAACCTGTTGGAGTTGGAACGCGCTGAGCAGCACCGATGAGCTTACCGTTCAACTCAGGAATTACGAGACCGATTGCCTTAGCAGCACCAGTTGAGTTAGGAACGATGTTCTGAGCACCAGCACGAGCACGCTGCAGGTCACCCTTGCGCTGAGGACCGTCGAGAATCATCTGGTCGCCAGTGTAAGCGTGTACAGTTGTCATAATACCGCTCTGGATTGGAGCGAAGTCGTTCAGAGCCTTGGTCATAGGAGCGAGACAGTTAGTGGTGCAAGAAGCAGCAGAGATAACTGTGTCAGCTGGAGTAAGAGTCTTGTGGTTCACGTTGTAAACGATAGTAGGAAGATCGTTGCCTGCAGGAGCAGAGATGACAACCTTCTTAGCACCAGCCTGGATGTGAGCAGAAGCCTTCTCCTTTGAAGTATAGAAACCTGTGCACTCCAAAACAACGTCTACGTCAAGCTTGCCCCAAGGAAGCTCAGCAGCGTTAGGAATAGCGTAGATAGTGATCTCCTTACCATCAACGATGATAGAGTTGTCAGTTGCCTCTACAGTGTGCTTGTTCTCACCGAACTTGCCACAGAAACCACCCTGAGCAGTGTCATACTTGAGGAGGTGAGCCAACATCTTAGGGCTAGTCAAGTCGTTGATTGCGATTACTTCATAACCTTCAGCCTCGAACATCTGACGGAAAGCGAGGCGACCAATACGGCCGAAGCCGTTAATAGCTACTTTTGTCATTGATTTAATAATTTATTGAGTTAATAATAACTTATGTGTGTTACTTCTCTAATACTTCTCTAAAGGACTAAAAAACCTACATAGAGGCTTTTCTCTCTCATTTCGACTGCAAAGGTAAGAATTATTTGGGAATTAGATGTCAGGAATTGGAAGAATTTTTTTCTTCACCGACGTATTTTTTTATATTTCTCACGAAAAACACATTCGTTGAACCATGAATTATAAACTCCAAATAGCAACTATTCCATTTTTCCTTCTTGATTATTCCTGTTTTTTTCGTACCTTTGCAGCCGAATAAAGGTAAAAAGCAAATGATAACAGTTTCTGATCTTGCCATTCAGTTTGGCAAGCGAGTTCTCTACAAAGACGTCAACATGAAATTCACCAATGGCAACATCTATGGTGTCATCGGTGCGAATGGTGCGGGTAAGTCAACCTTGCTCAAAGCCATCAGCGGTGAGCTGGAGCCTACGAAGGGTACAATCACCTTAGGTCCGGGCGAGCGCCTTTCCGTGCTCTCTCAGGACCACTTCAAATTCGATAACTGCACGGTCATCAACACCGTGATGATGGGACATTCTGTGCTCTGGGAAATCATGCAGGAGAAGGATGCCCTTTATGCCAAGTCCGATTTCTCTGACGAGGACGGCATCCGTGCCGCTGAGTTGGAGGAGAAGTTTGCCGAACTGGACGGCTGGAATGCCGAGAGCGACGCAGCCCAACTGCTTTCTGGTCTGGGCATCAAGGAAGACCTCCACTACAAGATGATGTCGGAACTGACAGGTAAGGAGAAGGTGCGTGTCATGCTGGCACAGGCGCTCTATGGCAATCCTGACAACCTTTTGCTCGACGAGCCGACCAACGACCTTGACCTCGACACCGTGGAATGGCTTGAGGACTTCTTGGCGAACTTCGAACACACCGTGCTCGTCGTCAGCCACGACCGTCACTTCCTCGATGCTGTCAGCACCCACACCGTCGATATTGACTTCAACAAGGTGAACCTCTTTGCCGGCAACTATTCCTTCTGGTACGAATCTTCACAGCTGGCTCTGCGTCAGGCACAGAACCAGAAGGCGAAGGCAGACGAAAAGCGCAAGGAACTGGAGGAGTTCATCCGCCGATTTTCTGCCAATGCTGCGAAGAGCAAGCAGACCACATCACGCAAGAAGATGCTGGAGAAACTCAGCGTGGACGAGATTCAGCCTTCTACCCGCAAATACCCGGGCATCATCTTCACCATGGATAGAGAAGCAGGCAATCAAATCCTTGAGGTGGAAGGACTTACTGCCATTGAAGATGACGGAACCGTGCTTTTCAAAGACCTTTCCTTCACTGTGGAGAAAGGCGAGAAGGTCGTGTTCCTTTCTCACAATCCCCGTGCCATGACCGCACTCTTTGAAATCATCAACGGTCATCGCGAACCCCAGGCTGGCTCCTACAAGTGGGGTGTGACCATCACCACCGCCTACCTGCCAGTAGATAACACCGAGTTCTTCAAGAGTGAAAAGAACCTCGTCGAGTGGCTCAGCCAGTACGGCGAAGGCAACGATGTGTTCTTCAAGGGTTATCTCGGTCGCATGCTCTTCAGTGGTGAGGAAGTGCTCAAGAAGGTGAACGTGCTTTCGGGAGGTGAGAAGATGCGATGCATGATTGCCCGCATGCAGTTGAAAAATGCCAACTGTCTCATTCTCGACACACCTACCAACCACCTCGACCTTGAGAGCATCCAGGCGTTCAACAACAACCTCAAGCAGTTCAAAGGCAACATCCTCTTCGCATCCCACGACCACGAGTTCATCCAGACCGTTGCCAACCGCATTATCGAACTCGGTCCCAAGGGGCACATTGACAAGCTCATGGAGTATGACGACTATGTGCACAGCGACGACATCAAGGAACTTCGCGGCAAGATTTATTAAGAAAAGATAAATGTATAAAAAAAGACTGGCACTCTCATGGGCGCCAGCCTTTTTTCCTTTATTATTTATAGTATATATTATAGGAAACTCTCATCAAAGCCTAAAGGAAGCAAGTCTTTGATACGACGGATGATGTAGATCCCCTCTGTGCCATAGAGCATCACCTCGATGTCGCCACCAGCACGTTGCTCCGCTTCGAGCAATACTTGTCGGCAAGCACCACAGGGGGAGATGGGATGTTTCAGAAACTCCCCATTTGTGTCTCGTGCGGCAATGCAGATACGACGGATGGGCTGGTCAGGATAACGTGAACCAGCATAGAACACAGCCGTCCGTTCGGCACAAAGTCCAGAGGGGTAGGCGGCGTTCTCCTGGTTGCTGCCCGTGACGATGGTGCCATCGGCAAGCTCTGCAGCAGCCCCCACGGAGAAGTGGGAGTAGGGCGCATAGCTGCGGTAGGTGGCACGACGGGCTTCATCCAGAAGAGCCAATTCCTGTGTCGTCAGCTCATCCTCTTGCTTGACGATGGCCTGGATGTGTAAATTGAGTTCCTTCATCTTACGTTTTGTTATTTGTTGGCTTCAACATACTTGTACATCTCGTCGTAGAGGTCGCTGCTGTTGTCACCCACTTCATTCCATGTGCGGATTTTCCATTGGTTATCCTCCCTATCAAGAGTCAGTTTTGTGTACATCCATTGCTCACCAGAACTCAGTTCGAAGGTGGCTTCAGCAATGTTGCCAGTGAGGAGATTCACCTTGATGTTCTTAGGCGTGACAGGCAGGTCCAGTCCGTAAGTCCAACGGATTTGTTCATTCTCAAAGAGTTTGTTCGAAGACTTCTTGGCGTTGATGACGCGAACCTGACGCTGCAGTTCATTGAAGTCTGTCGTGCAGAACATGCCGTCGAGGTCGGTGTTGCTCTCCTTGCCAGAAGCGTATGCCTTGCTCACCTCTGTGTAGATTTTTTTGAGCTGTTTCTCTACAGCTTCCTCTGTCCATTGGTCTTCGGGAGCCACGTCAACACCATCTGCCAACATTTCTGGTTCGTCTGTAACTTCAGTCGATTCCATGAGCGTGTCAGCTTTCAATGAATTGGTGTTCTCTGCATCTGCCTTGTTGCCAAGGTTGCAGCTGGTGGTCAGCATAATGGATGCTGCCACGAGTATGTATGTCAATGTTTTCATCCTGCTGCTCCATTATTAAGTCCCAAGAAAGTTTCCATGTCGGTACGGAATCCCACGCCATCGGTGTCGTAGTCGGCAAAGTCGTTGATTTTCCACATGAGGTCTTCGAGCTGCATGCGCAGACGCACCTTGGCTTCCTGACCTTTCCAAGTGAGGGTGAGGTACACTTCCACCTGCTTCTCAGATGGGTCGGTGATGTCGTCGAACTGCACAGAGATGGGTGTGCCAAGACCCTGATACCAACGATAGCCTTCGTCCTCGAAGTAGGCGTCGCTGCCCTGGGCGATGGCTTTCATGCTCTTCTCTTCTGCCTGCTTCATCAGGTCGAGGAGACTGCGAGTGCAGGCGATGGAGTCAAGGGCGGACATTTTCATCTCACCATTGTTCACGTTGTTCAGCTCATTATAGTAAGCAAGAACCTGTTCCTTGATATCTTCTTCCGTCAGCGGCTCATACACGGAACCTGGACCATCGAGCATCATAGTGTCGGTGTAGTCGGTGCTGCCGTTGGTCTTGTTTCCACAGGCGGTGAAGCTGATGGCCAATACAGCCAGGAGCATCATGATGCTATTCTTTTTCATTGTTTTTCTGTAAGGTTGGTTTTGGTTTTCTAAAAAGGTCTGGATAACCTTAAGCTACCCAGACCTTCTCTATCGTAAATCTATTGTTATTTATTCTGCTGGTGCCTCTGCTGGTGCAGCCTTGCCCTTGTTGGCAAGTTCGGCGAGCTTCTTCTTGCCATTGAAAGCGAACACCCAAACGAGGAAGCCTGCAATGACCAAGAGGATGATGCCAAGCACAGGACGGTAGAAGATCCATGCCAATGCAATCACGATGAGTGAGTAAACGAGACCGATGACGGTAGCGATGATACCCACGCCAAATGCAAAGAGGCTTGAGAGGAATGGAACCACCTTGAGCAATGTCTCAACGAATGAGAAGAGGTTCTTGATACCTGAAATCACGAGGATGATACCCAAGATGCGGAGCACCCAAGTCCACATGGTGTTAGCCTCGTTCTCCTCTTCGAAGATTTCCTCGATGGTCTTCTTGCCCATGCGGAGAGTTTGGAACTTCTTCTTGTTCTTAGCAACGAATGGCTTGAAGGTGTTGCCTTCAACCTGAGAAACAACAGTCACCTTAGCAGGAACAGTCTTCTCGAAGGTGATGCGAACGTCACCAATCTCAGGAGCGTTCATCGTGCGACCGAGATAAATCACGTTACCTGCCTGATGAACATACTCGAGGTCAACTTTGTTGTCCTGCTTGATAGAGTCTGGGATAGCAGTCTGCAAGCTGTCGTCAACAGCAGCAACGGCAGCTTCAGTCTGTGCAACAGCAGCGTTAGCAGCAACTGCTGCATAGCCCTTGACACGTGCATAAACGTCAGCCACGCTCTTGTTGTATGACTGAAGGATAGCGTCGCTCACGTTCAGTTCAACAGCCTCGTCTGAGCTGATTGAGTGGATGAGTGACTCGTTGAGTACGTATGCACCGAAGGTTACGTTCTGAGCCCAAACATCCTGGTTTTCGATGGTAGCCCAAGTGTAATTCTTGCCCTGGTAAGCTGGATCCTTGAAGTCACCGCTGTTCACAGGACTGCTCACCCATTCCTGCTTGTAGGTGTAAGTGGTTGTGGTCTCCTGCTTGCCGCCGAGCTTGTCTTCGCTCTTTGACTCAGAGTGCTCAACCCACTGGAAATACTCCACCTTGCGGCTCAGACTGATTGCATTTTCACTAATGCCGAATTCAGTGTCCTGCAGCACCTCGTCAGTGTTAGCCATAGCTGTGGCACAAACGAGTTCGCCCTCGAACTCAGAACTCTTCTTGTCTGGGTTAGGCATTTCAACGCATGCACCCTGTGCATCTTCGAGCATGTCAGCAGTCTTCACTGCACGACCCTCATTCCACCAGAGCAGAATGGTTGCACCAATAATCAGGACAAAGCCTGCAAGAACAGCCTTGAGCGAATTGCCCACACGGGTACCATAACCCGTAGTTGTTTTTTCTGTGTAAGCCATAATCTTTTGCTTTAAAAATGATTAGTAATAAATAGAATGATTTTAGTAATATTCGGATGCAAAGGTAGTCCTTTTTGTTAAGATACCCAAAAAAAACTCTTTTTTTTGTCTTTTTGGTTGAACTTTTTGTCAAAAAGTAGGTAGAAAGCTGTAACTTTGCACATCATTTCACGACTAATTATTTATGACACTCAAAGCACTAAACGCTCGCACGGCTCCGAAGAGCCATGCACCCGAAAGAATCATCCAGTTTGGCGAGGGCAATTTCCTTCGCTGTTTTGTTGACTGGATTGTTTACAACATGAATCAGAAGACCGACTTCAACGCTAGCGTGGTGGTCGTGCAACCCATCGAACGCGGCATGGTGGATTGGCTCAATGGGCAGGACTGTCTCTATCATGTCAATCTGCAAGGTCGTCTGAATGGCGAGAAGGTCAATTCGCTCACCCGTATCGACTGTATCAGCCGCGCCCTCAATCCTTACAGCCAGAATCAGGCTTTCATGGCATTGGCGGAACAACCTGAGATTCGCTTCGTCATCAGCAACACTACCGAAGCGGGCATCGCCTTCGATCCCGAATGCAAGCTTACGGATGCCCCAGCATCTTCTTATCCAGGCAAGCTGACGCAGTTGCTCTATCGTCGCTTCAAGGCATTCAACGGAGCAGCTGACAAGGGTCTCATCATCATGCCTTGCGAATTGATCTTCCTGAACGGACACCATCTGAAAGAATGTATTGAGCAGTACATCGAACTCTGGAAGAAGGACTTCGGCGCTGATTATGCCGCGTTTAAGGAGTGGTTCACTAATTATAATTATGTGTGCGCAACGCTCGTTGACCGTATCGTGCCTGGTTTCCCACGCAAGGAGATTGCCGAGATTCAGCAGAAGATTTGTTATGCCGACAATATGGTGGTGCAGGGTGAAGCTTTCCACCTCTGGGTGATTGAGAAGCCTGAGAACATGGACATTGAGGCACTCAAAGCTGAGTTCCCTGCAGAGAAAGCTGGATTGAACGTGCTAATTGCTCCCAGCGAGAAGCCTTACCACGAGAGGAAGGTGACGCTGCTCAATGGTCCACATACCGTGCTTTCTCCCGTCGCTTACCTCAGCGGTATCAACATCGTGCGTGATGCTTGCAACGATGAGGTGGTGGGCAAGTACATCCACAAGGTGCAGTTCGATGAGCTGATGCAGACGCTTAATTTGCCAATGGAAGAGTTACAGCAGTTTGCCGCTGACGTGTTGGAGCGATTTAACAATCCATACGTGGACCATCAGGTGACGAGCATCATGCTTAACTCTTTCCCCAAATATGAGACTCGTGACCTCCCAGGCGTGAAAGTGTATCTTCAACGAAAGGGTGAACTCCCCCAGGGACTTGTGTTCGGTCTTGCTGCCATCATTACTTATTATAAGGGTGGCACTCGTGCCGATGGTGCACCCATCGAGCCCAACGATGATCCTGAAATCATGCAGTTGCTCAAAGACCTCTGGGCAACGGGCGACACGCAGAAGGTGGTAGAGGGCGTATTGGCTGCTGAGAACATCTGGAAGGAGAATCTCAACCAGACCATTCCGGGTCTCACTGCCCTCGTCAAGAAAGACCTCGACCTTATTCAGGAAAAAGGCATGTTGGAGGCAGTGAAGACCATCCTGTAACGTGATTGTCTCTAAAAACACATCGAGTGCTTGCAATTTTTTTCGTTGCAAGCACTTTTCTTTTGCTTTTTCTTGTTTTTGTGCTCACTTAGTCGTAACTTTGCACACGATTTTGAAGGAAGACTTTGAAATCGCACAGAAAAAGAGAGTAATAACTAATTAAAAACAACTATGGACGATTATCCGGCGAATAGTACCAATTGCCTGGGATAAGACTCACCTCTCACGCGGAGTTTGTATGAGTCTTTGCCCCGAATTTTTACTATTCTTA
Organism: Bacteroidaceae bacterium; assembly: GCA_017651245.1. GTDB lineage: Bacteria > Bacteroidota > Bacteroidia > Bacteroidales > Bacteroidaceae > Minthosoma. Next base: position 6,482 of record JAGCDQ010000003.1, on the reverse strand, counting down.
CATCAACAAAGCAAAGATTCAGAAAACAATGCGAACATTCTGGAATTTTAACGGTGGTATCAAGCACATCGACGCTTGGGAACCCAATTGTTGGGTGCAGGTGACATGCCCAGTGGACGACGATAGAGAGTTCTTGGAGCAGGAACTCGGTATGCCAGACTATTTCATGGACGACGTTTCGGATGCAGATGAGCGTGCCCGTTACGACATGGACGAAGGCTGGCTCATGATCATCTTGCGTATTCCACACTTGAAGAGTGTGTCTTCTCGTAGCCCTTATACGACTATCCCATTGGGTATCGTTATCAAGGGTGATAAGATCATCACCATCTGCAATCAGGAGACGCGGATGATGCTTGACTTTGTGAATCACCAGATGCGTAGGGCAGAGGGCTTCACCGATGCTGCCGACCTCGTGTTCCGCATCTTCCTCAGCGCTTCTGTGTGGTACCTGAAATATCTGAAGCAGGTGAATAGTATCATTGAGAAAGCCAAGCGCGACCTTGACAAGCACATCGACAACAAAGACCTCGTGAACCTTTCCCGTCTGCAAGACTCGCTCACATACTTCGGCACATCCATCCGAGGTAACGAGTCGCTCTTGAGTAAACTGAAGTTCCGTTTGCCAGTCGATGAACTGGATGCAGAACTCATTGAGGACGTGAACATTGAGATGAATCAGGCACGTGAGACGACAGCCATCTACATCAACATCCTCGACTCCACGATGGACACCTATGCGAACATTATTAATAATAATATGAATACGGTGATGCGACTCCTCACGTCGCTCAACATGATCATCCTTTTTCCAACCTTCATCACTTCCATGTTTGGTATGAACCTCATCAATGGAATGGAACAATGGAAGATGGGCTTCCCGATTGCCATCATTGCCTGTGTAGTTTGTACGGCGATTTCGTTGTGGTGGTTCCGGAGAAAGAAATGGTTATGACGTAAAATGTAATATGGACGTACCAATTCCGATTGGCTTGCGTCCTTTTTTATTTTTTTTCTCATAAAAAAGAAACAGGATGTTTCTCGTTTGATGATTTATTAGTATCTTTGCAAACGATTTGGAAAAATGGTAAAAAGAAGGAAACATCATTATATCTTAATAATCACAAACTAACAATGAAAAAGTACAATTTCAATGCAGGACCTTCTATCCTTCCTCGTGAGGTAATTGAACAGACTGCACAGGCTTGTCTTGATTTCAATGGTTCAGGACTCTCTCTCATGGAGATTAGCCACCGCGCAAAGGATTTTCAGCCAGTAGTTGATGAGGCTGTAGCTCTCTTCAAGGAACTTCTCAACATTCCAGAGGGTTACTCCGTTCTTTTCCTCGGTGGTGGTGCAAGTCTTGAATTCTGTATGGTTCCTTACAACTTCCTCGAGAAGAAGGCTGCCTACCTGAACACAGGTGTTTGGGCTACAAAGGCACAGAAGGAGGCCAAAGCATTTGGTGAAGTGGTGGAAGTAGCTTCTTCTGCTGACAAGAACTTCACTTACATTCCACGCAATTTCGAAATTCCTGCTGATGCGGATTATCTCCACATCACAACCAACAACACCATCTATGGTACGGAACTTCGCGAAGACCTCGACTCTCCAATCCCTGTGATTGCCGACATGTCTTCCGACATTTTCAGCCGTCCTGTTGACGTGAGCAAGTATGCACTCATTTATGGTGGTGCTCAGAAAAACCTCGCCATGGCAGGTCTCACCTTCGTTATCGTGAAGGATGACGCTCTTGGCAAGGTTTCTCGTCATATCCCAACGATGCTCGACTACCGCACTCACGTGAAGAAGGGTTCTATGTTCAACACTCCTCCTGTAGTGCCAATCTACTCCGCATTGATGAACCTCCGTTATATGAAGGCTCACGGTGGTGTGGAAGCTATGCAGAAGTTGGCTGAGCAGCGTGCTGAGATTCTCTATGCAGAAATCGACCGCAACAAGCTCTTCGTCGGCACAGCAGAGAAGGACAGCCGTTCACTCATGAACATCACCTTCGTGCTGAAACCAGAGTATCAGGACTTGCAGGATGAGTTCTTGAAGTTCGCTACCAGCCAGGGCATGGTTGGTGTGAAGGGTCACCGCGACGTAGGTGGTTTCCGTGCATCTTGCTACAACGCTATGTCAGTAGAAGGCGTTCAGGCACTTGTGAAATGCATGCAGGAATTTGAAGCTCAACACTAATTGAAAAATAATTATGGCTAAAGTTTTAATTGCAACAGAGAAGCCATTTGCGGCTCCTGCGGTTGCTGGTATCAAAGAAATCATTGAAGGTGCTGGTTTTGAGCTTGCTCTTCTGGAGAAATATACAGAGAAGGCTCAACTTTTGGAGGCTGTAGCCGATGTGGATGCCATCATCATCCGTTCTGACAAGATTGACGCAGAGGTGATGGACGCTGCCAAGAACCTCAAGATTGTGGTTCGTGCAGGTGCTGGTTACGACAATGTTGACCTCGAGGCTGCTACCGCTCGCAAGGTGGTGGTAATGAACACTCCTGGTCAGAACGCCAATGCTGTGGCTGAGCTCGTGCTTGGTTTGCTCGTGTTCACTGTTCGTAACTTCTACAACGGCAAGGCTGGTTCTGAGTTGATGGGCAAGAAGTTGGGTATCCTCGCTTTCGGTAACGTGGGTCGCAACGTGGCTCGCATCGCCAAGGGCTTCGGTATGGAAGTTTCTGCTTACGATGCTTACTGCCCAGCAGAGGCCATCGAGGCAGCAGGTGTTCACGCCGCAGCATCTCAGGCTGAACTTTTCGAGACTTGCGACATCGTGTCTCTTCACATCCCTGCTACTGCTGAGACTAAGCAAAGCATCAACAAGGCACTTGTGGGCAGCATGAAGAAGGGTGGTATTCTTATCAACACAGCCCGCAAGGAAGTCATCAACGAGCCAGAACTCATAGAGCTTTTTGCAGAGCGTACCGACCTCAAGTACATCACCGACATCAAGCCAGACGCTGATGCTGAGTTCGCGAAGTTCGAGGGTCGCTACTTCTCAACTCCTAAGAAGATGGGTGCTCAGACTGCTGAGGCTAACACCAACGCAGGTCTTGCTGCAGCCAACCAGATTGTTGGTTACATCAAGGACGGCATCACAAAGTTCCAGGTGAACAAATAAGATTCTATATAAACACACAAAGCGAAGGGTCACACACCGATTGGCGTTGTGACCCTTTTTCGTGCTTTGTGAAAATCCCTTGTGATTATTTCTTGGTCAGTCGATTGAGCGTGGACTTTTCCCTGAAAGTCTAGGATTTTTGGTGAAAAGTCTTAAGACTTCTTTCTCATCGAGCGTGGACTTTTGCACGAAAGTCTTGGACTTTTTACTAAAAGTCCATACCCAGTTGCTCAATTGGACACACCCAATCATTCAATCGGACGTGTTCAATCGTTCAATCGGACGTGTCCAGTTGTTCAATTGGACGTGTTCGCTTGTCAACTAAAGAATTGTGGCCGACATCGTTGTATTCCAACTTTTTCCACATCAATATGGGCTATTCGTTTTCTTGCGAAAATGAATAGCCCCAACTAACCCGAAATATATGTGGTCGTAAGCGAAGAATCGCCGTGTGTGGATGGACACATACGGCGATTCACTTGCTCTTATCTGACGGAGAACTTGATGCTGGTCTTGCTGCCGTTTGCTCCCTTCACATTGGCGATGTAGATGCCTGCTGGAAGGTCGCTTATGGCTATAGTGGCTTTTCCGCCGGTGAGGTCGACTGTGAGCTGCTGCTGATGCATACCTGCTACAGAGTAGATGTCAAGCACGGCATTGGTTGACTCGCCTTGGATGATGAGATCTGTGCCAACAAGGCGGATGCTGATCTTGTCGTCGTTCTTTGCCAGGATTGGTTCGATAGCATTTGGATCTTCAACAATCACGCCCGTATCCTTTCCGATGAATTTGTCGTAGGAGTGGAGGGCATTGTCCTGCCCGATTGTCGGACGGTTCATGACATATAAGTTGTTGCCGCCGTCGGGATAGCGTCCCACGGTCTGATCACCTTTATGTGCCTCATAAACGATGTGGTCGGCAAAATATTTCATGGACGGATGCGCATCGAAATATGCCTGGTTGTTGGCGATGAACTCGTCAGACCATGTGATGATGACCTCTTGATCCTTACCCTCATCGTTGCTGAGCTTGAACTGTGAGTGGAGGTTTGAGAAGTAGATGCCTTCGCGTACCACGCCAAGAGGTGTGTTGGTGTAGATGAGATCCTCTGACTCAAGTTTGTCGGCCCAAATGATGAGTTTGCCACCAGGCTTGATGAAAGTCTGGACTTCAGGATTGCCTGCAGGAATTTGATACCTCTTGGGCTTATTAGGGTCGTCGCTTATATAGAGACCTGCTACGTTGAACGTCATGTCGGTTGGGTTGTACAACTCAATCCAGTCGTTCTTCTTGTAATATTCGTTCACATAGATGTTGTTGCCAGCACTTACTTCGTTGATGCGGATCGGTGCATAAGGCTCATCCTCACGATTGGCGATAATTTCCTCGTCATCAATTGGCTCGAAGTAAGCAGTGATGTTTGCATGGCTGTCGCTTGAAATGACATCCTCCAGGTTGAGTTCATGATTGTCAGCGTTGATGAGTCCGTCACTTTCCGCAGATTCTGTGAGCGAGAGGCTACCAGACCACCAGATGTCGCTGGAAGGTGCGTTGTTGTTGTGTACCTCAACTGCAATGACGTTGGTGCCAGACTTGAATAGGGCAGGGTCGATGGTGAAGCTTTCAGTAACCTGCTGACCGTCTGTGCTTGGAGAGAACGTAGAGTATGTGACCGTTCCCTCAGGCATGTTGGCACGATGAACTTCTGTACCGTTTACATAGATGATGCATCCATCATCAACAGTAAAGGAGAAGGTATATGTCTGCTGCTCGTTAGGTGCTTGGGTCAGGTTGAACTTACGGCGGAAATAATAAGTAGGACGCTTGTTGTTGGAATCGCTGCCCCAGTCAAGATCTGTCTCCGTGCTATTCTGATTGTTATATCCGAGTGGTGCAGCACCTGACAGCCAACTTGTGGCGTTGTAGTTTAGTGCCTGCCAGTTCTTTCCGTCGAGTGACCCCTTGTCGTAGTATTGCCAATTGGCTGTCTCCTTGATGATTTGGGTGTTGGTGGTGCTGGCTCCACCTTCAATCTTCCAGCCCTTGAATGCATAGCCGGCAGGAGCTTCGGCTTTGATGACTGCTGGTGCCATCACCTCACCTTCGAGTTTGCCTGTAGGAATCTTCACGTCGTTGAGCATCAAATCAACCTTGTCGAGATTGCTCTGGATGGTGACGTCGAAACTCTTGGTGAGAGAGAAGAAATTCTTCATTGCAGTCATGCGACCATCGCGCTTTGACTTATTGGTGATATCGTCAAGTAAGTCATTACCAGAGATGCTGTTGCCGGCAGCGTTGTGTTTAGCTTTTGCGGTCCATGGGTTCAAACCGTCAAGTGCCAATGCTGCTTCGCTGAAGGATGCCATGTTATGGATGATCTCCGATGAGCGGTCAGCATCGAACACACTACCAGCTACAATGCAATAGGTGTCGATGAATCTTTTTCTGAATTCTGGGCGAGTGAGCAAGTTGGAAAGAAGGTCGGTGAGGGAGGTTTCGTTGAACCAGCCGCCACCGCCGCCACCCCACGGCCAGTTGTTGCCGCCACCGCTGCTACCTTTGTTAGCGTTGAATTTACTGAAGAGATCAGTGCGCTTGAAGGCTTCATCCACATCGAAGAAAATGAAGTGAAATTTACCATCGTTGCGATCACGGAATCCCTTGGTGTTATTGCCGTTGGTCACCCAGTCTTCTGAACCTACATATAACTGAGTGGCGTAGTAGTTGCAGATTTCATCAATATCGCAGAGTTGACAGATCTGTTCCCAGATGTCGTCATCCGTGGGGGCGGATGAGAGTTTGTTGCAGAGGTTTGTCCACTTTTTAAATGCTACATCGTCACCTGATTTCTGGACATAGGTGCCACCACCTGCATATTCAAACTGGTCAACTTCGTCTGTGTCGATGCCATAGTTGGCGTAGGCGTAGTTTTTGTTGGTGGTCTCACGGAGGTTGAACATGAATTTATACTCGCCGTTGATGAACACGTGGGCTGGTTGATAAGTTTGACAGTCAAGGTGAAATCCACTGCTGGAGATAATCTCATTAATGGCTGCATCCACGATACGGCATTCGCAGTCGTTACCACCGTTACGCACAATGATGGCCTTATTTCTGGTATAGGGTTTCTGAGAGAAGATAGGGTAGGAGAAAAATTTCTCACCATATATCTTTCCGGCTTTCAGCTTGAAGGAAGGGGAAGGTGGAAAGTGACGGCTCCATCCACCGCTCACCTCTAAGTCAACTCCCTGGTTGAGTGCCACACAATATTCTTTATCCTTATTGGGCACAATCAGCTCAAAGTTGACGGGACGTTCCCATCCACGGTTCTTATTGCTTGTTCCAT